>CAUPEV010000215.1:0-7704 GCA_963510335.1 uncultured Roseateles sp.
GCACGTCGCCAATGCCGCGCTCGTTGAAGGTGGTCAGCGAGCCGCGTGCGACCGAGTCCAGCACCGTGGTATTGGCATAGATGCGCTTCACAAAGGACTTGGCACTGTCGGCATTGGCACACTGTTGCTGCAGGGCATAGCCCCAGGCGGCCAGGTAGTTCCAGCGCGCGCCGCCCGAAGTCTTGGGGTTAGGGGTGATGACGTCGATGCCTGAGCGTGCTAGGTCTGGCCAATTGGTGATCTTCTTCGGATTGCCCTTGCGCACCAGGAACACGATGGTCGAGGTGTAGGGCGAAGCGTTATGGGGCAGGCGCTTTTGCCAGTCCGCCGGCAGCAGTTTGGCGTTGTCGTGCAACGCGTCGATGTCATAGGCCAGGGCCAGCGTCACCACATCGGCCTCCAAGCCGTCTATCACCGAGCGGGCTTGTTTGCCGGAGCCGCCGTGCGATTGCTTGACCGTCAAAACCTCGCCGGTCTTGGTCTTCCAGTGCTTGGCAAAGGCGGCGTTGAAATCTTGGTACAGCTCGCGCGTCGGGTCGTAGGACACATTGAGCAATGAGACCTGGGTTTGCGCCTGACTCGGACCAGCGGCGCTCAGCAGAAGCAGCGCCGCGCTAGCGAGAGAGAAGTTGCGTCGGATGGCGTTCATGGGATCCAGTGAGTTCAGGGATTGGGAGCTGAGGGCAAGACCCGCCAGCAGCTTGAGGCTCACTGTAGGCACGCGGGCAGAGCGCGTGAACCAAGAAGTTCTTCTATGCTTATGAGGAAAACGCAGTGCGGGCGCGAAAACGCGTCGCCAAACGAATTTCGCGCCTGCTCGCATCCTGTCAGCGGCTAGGCGTCACGGCGCACCGCCAGTCGCGTCAAAGTGTCGGCAAACAGATGCTGCGCATCGATGGCCGTCAGATGCCGATCGCGCTCTTCGTCATAGGCAATCGACGCCACGAAGTCCACGCCCACGCCCACGCCCAGATCCGCATAAATCTTGATCACGTTCGCATCCATCGAGATTGGGAAAGGCGCTTTCGTTCTTTCCTATTCGTTTGCCGACTATTGGCAGATGCCGCTGCTTCGTCCTCCAACAAAGAAGTGCATTGCCTGTCCAAACTGGCTCTCGAGCGGCGCCGATTCTCGTTCTTCAACTTGCTGCTCGCGAAGGCTCAAACTATGGCGACAAGCCGGATCCCGCTCCGACCTATCAAATTGAATGGACAGTTCTGTGTGCGACTGCGCACAGACAGCGTATTTCTACAGGGATTTGATGGAGCCCAAGGAATCCGGTGCGCTACATTGAGTTGATCGGAGATCAGGCGCCCCCGACGTTCTGCGCGCGCGCCATGGTCCCAGCGACAGCCGGCACCCTGGTGCGCGAAAGCACCACCGCCCGCATCGCGAGGCGCCGCTCTGGCCCTCAAACACAAGGAATCCCATGGACCTTTCTCGCATGACACTGGGCAAGCGCCTGTACGCAGGTTTCGGCCTGATTCTGATCGTCATGGCGATAGTCACCGTGCTGGCGATGTTCAAGGTACAGGCCATCGAGGCTGCCCTGCGCGCCAATAGCGAGGAACATGCGGCAATCCAGCGCTACGCGATCAACTTTCGGGGCTCTGCGCATGACCGCTCTATCGCCACGCGCGATGTCGTACTCGCCGGAACGCCGCTTGACCGGCAAAAAGAAGTTGCCGCCATTGACACGCTCGCCGGCTTCTACGCCAACTCCGCCGGCCCGCTGGAGAAGTTGATCGGCAGCGCCGGCGACGCCGCCGAGCTGAGCCGCCTCTATGGCGCCATCAAAGATATTGAGAGCCAGTCGGTTGCCACCACAAAGGCCGTCATTGCGGCGGTTGAAAAGGGCGAGGCCGAGGCTGCGCATGCCTTGGTCTGGACGCAGGCCAAGCCGCAATATGTGCAGTGGCTGGCGGCCATCAACAAGCTGATCGATTTCGAGGAGGCGCGCATTCAAGAGAAGAACAAGCTGGCGATTGCGCAGGCCGACAGCTTTCGCGCCGTGATGCTGACGGCGTTGGCACTGGCACTGGCCGGAGGCATCGGCCTGGCCCTGCTCATCTCGCGCAGCATCATTCGACAGCTCGGCGCCGAACCCGACGCGCTGAGCGATGCCGCCAGACTTGTTTCGGAAGGCGATCTGAGTGCAGTGCCCGGTGCCGCGCTCGCGCCTGCCGGCAGCGTGCTGGCTTCTCTTGGCGCCATGCAAGCCAGCCTCGCGCGCGTTGTGGGGCAAGTTCGTCATGCCTCCGACTCGATCGCTACCGGGTCGGTGCAAATCGCCAGTGGCAATCTGGACTTGTCACAGCGCACCGAAGAGCAAGCCAACAATCTGCAAGAGACCGCTTCGTCAATGGAGCAGATGAACGCGACCGTCAAGTCCAATGCCGAAACCGCACGTCAAGCCACGCAGTTAGCGACGTCAGCCAGCGCGGCCGCTGAAAAGGGCGGGCATGTGGTCAGCCGCGTTGTCGCGACCATGGACGAGATCACCACCAGCTCAAAGAAGATCGGCGACATCATCGGCGTCATCGACAGCATCGCTTTCCAGACCAATATCCTGGCGCTCAATGCGGCTGTGGAGGCCGCAAGGGCAGGTGAACAAGGGCGCGGTTTCGCGGTGGTCGCCAGTGAAGTGCGCAGCTTGGCGCAACGCAGTGCCGAGGCGGCCAAAGAAATCAAATCCTTGATTGGTAGCAGTGTGGACAAGGTGGAGGCCGGCTCCAAGCTGGTCGGCGAAGCCGGTGCCTCAATGGATGACATCGTCACGCAGGTCAAGCGTGTATCCGTGCTGATCGGCGAGATCAGCTCCTCCACGCTTGAGCAAACCACCGGCATTGGGCAGGTCAGCGCGGCCGTGACGCAGCTTGACCATTCGACGCAACAGAATGCGGCACTGGTGGAACAAAGCGCCGCCGCTGCCGAGAGCCTGAAACATCAGGCCGCGCAACTGGCCGCCGTGGTTGGCATCTTCAAGCTTGGCCAGACGCCTATTTAACGGGCTAGTTTGGCGGGCTAATTTGGCGGGCTGGCTGAAGCCCGCAGCCAAAAAACCTGGCCTTTGCGCCGTAATTTGAAGTAGCGGGCCTGAGCTGTCAGGTCCATCTTCTGCCCAAGCAAGAACTTGCTGAAGCTTTCTACTTGGGCGCGGGTGCGACCGTGATCCAGCGCCACTCCAGCCAGTTGTCTGGCCGGTGTACGACCGAGACATGGCTGCGCGCTGCCCAGGGTATGTATTGGCGGTGCAGCGGGATGTAATGCACTTGCTCGGCCATGCGCTTGAGCGCTTGTTTGATCAACTGCTGACGCTTTGCTTCATCGGGTTCGCGGCTGGAGGCCGCGACGAGGGCATCCAGCTCATCGTCCTTGAAATTGCCGCGGTTGTATTCGCCCACACCCTTGTCCACGCCTTTCTCACCGCGATTGCGGAAATGGCTGGTGAAAATGCTCTCCGGGTCGGTGATGGCGCCGCCCCAGCCGAACAGATAGGCCGAGGTGTCGAGCTTTTCTATCTTGTTGAAGAACAGCGCCTTGGGCTGTGCATTGACCTTGACCTTGAGCCCCAGCTTGGCCCATTGCGAGGCTAGCGTCATGCAGATGCGCTCATCATTGACGTAACGATTGTTCGGGCAGTCAAGCGTGAACTCGAAGCCGCTGGCGTAGCCGGCCTCGCTCAGCAACTTCTTGGCGGCCGCGAGATCGAAGGGCAGGCGCGCCTCAAGCAGCGGCTCATTGAAGCTGCCCAGCGGTGAAGGCACCATGGCGCCGGTCGGCGCGGACTGGCCGTCCATCAAGCGGGTCTTGATCGTCTCGATATCGATGGCCTGGTAAAGCGCGCGCCGCACGCGCACATCCTTGAAGGGGTTTTTGCCCTTGAGGCTGCCCGACTGCAGCTCGTCGCGGGCCTGGTCCAGGCCTATGAAGATGATGCGGTTCTCGGGCCCGCTGATGATCTTGAGGCCCTTGGTTTGCGCCAACCTGGCCAGATCACGCGGCGCCGGGTCGAGCACAAAGTCGATCTCGCCCGAGATCAGCGCCGCCGTGCGCGTGGCCTCGCTCTTGATCGGGGTGTAGATCACCTCTTGCAAATTGCCCTCAATAGCTCCCCAGTAACTGGGGTTGCGCTTGAACACGGTCTTGCTGTCCGGAGCGCGGCTGACCAGCATGAAGGGGCCGGTGCCATTGGCGTGGAAGGCGGCATAACTTTCTTCCTTGTTGGCAAAGTCTTGTGTCTTGGTCGCCTTATTGGCCTCGGCCCAGCCCCGGCTCATGATGTAAATCGTGCTGAGATGTTGCAGAAAAATGGGATTCACCTGGGGCAGGCTGAACTCGACCGTCAAGTCATCGAGTTTGCGAGGCTCGCCCACCGCATTGGCATACATGGCGATTTGCGAGCTGGGCTGGCGCGCGCGCTGGATCGAGAACACCACATCGTCGGCTGTGAAGGGCCGGCCGTCGTGGAACTTCACACCGGGGCGCAGCTTGAGCAGCCATTTCTGTGGGCCGGTCTGCTTCCATTTGGTGGCCAGCTGGGGCGCCAGTTTGAGCTGCTTGTCGCGGGTGACCAAGAATTCGTAGATCTGGCCGTTGATGGTATTGGTCAGCGTTTCGTTTTGTGCATAGGGGTCGAGCGTGAGCGGATCGCCTGCGCTGGCCCAGCGCAGGGTTTGGGCCGAGGCCAGTCCTGCAGCCAAGGCAAGAGTCATGGCCAGCAGGCTTATTTTCATTGGGTGGGCAGGGCAGTTTCGAGTCATCGGGCAATTCCGCAGGGCAGGGCGTAAGTCAGTAGCGAGCAATTAGACATGGTGGTCGAGCGTAACCGGCTTCTGCGCGGGCGCGCCGCGCCCGCCCTGGGTTTTCCCAGCGTTTTGCCAGAGTTTGGCCAACGGGAAGGGGCCAAAACCGGACTCGCTGTGGATATGGCGTGGGGCTGAATAGTTGGACATGAAAATTGCTCGCAAAAAAGTTCATGGCTTAGCAGGATGGCAAGGTCCAGTTCGGTGAATTTTTTGATCGTGCTCTCAAACTGATGACAGGCCCTGACGCTGTTGAAGCGCACGGCAATTGCCTCTGTGTAGCCTGTGAAGGGCGAATTCACAAAACTATGCAGCCAAGCTTAGTTGCCTGCTGCGCCTGTCCAAAGGAATGCTTGCGCAGAACCAAATGCGCCCCTCAACTATCGAGGCTTTGGAAGCTGAATCATTCGCCGCGAGCGCTTTGCAAGCTGAGAGCTCCCTTCGGAGGCAGCGCAGCTTATATCGCTGCTTGCGAATGCAATGAAGCGTTATTGTCTCCGCAGGAAATCATGGACGCTCGCGCAACACAAGACAAGGTTTTTGAATCGGTCGCTGAATTGTTCTCGCCGCTGACCTGCGAAGTTAACGCTGAGGTGGAGCGAAATACCGAGGGCCGGATAAGAGTGTTGAAAATGCGGGCCGAGCTGCGCTTGGGCGTGCCGGCAGCGCAGCTACAGCATCTCGACCGGGTACTTGAACAATTCGAGGCCTACTGCACCGTCACTCAAAGCGTGGGCCAAGGCATTGCCATTGAAACCCACGTTTGGGACTCCGCCGGCCAGCGCTTGAAGTAGGCAGTGCCCCAAGTGGCGGCTTTTCGGCAAGGGACCTTAGGTGAGCGAACTCAGTCTTGGCGCGCTGATTTGGTGTTGGCCAGGGGCGCCTAAGCTGGCTCAAGCATCTTCAGGGGTAGGCACCGGTTCTATCGAGACCCTGTAGAGCAACAGCCTGGCGCCGCCGTTGCCTGACACGACATTGCGCCTGCTCAAACCATCCCGTGCGCCGGCCCGGTCCAATAGTGAATCTCCTCGGCGGTCTCAAACGGCCGCCTAGGGTCTCGCTAGCAATTGACAGGAGCTTGCAATGGTCATGATCAGGACATTTGGAATTGGCACCCATACTGACCTGCGACGGCAAGGGCAGGGATGCATCGCGCGGCTGGCGCTTGCGGGCGCAGCCTTGACCCTGAGCGGGTCCGCGGCTCAGGCATACATCATCACTGGCACCTACCTGAACAGCGGCACCTGGAACGACAGCCTATACATTGAGTCCACCGGCAAGTTCATCAATCTGTCAGGCGGCGTGCTCGACAGCAACCAGGTGGTGAACGTCGGCACGCTGGACAACCGCGCCGGCGGGTTGATCCGCAACCGGACCAAGCTGATGAACTCGGTGTCTTGGGTCGGCGTGCAACTGCTTTACAACGCAGGCCAGATCGACACGTTCTCCGGTGGCCTGCTGGAGAACTACGCCTACCTGTACAACTACGTCGGCGGGACTATGAGCAGCGAAGCCGGCTCCACTACTCGCAACTTCGGGGACTGGTCCAATGCGGGCAGCTTCACCAACGCCGGGCTGTACGAGCAGAGCTGGATCAACGTCACGGGCGGCACGCGCTACCGGCAGCTCGTCAACAGCGGCACGCTGGTCAACTCTGGAGTGATGAATATAGCCGCCAAGACCACGCTGGGCAACAGTGGGCTGCTCAGCAATACTGGCACCGTCTCCAGCACCACCACTGGGCTGAACAATAGCGGCACCTGGAACAACGCGGGCACGCTCAATATCAAGGGCACACCTACCCCGGACATGTCAGCCCAGTCCATCTTCACCAACACCGGCAGCCTGAACAACACCGGCACGGTGGCCAGCGCCAACGGCACGATCCGCAACCGCGGGAGCGTCTCCAACGATGGCACGTTCACCAACACCAGCAGCAACTACATCGGTGAATGGGGCCGGTTCACCAACTACGCCGGCGCCACGCTGGTCAACCGCGGCAGCTTCAGCACCAACCACGTATTGGACAACGCCGGCACGATCACCAACACGGGTACGCTGACAGCCAGCTACCAGCTCAACAACCTCGCTGGCGCCACGCTGACAAACGCCGCTGGCGCGGCAATCAAGGGCCAACTGAACAACAACGGCACAGTGGACAACCTAGGCAGCATCCAGAGTGTGAACAACGCGGGCGTGTTTACGCATGGCGCGGGCGCCACGCAAACTGAAGGCGTGCTGACCAACCGAGGCCAGTTCACCAACGCCGCGGGTGCCAGCCTGAGCAGCATTTACGCGGTCAGCAATACCACCGGGGCCACGCTGGTGAACCACGGCACGATGTACCACTGGTATTCCGCCTGGTGGCCCAGTAGCAGCAGCAACGCGGGCACGCTGATCAACGAGGGCAGCCTCGTCAACCATGGCGGGCGCACGTTGAGCAACTCGGGCACGCTCGATAACCATGGCAGCGTCGGCGGCACCGGCGTCTACGTGCAGACCGCCGGCAGCACCGTGAACACCGGCAGTTGGTTCCAAGCCAGCATGGGCATCCGCGGCGGCAGCTTCGTCCAGCGCGCCGGCAGCCTCAGCACCGCCAGCCTGAACAATGCCAGCATGTTCTTCGCCTCCGGCACGGTGCAGGTGGACCGCTTCGTCAATAGCGGCCAGTTGATTCTGGGCGAGAACCTCACCAGCGCGCTGACGATTGCCGGCAGCTTCGAACAAACTGGCAGCGGCATGCTCGACACCTACCTGACCGGGCGGCAGCCGGGCGTCGAGTACGGCACCCTCAGCGTCACCGGCAGCGCGAGCCTGGCCGGCACGCTGTACACGAGCCTGTGGTTCACCCCTGTTGTGGGCGATCGTTTCGACATCCTGCACGCCGATGGCGGCATCA
>CAUPEV010000216.1:0-7639 GCA_963510335.1 uncultured Roseateles sp.
CCACCGGCTTGTACTGGGCCATGGCGCTCGTGTTCTGGGCTAGCCAAGCCTTTTGGGGCAAGAACCTGATCAAGGCCATGCTGGGCGCCGAGTTACAACTGCCCGACTTTGTCTGGAAGAACTTGAACCGCGCCTGGGTGCTGTTCTTCGCGGCCCTCGGTGTGCGCAATAGCTATGTGGCCTACAACTTTTCCACCTCCGCCTGGGCCAATTTCAAGGCCTTTGGCACTACCGGCCCGATCCTGGTGTCCACGCTGGCGCAAGGGATTTATATGAGCCGCTTTCTGCCTGACAGCAAGACCGAGGACACCGTGGAAGAAACAGAAGAAGAAAAAGGAAGGAAAAAGCCATGAGCACCCCCAAAGCCAGTCTGGCCGAGATGGAAGCGCGCCTGCGCGCCGGACTGCAACCCAGCGTCTTGCAGCTGCAAGACGACAGCCATCAGCATGCCGGCCACGCAGGTGCCAAAGAAGGCGGCCACTACAGCCTGAGCATCGTCAGCGAGCGCTTCAAAGGCCTGGGCCGGGTGGCGCGCCACCGGCTCGTATATCATTGCCTTGCAGAGCTGATGCAGCAAGGCATCCATGCGCTGGCAATTGATGCCCGCGCGCCGGACGAAACCTGAATCAAGCTGTCCGTATTTACCAAGATGCGCCCTCACCGGCGCAATTTTTTTAGCCTCAACGATCATTGCCTCTCATGAAGAAAAATTTGTTCGCCGCTGTGGCCCTGTCCGCCGCCTTGTTGCCGCTGGCCGCCAGCGCACAAAATATCGCCGTCGTGAACGGCAAGCCAGTGCCCAAGGCCCGCGCCGAGCTGCTGCTCGTGCAAGTCACCAAGAGTGGCCAGCAGCAACGCACGCCTGAGCTGGAAGCGCAAGTCAAGGACGAAGTCGTGCTGCGCGAGATCTTCATCCAGGAAGCCGAAAAGCGCGGCGTGCCTGCCAGCGCCGACTACAAGGCGCAAATGGAATTGGCCCGTCAAAGCATTCTGATCCGCGAGCTGTTTGCCGACTACGCCAAGAAGAACCCGGTCAGCGATGCCGAAGCGCAAGCCGAATACGACAAGTTCAAGGCCCAGAACAGCGGCAAGGAATATCGTGCTCGCCACATCCTGGTCGAGAAGGAAGACGAAGCCAAGGCGCTGATCGAGCAGATCAAGGCCGGCGCCAAGTTTGAAGACCTGGCCACCAAGAACTCCAAAGACCCAGGCTCCGCCGCCAACGGTGGCGATCTGGACTGGGCCAATGGCAATAGCTATGTGAAGGAATTCACCGAAGCCTTGGCGCTGCTGCAAAAGGGCGAAATGACCCAAACGCCGGTCAAGTCGCAGTTCGGTTTCCACATCATCCGCCTGGACGACAGCCGTGAAGCGCAGTTCCCGGCCTTCGATGACGTGAAGCCGCAAATCGTCAAGCGCCTGGAACAGCAAAAGCTGGGCGCCTATCAGCAAGAGCTGAAGACCAAGGCCAAGACCGACTACAAGTTCGCCAGCGCACCGCAAGGCGCAGCGCCAAACTGAAAGTCCCCGCGTTCTTGATGGATGGGCAATCTTGATACTGGCTTGCATTTGCCACTTGAGCGCCCATCTAGCCTGAACTGCCCAACCCGCGCAGCGCCTTCACCGGCCGCGCGGGTTTTTTTGTTTGTTGCGTAGAAAGTATTGCGTGTCCGCATCCCGCCTTGCCCGCCGCATCCTGCCCCACCCCGACACCCTGTCGCAAACCAAGGGCTTGAAGTGGCTGGGCCATTACCTCGCCCCCCGCCCTTGGCTGTGGGTGGCGCACCGGCGCCGGGTCGCCATGGGCGTTGCGGTGGGACTGGCCGTAGGTGTCATTCCGCTGCCGACCCAGATGGTGTTGGCGGCCTTGATGGCGATCGCCTGCCGCGCCAATGTGGCCGCAGCCATCGCGGCCACCTGGCTGACCAACCCGCTCACCTTGGTGCCGATCTGGAGCCTGGCCATCGCTTTGGGCCGCATGGCCTCGGGCCACCACGGCCCGATTGCCACGCCGGAAATGCTCGCCATCGAATGGCAGCAGCCCGCCACTTGGCTGCCTTCGCTCTGGGCCTGGGTGCAGGCACTGGGTGAGCCGCTGCTGATTGGCCTGCCCTTGGCTGGCTTGCTACTGGGCGCGCTGGCCTATCTGGTCGTCTACTTCGGCTGGTGGGCCGTCATCAAGGGCGAGCGCTGGCGCCGCCTGCGCCAGCGTGCGCGCCGGGGCTAGGCCTCGACTAGACCAAGGCGCCGGCCTCGATGCGCAGCTGCCGCTGGCAGCGCTGAGCGATCAAAGGGTCATGGGTCACCAAGACCAGCGTCGTGCCGGCTTCGCGGTTGAGCTCGAACATCAGCTCCATCACCGCCGCGCCGGTGGCGAAGTCCAGGCTGCCGGTGGGCTCGTCGGCCAAGAGCAGCGCCGGGCGCATCACAAAAGCGCGCGCCAGCGCCACGCGCTGCTGCTCACCGCCCGACAGCACGCGCGGGTAATGACCCAAGCGCTGCGACAGGCCGACGCGGCCCAACATATGCATGGCCATCGCCCTGGCTTCCCGGTCACCGCGCAGTTCAAGCGGCAGCATCACGTTCTCCAGCGCATTCAGGTTCGGCAAAAGCTGAAAACTCTGGAACACAAAACCGAGCTCGGCGCCGCGCACGGCCGCCCTTTGGTCCTCGTTCAGCACAAACAGATCTTGGCCGCGCAGGCGCACCGTGCCGCTGCTGGGCACATCCAAACCGGCCAATATGGCCAGCAAGGTGCTCTTGCCCGAACCGGAGGCGCCGACGATGGCGACCGATTCCTGTGCGGCCAGGGTGAATGAGATGTCATGCAGAATGGTCAGCTCGCCGGAGGCGTCTTGCACCTTTTTGCTGACCCGGTCGACTTCAACAATATTGACGGACATTGAACTGGAAACCCAAGTGATGACATCGAGACGGCGAGATTGCTGCGCGTACTTTAGCGCCTTGGCCTTGAGCTGGCTGGCGCCGGGCTTTGTTGAAGCTGCGGCGGCCAAACCAGCGCCGCTGATTGTAGTGGTCGGTGACAGTCTCTCGGCCGAATATGGGCTGGCGCGCGGCCAAGGTTGGGTGGCCTTGCTGGAGCAGCGCCTCAAAGAGAAGAAGCTGCCACAGCAAGTGATGAACGCCAGCATCAGCGGGGACACCACGGCGGGCGGGCGGGCGCGCCTGGGTGCGCTCTTGCAGCAGCACAAACCCAGCGTGGTGATCATCGAGCTGGGCGGTAACGACGCGCTGCGTGGCCTGCCCCTGGCCTCAAGCCATGAGAATCTCACGGCGATGACGCGCGCAGCCAAGGCGGCAGGCGCCAAGGTGCTGCTGCTGGGCATGCAAGTGCCGCCGAACTACGGTGCCAGCTATGGGCGCGAGTTCGCCGGACTGTTCGAGCGCGTCGCCAAGGAAGAAAAAACCGCCCTGGTGCCTTTTTTGCTCAAGGGCGTGGCGGACCGGCCCGATGCGTTTGAGTGGTTCCAGCCCGACCGCATCCACCCGCTGCCCAAGGCCCACCCCATCATGCTGGACCTGGTGTGGCCCAGCTTGCAGCCGCTGCTGCGCTGAAGCCGGCCATTTCAGCACCGGCCTTCGGCACGGAATTCAGCACGGAATTCAGCTCTAAGGTTTAGCGTTCGGCCTCACCCCGCCTGCGTTCGCCATTGGCCCTTTGGCCGTCTTCCGCGCGATTGCGCTTGGGGCCGGCATCGTCTTGACGCTGCGGCTGTGGCGCTTGCATTGGCTGAGCCGGCCGCTGCACTTCGGGCTGAGGGCGAGGTGCTGGCATTTGCACCTGGGGCTGGGGCATGGGCTCAACCGAACGCAGACGTTCGGCTGGGCGCTCTATTGGTCGCTCTGTTGGTCGCTCGAAACCCGGCGCTCGGCTTGGCCCCTGGCGCTCGCGCATTTGCTCCATCGCCCGGTCAGCGGCTTGACGCACCTGTGATGGGGGCTGCATCACATCCTGGCGCTGCAGTTGTTCCTGCCGCTCCAAACGCTCGATGCGCTCAACCCGCTCAACCCGTTCATTGCGCTCCTGGCGCAAGCCCGGTGCCTGAACCTCGCTGCGCGCCTCGGGCGCGGGCACTGCCCTGGCAACTGCAGGCGGCCCGCTCGCTTCTGGCAACTGCTGCCGGGCCCTCTCGCGTGCTGGATCGCGTGCTTGATCGCGTGCAGGGTCGCGCGCTTGATCACGTGCCGCGTCCCGTGCTGGCCCCTGCACTTGAGTTTGCGCCGGATTTTGTTCTCGTTGGTGCACGCCGTCGCGCTCACGCTCACGTTCCCGTTCACGCCTACCCAGGCTATCGCTGCGCCAAGGCATATCGGCCGGGGCGGGCTTGACTTGGGCATCGACCAGCGTGCGCGCAGGCAGTACCGGCCCCAACTCATTGCGCGCCGGCGCTGTCGGCAAGGTCCGCACGGGCCGCACTTCAGCCGCCGGCATCGCGCGCACTGCGGCGCCCTGCCCTGGCAAGTAGCTGACCGCACCGACCACATCGCGGTTGCTGATGTGCGGGCGCTTCACCGTGACCGGATCGGGGTCGATATTGATGCGATGCTTGTGCGCCGGGCTGTGCCGATAAGGCGGCACATAGACCTCGCGCGGCCCCAGCGGGTACCAGCCGTAATGCGGGCGGTGGTTATAGCCATAGCTGCCGCCAACGCCGATTGAAACGCCACCCACCCAGGCCACCAGCGCCGGCGCATACACCGGCCGCGACACATAGCCGCCCGGCGCCCAAACCCAGCGCCCGCCATAGGAAACCCAGCGGCCATAGTGGAACGGCGCGTAGCCCCAAGGCGCATCGTCCACCCAGGTCCAGCCCCAATGGCGTGACCAGGCCCAGCGGCCGTAGCGATAAGGCGCCCAATCCACGGCCACCGCAGTAGGAATCCAGATATTGCCGTACTCGCTCGACGACTCCCAGCGGCCATGCCTGTCGAGCTCATCGGCGCCGGTCATCTCGGGCGAGACATAGCGCTGGCTAACGCCGGAGGCAAACCTGTCCCCCTCGGCGCGGCTTTGCGCCAGCAACCATTCGCCAAAGCCGTCGCTGGCAATACGCTGCGTCTCGGTGCGCGGGCCGCCGGCCCACCAGAATTCGGCTTGCTCGCCGTCTTGCAGCCAAACCGGCTGGCTGCCCGCACCGCGCTCAAACTCGAAGCGAAAACGTCCCTTGAAGCTGAAGGCGCGGCTGCCACGGTCAAGCTGCTCCACTCGGTACAAGCCCTGCTGCTCAGCATAAAAGCGGCCCTCGCGGGTCTGCACCTTGTATTCGCTGACGGCTTCTTGCGAGCGCAAGCGCATCCCCAAGTCACCCTTGGCCAGCAGCAGCAAGACGCGGCCCTCATCGAGCTGGCTGAACTCGAGGTCACTACGCTCATCCAGCCACAAGCTGGTCGAGCCAACACTGAGGCTGACGCGCGCGCGCTCATCGGTGCGCAGACGGTCACCTTCGGCCACGGTCTGGTTGCGCGTCACGCGCACCCATTCCTTGCCTTCGGCGTCAAACAGCCAAGCATCGCCGATCACCTCGGCGATACGCCCTGCCCGCGCGGGCGGGTCGCCTTCGGCGGCTTGGCTGGGCAGGATTGAAGCGGCCAGCAGGCCGGTCATCAGGCCGGTCAGAAAAAGGCGGGGAACGATTCGTTTCAATGCGGCGGCAAGCATGCTGTGCTCCTTGTACCGAGGCTCAACGCTTCAGACGCCGCCTAAGCCGACCGGCCACTGCCTGCTTTACAAACTATTTCAAGTCTTCAATCGTCAGCATTCGGATCCATCTCGGGGAACAGCACCGAGGTGAAGCCGAAACGGCTGAAGTCCTTGATCCGCGAAGGGTACAAGACGCCGATCAGGTGATCGCACTCATGCTGAACGACGCGGGCATGGAAGCCGTCTGCCTCGCGTTCGATCACTGCGCCATCTGCATCAAAGCCGCTGTAGCGCAGGCGCTCGAAGCGCTCCACCACGCCGCGCAGGCCCGGCACCGACAAACAGCCCTCATAGCCCTCCACCACCTCGTCCGACAGCGGCGTGATGGTCGGGTTGATCAAAACGGTGGGCGGCACCGGCGGCGCCTCCGGGTAGCGCTCATTGCTTTGAAAGCCAAAGATCACCAATTGAAGATCAACGCCGATTTGCGGCGCAGCCAAGCCGGCACCGTTGGCGGCCTTCATGGTCTCGAACATATCGGCAATCAAGGCCTTCAATGCCGGCGTGCCGAACTCGGTCACCGGCTTGGCCACGCGCAGCAAGCGCGGGTCACCCATTTTCAAAATCTCATGTACGGCCATCGCTGTCATCCTCTGCGCTATCGTTCGCTCATTCTAAGGAGACCCTTGTGCAGCCTGACTTCCTCGAACCACTGGGCAATGGCATTTACGCCATCGACACCGGCTTTCAGCGCCCGCGCTTTGACGCCGCCTACTTGATGGTCGAGAACGGCCGCGCCGCCTTCATCGACACCGGCACCAACCATGCCGTGCCGCGCCTGCTGGCGGCGCTTGACGCCGTGGGCCTGAGCCCGGCCGCCGTCGATTGGGTGATACCGACCCATGTGCATCTGGATCATGCCGGTGGCGTGGGGCTTTTGATGCAATCGCTGCCGCAGGCCAAGTTGCTGGTGCACCCACGCGGCCTGCGCCATATGGTCGACCCCAGCGCCCTGTTCGCGGGGGCCTTGGCCGTCTACGGCATGGAAGAAATGCAGCGCTCTTATGGCGAGTTGCAGCCGGTGCCGGCCGAACGCGCGCAAGCCAGCCATGACGGCCAAACGATTGAGCTGGGCGGCCGCCCGCTCTTGCTGATCGACACCCCCGGCCATGCCCGCCACCACCACTGCATCTGGGACGCGCGCAGCCGCGGCTGGTTCACCGGCGACACCTTTGGCCTGAGCTACCGCGAGTTCGACACGGCGTTGGGCGAATGGCTGCTGCCCACCAGCACGCCGGTGCAGTTTGAGCCTGAGGCCTTGCGCGCTTCGGTGCAGCGCCTGATGAGTTTTGAGCCGCAGGCCATGTACCTGACCCATTACAGCCGCATCGGCTTTGACCACCAAGATCTACCGCGCCTGGCCGCGCTGCTGCTGGCCCAGGTGGACGAGATGGTGGCCTTGGGCCTCGGGCTGCGCGATGCACCCGATCGGCATCAGCAATTGAAGCGCGGGCTCAAGGAGATCTACTTGCGCCGCCTGCATGCGCATGGCTGCCAAATGGCGCCTGAACAGCAAGCTACGCTGCTGGACATGGACATCGAGCTGAATGCGCAGGGCCTGGCGGTTTGGTTGGACAAGACCAAGATTTGAGCCCAGAAAGGCGAAGCCAAGGCGGTGGTCCAAGAACTGGCTTCCTATGAGGAAACGCAAAACACGCTGGCGCTGCTGAAAACCCTGGCGCTGGGCAGCCGCGAGCTTGAGTCGGGGCAGGTAGGCCCGATTGCTGCAAGCGCCGCCAGCCTGCAAGACAAGCTGCTGGACGCTGCCCAGCGCCTGCAGACTGCGCCTGAGCCTGAACCTGAGCGCGGCACCTACTCGAAGGAACTGCTGAGCCTGGGCATTCGCGACTTTCGCCAGACCAGCTTCAAACCGTACCGCATCATCTACCGTGTGCTGGGCTTGCAGGTCTACATCTA
>CAUPEV010000217.1:0-7624 GCA_963510335.1 uncultured Roseateles sp.
CCGAGCCCGAAACGACTCTTGCGCAGGACATCATCAGCCAAACCCAGCCGCCTGCAGAAGCAACAATATCCGCCGCCGCCACATAGCTCACCGCCAAGCGGTCGTCGCGCCCATCTACGCAAAAGTTCTTGGGCTACAGCAGCTCTTCAACCGTCAGCATGCGGTAGTGCACCGCCAAGGTCGCATCGCAGCTGCGAGCGATGGCCGCAGCGGCGGCGGCTCGCTCAACACTGCTGCACTTGACCAAGAGCCAGCGATAGCCTTCCTTTGTCAGTTTGACGTAGCGGCGCAGCAGCGTGATTTCATAGCCGAAGCCGGCCAAGGCGCCGGCGTTTTCGACCATGGCTTCAAGCTCATCCAGGGTCTCGCTGGGCGCGAAATGCAGCACTTCCGAGCTGGGCCAGGCTTCGCCATTCGGGGCCGCTTGCAGGGCCGCAACCAGGCTATCGGCGAGCGCTTGGGCTGGCAGGCCGACCATCAGCCAACCGACAGGTTTGAAGACGCCAAAGGTGGTCGGTACTTGGTGAACAGCGGTGATATCGCTCATGACGCTTCCCCACTTGGGCAGATGAAAAAGCGCAGGTCTGCGTCGGCAGCGGCAAGGCGCAGCGGCAGGTCGGAGATGGTGTTGAGATGCATGGTGGGCTCCGTTCGGTGATGTCTGGGTGACTTGTGTGTTTGGGTGTTCGGCTGTCGCTTTGGACAAGCCGGGGCCGCTGTCACAGCTTGCGAGCCGAAGGATCGGCGGTCTGTTCGGTGCACCACAGACGCAGGCCAGAGGCGCCGCTATAAAACAACAACGGTTGCCAAGGCGGCAAAGCGCCAAAGCACCAAAGCACCCATCTATCCACCACGCTTATGGCGAGAGGAATCCCATGCATCATTCGTTCAGCTTGACGGCACTGAGCCTCGTCGCCTTGACGCTCAGCGCCTGCGACCAATCGCCTCCAGATCCAATGCGGCCGCCAGAGCCACAAGTCAGGCTTGCGACTGGCGAGTCAGCTGCGCAGATGGCCAGCGCTCCGCAGCCCTTGCTACCGACGCAGAACTCGGCCCCCTCGGTACCCTCGGCCGAGACCGTACTCGCCACGCCTGCCACCGCCACCAAACTCGACCCGACGACGGGTCGCTCCAATAGCGCCATGAGCCGGGCGCAAGAATCCACGGCCATGCCCATGCCGGGCCAGAACAATGACCACTCGGCCCCGCTAACGCCGCCCAAAGCCGGCAGCGGCCCTGGGCGCGGCTGAGTTCCTCTTTTTTCACCTCACACCACAAGCGCAAAGTCAGGAGATTCCCAATGGCTGCAGCCCATAAACACCATCACCCCAATACCGACGTGCCCGCCGAATTCGAGCCCGCTGCGCTGCCAGTGGAGCCCGACGAAGGGCCACTACCCACTCAAATTCCGCACGACCCGGAACACGAATGGGCGGTCGATCCGGAAGTGTGATCCACACCACCTTGAAGATCTGCGGCGAGTTGGGCGCAGCCTCAAGGCCTCGCTTCACTTTGGGCGAGGCTGCTTTGTGCGCTGGTCTGGTTGACTCAACTCACCCACGCGCAAGGCCTTGACGGCTTGCACCACCGCACGGGCGACATTGCGGGCTTCTTCCTGCACCGCCTTGTCCGCGTCGAGCGCCTCATGGCTGTTGTAGTAGGGCTCGTAGTAGCCGATGTAGCGGTCAAGCTTCGAGGCCGCTCCGGCGTCTATCAAGCCCATCCACTCCAGCCAATCGCAGAGGTTGCGCCTGTGAACTTCCGCGCCGGCCACGTCACCATGCACGATCACGCCGTAAGCACGGCCGGCCAGATGCTTGGGATAGTCATAGCCCTGCTGTTCGATGCGCTTGGCCTCGGCCACATGCTTGCCATGCGTCGTGGTCGGATCGGGGTTGCCGCCATCGGCCGAAACCATGCGGTCCATCATCAGCTTGAGCGGGCTCGGCGACTGGTACCAATAGGTCGGCGCCAGGATTATCACTGCATGGGCGGCCACCCAGCGCTCGTAGATTTCAGCCATCCAGTCGTCGGCCTGATCCAAGGCATGGTTGGGGTAGCAGCTGCAGGGCCAATGGCACAGCGGCATCGCACTCGACACGCAGCCCTTGCAAGGGTGAATGGTGCGGCCGTACTCTGAGGTGACCAGGCTCAGGTCGAGCACGTCGGCCTGCAGGCCCGCCTGTTCGATCACCTCTTGTGCCATGCCAGTCAGCCGCCAAGTCTTGGAAATCTCACCAGGGCAGGTGCCGTCATTGCGTGCGCTGCCGCAGACCAGCAGCACGCGCGAGGTGGTCTTGCTATCACTCCAGCGCTTTTGTGCCGCCTTCAGGCGCTGCCGGGTGTCCAGCCATTGCACCGACACCTGGTAGCTGGGGTCGGCAAAGCCGCGCCCGGCCGCCTGAGTGATGGGCGCTTTGCGGCCTTCTTGCATCGCCTCCCAGGCGATCGCCTCCAGCCGGGCGATGGCCGCATATTCGCCATCGAAGGCAGGGTCATAAAAGCGCCCCTTGAAACGTTCGCTGAACTGCGCGCGCGTCAGTGGCAAGGGTGCTTGCCCGGTTCTGATCTTGGTCATATGAACTCCCGTTGATAGAGCCTTGTGCCGGTCTCAGCCAGCTGGTGGGGCATCAAGTTGAATGGCTTTGCTGGCCACATAGCGCTTGTAGTCACCCAGCGGTATGGCGGCGGAGCCGTGTGAATCGGCGTCGGTCCAGCTGATGGTCACATCAAGCGTGGATTCTTCGATCTCGCAAGGGCCTTTGCGTATCGTGATGTTGGCGCCGTCGCCTTCTCGGTATTCGACGGTTCCTGTGATGCGGGCTGGCTTTCTCATGGCGACTCCAAGGGCTGTGTTGAGGCCGAACCGGCTGGCTCAGCAAAGGCCATCGTGCGGGCTAGTCTGTCCAGCGTCCGTGCGCTGGCGTACATGTGCACGCAGAGTCCGGCACCAGCCTAGCCCTGCCGCAAGGTCTCGCCCCGCCCAACAAGCATCTTGCAAAAAAGCATGTCCATTGGTTCGCGAACGCACAGCGCGCCGGCCGCGCACAGCCCAAGCTTGCAGGGTCCCAACGAAATCCCGTCATGCAAACAGAACCTTCGCAAGCTCCGAATGACCCCGTGCCAACGCCACACGCAGCGACATCGCGTCGAATCCGCTCAGGCATGGTGCTGGCTGCGAGCCTGGGCCCGGTGCTGCTTTTAGGCGGTTTGTTCGCTATCGGTGAGCTGATGGCTTGGCCATGGCTGGCTGAGCCCATGCAGCGCAGTCTGACGCGCACATTGGGTCGCAGCGTCAAGTTGACCGACCCCACACCCCAGGCGGCAGCTGCCGGCAGCGCGCGCATTCATCGATTGGGTGGCTTGCGGCTTGAAAGCCCGCGCATTGAAGTCGGCGCGCCGGTCTGGAGCTCCGCGCCCTTCTTGCTGAGGGCGAAAGATGTCGTGATCGACTTGCGCTACACCGACCTTTGGCGGGCCTATCGCGGCCAGCGCTTGCACATACAGGGCCTGCAAGCGGCCGAGCTTGAAGCTCATTTGGAGCGTTTGGCCGACGGCCGCGCGAGCTGGCAGTTAGGCCTGGGCGGCAAAGTGCCCGCGGCCAGCCCGCAATTTGAGCTACTACAGGTGGGCAATGGCACGCTGCACTACCGGGATGCCATACAGGGCCTGGACACCCTGCTCGCCCTGAAATTGATCGACGGCGGCATGTTGAGCATGAGCGCCAAGGGCAGTTACCGCACTCAGCCCTTGCAAGCAGAGTTGAAGGCCAGCAGCGTATTGCCCTGGGTCAATGTCGAGCCGAACGCCACGCCGGTGCAGCTGAGCCTGCGCGCCACGGTCGGCCGGGCCGAACTGCAGCTGCAAGGCAGCGCAGTCGATGTCCTGCAACTGCGTGGGCTCAATGCCCGCTTCAATCTGAATGGGCCATCGCTGGCGGCTGTCGGTGATCCGCTGGGCGTCACCTTGCCGACCACCGGGCCTTTTCGTGTCCGTGGATCTGTCCATCAGAACGGCCCGGCCTGGGACATTCAAGTCGACCAAGCCCGCATAGGCGCGACTGCGCTGAGGGCCACACTCCGGTTCGAGCCAGAACTCAAAGTGCCGCTGCTATGGGGGCGACTCAGTGGCAGCCGCCTGGCACTCGCCGATCTGGGCCCTGCGCTGGGCACGACTGCCGCCGTGGCAGCGCCGGCCCAGGATCCTGCTGCACTTTCAGCTTCAACATCAACTGCTGACCAAGAGACAGCAAAGCCCATAGCCCCCACCTTGCTGCCGGCCTCGACGCGCGGGCGCGGGCGGGTGCTGCCCAACCGCCCTTTTGACTTGGCTGCTTTGCGCAAGATGGACGCCGATGTGCAAATCGCCATCGACGAAGTTGACGCCAACACCACGCTGCTGGCGCCGCTGCGCCCCTTGCGCGCGCATTTGCGCCTGCAGCAAGGCCAGCTTTCGCTGCAAGAGCTGGATGCCCGCATGGGCGGTGGGCGCTTGAGCGGCACGGTGCAACTTGATGGGCGCGCCAATCTTGCGCGCTGGGAAACCGCACTGAACTGGCAAGCCGTGCAGCTTGAGCAATGGCTGCGCCTGCCGCGCAAGGGCGACGCGCCACCCTTTGTGACGGGCTATTTGAACGGTAGCGCCAATTTGACCGGCGTGGGGCGCTCGACGGCGGAGATTCTGGCCAGCCTGAATGGCCGGCTGCGCGCCGAGCTCAAAGGCGGCAGCATCTCGCATCTGGTGGTGGAAGCCGCCGGCCTGGATTTGGCCGAGAGCCTGGGCCTGCTGATCAAGGGCGACGAGCCCCTGGCCGTGCATTGCGCAGTGGCCGATCTGCGCGTACAGGCCGGCGTGCTGCGCCCGCAGGTGCTGGTCATGGACACCAGTGACTCGACTATTTTTCTCGAAGGTACGGCCTCGCTGGACCAAGAAACCCTGGCGCTGCAGGCCATCGTCAGCCCGAAAGACTTCAGCCCCTTGACGCTGCGCTCACCGCTGCACCTGCAGGGCACGTTCGCCAAACCGGAGTTCGTGCTGGCCAAAGGCCGAATGGGTGCCAAGCTGGCCGCCGCTGTCTTGCTGGGGCTGCTCAGCCCGGTGGCGGCTTTGCTGCCTCTGCTGGATCCTGGCGACACCGACGCGGCCGAACAAGACCGGGCCGGTTGCGCCGCTACGCTGCGACCCGCAGCAAAGATGGCCAAGCCCTGATCGATCCAAACTGCCAGGCACAGGCACTGTGTTCGCTAACAAACAGTGCAAAACCCGGCAAGGCGCTAACTTGCGGACAGAGCGCATTTTTCTCATTGCGGCGCTCGAGCAAAACAGGCAATGAGTCAAGCAACAGGAGCATCGAATGAACTACGAAGAACGCGACCCTTACGGCATTTACCGCAGCCCCAACAACAACAGCAGCATCAGCGGCAACGCCAGTGATATCGGCGGCTTCGACCCCGAGATTCATCAAGGCCCCGGCCCCCGCCTGATGGGCGCCAACACCTTGATCGGCAATGACGTTTGCAACCAAGAGGGCGTGGACCTGGGCGACATCAAAGAGATCATGCTGGACGTCAGCAGCGGGCGCATCAGCTATGCCGTGCTGTCTTTTGGCGGCTTTCTGAGCCTGGGCGAGAAGCTGTTTGCCGTGCCTTGGAGCGCCCTCAAGCTCGACACCGTGAACAAGCGCTTCACGCTCAATATCGACAAGAACCGCCTGGAAAGTGCACCCGGCTTTGACAAGGACAAGTGGCCGAATATGGCCGATTCCGAATGGGCGCTGGGCATCCATGCTTTCTATGGCACCCACCCCCACGGCGACACGCTGATGAACTAAAGCGGCGCCCAAGCGACCATGCCAAGCGAAGCCGCACCAGGATTCAACGCCCGCCTGTGGCATCGCTTTGTCGCCATCGCCCGGCCCTACTGGCGCAGCGAGCAGCGCTGGCGGGCCATCGGTCTGCTGGCGCTGCTGATTCTGCTGCTGCTCGGGCAAACCGCCTTCAATGTCTTGTTCAACCATGAGACGGGCGAGTTCACCTCGGCCCTGGCGGCGCGCGATACCGAGCGATTTTGGAGCGCGATCGGCCGCTACACCGCCATCCTGGTGGGCGCGGTGCCGATTTACGCGCTCTACTTTTATGTGCGTGACACCCTGGGCCTGCGCTGGCGGCGCTGGTTGACCGATCATTTTTTGGCCCGCTATTTCGAGCAGCGTGCCTACTACCGGCTGACCGCCGCTTCCGGCATCGACAACCCGGATCAGCGCATCGCCGAAGACATCAACGCCTTCACCCAGCAGTCGCTGTATTTCTCGATGATCGTGATCGGCTCGGTGATGCAGCTGATCGCTTTCGCCGGCGTGCTGTGGTCGATCTCGCAGGGCTTGGTCTACTTCTTGATCGGCTACGCGCTGTTCAGCACCTGGTTCACCGGCTCGGTGTTCGGGCGCAGGCTGATTGCCTTGAACTTTCGCCAGCTGCAGCGCGAGGCCGACTTTCGCTACAACCTGGTGCGCGTGCGCGAGCATGCCGAGGCGATCGCCTTTCACGACGGCGAGGCGCGCGAAATGTCGGCGCTGCAACGCGTCTTCGAGGCGCTGTACGGCAACTACCTCAAGGTGCTGCGCTGGCAGTTCAAGCTCAATCTGTTTCAGTACGCGCACAGCTTTTTGATCGCCGTGCTGCCCATCGTGATCATCGCCGGCGAGGTGCTGGCGGGCGAGTTGGAGGTCGGGCGCGCGATCCAGGCGGCCGGCGCCTTTGTCGCGATCCTGAGCGCGCTGACCGTCATCGTCGACCATTTCGAAGGGCTGAGCCGCTTCTCCGCCGGCGTCGATCGCCTGCATGCTTTCGCGGCCGCGCTGGACAGCCAAGGCGAGCAATTGCAGCGCAGGCCTGATGACGGTGTGCTGCAAATCACCACCGAGGCGTCCATGAACTTGAGCGTGGCGCAGCTGACCGTGCTGACGCCGAATCGCGAACAGCTGCTGATCCAGGGCTTGAGTCTTTGCGTCAAGCCGGGTGAAGGTCTGTTGATCGCCGGCGCCAGCGGTTCAGGCAAAAGCTCGCTCTTGCGCGTCATCGCCGGCCTGTGGACGACCGGCTCAGGTGTCGTGCAGCGCCCGGCCGGGCCCGACATCTTGTTCCTGCCGCAACAGCCCTATTTGCCGCTGGGCAATTTGCGCGATCAGCTGACCTATCCACTGACCGAGCGCGCTATTTCCGACGCTGAGTTGCTGCGCTGGCTCGAGCGCGTCAATCTGCCTTTGCTGGCCGATCGCTTTGGCGGCTTGGCCGCCGAAGTAGACTGGGCCCGCGTGCTCTCGGTCGGCGAGCAGCAGCGCTTGGCTTTTGCGCGTGCGCTGCTGGCCAAGCCGCGCTACTTGCTGCTGGATGAATCAACCAGCGCACTCGACGCCGCCAACGAGGCCAAGCTCTATGAGCAACTGGCCGGGCTGGCGATCACCCCGATCAGCGTCAGCCATCACCCAAGTCTGCTGCGCCACCACACCCAAGTGCTGGCCTTGCCGGGCGACGGCACTTGGGTCTTGCATGCAACGCAAGGCTATATCTGGCAATAGAACTGAGCGAATTGAGCGCTGTGTTCGCTAACGCACTGAATCCAGCGC
>CAUPEV010000218.1:0-7619 GCA_963510335.1 uncultured Roseateles sp.
GACCCCTTGCTGGCCAAGGCGCAGGCACAACGCGGCGCACAAGAAGAAAGCGCTGTTCAGGCTCGCGCCGCGCTGCTGCCGCAATGGTCGCTGGTCGCCGAAAAGAACCAGGTCAATCCCGGTTCGGCCAACGCCAGCTTGTATTCCAGCCACCTCAGCCAAAGCCTGCTGGATGTCAGTCAATGGCGCAGCCTGGCTGCCGAGAACACCTTGCTCTCGGCCCAAGACGCAAGGCTGCGCGCGGCACAGCAAGAGCTGTGCGCGCGGGTCGCTAACGCCTATTTCACGGTGCTGATCGCGCAGGCAGTCCTGAACACCAGCCGCGCCAACGAGGCCGCTTTTGCCGAGCAAGTCAAACAAGCGCAGAGCCGCTTTGAGGCTGGCTTGTCGGCGCAACTCGATGTTGACCAGGCGCGCACTTATCACCAGTTGGTGCGCGGCAATGTCATACAGGCCGAACAGAGCTTGGCCGACGCGAAGCAAGCGCTGGCAGAGATCACCGGCAGTCAGCCCGGCCGCTTGAACCCACTGGCGATGGAATTGCCGGCCCTGACGCCACAACCGCAGGACGTGCAGGTTTGGGTAGACCGAGCCTTGAGCAGCAACCCGCAATTGAAGGCCATCGAGCTGGACCTGAGGGCCAGCGAGCGCCGTATCGATGCGGCTCGCGCCGGCCATCTGCCGACCTTGAGCGTGGGGCTGGACAGCGAACGCCGCAATGGCTCAGGCGTCGCTGAAGGCTTGAGTGGCCGCAATATCAACACCCTTGGCCTGAAGCTGAACATCCCGCTATTCGCCGGCGGCGCTACCCAATCTCAGGTGCGCCAAGCCAGCTACCGGCGTGACGCCGCGCAAAGCGATCAAGAAACCATCCGGCGCGCCTTGATTCGCGAAACGCAGGCGCAGTACCAGGCCGTGCTGTCGACCTTGGCGCAGATGGACAGCAGCCGCTCGGCCGTCGCCGCCGCTGACCAAGCACTGGCATCGACCAAGGCCGGCCAAGCCTTGGGCCTGCGCAATATGACCGATCTCTTGCTGGCGATTCAAACGCAGGCTTCGGCGCAGAACGCCTATGAACAAGCGCGCCACCGTTTTGTTTTGGCCAAGCTGCTGCTCAGTGCAGCGGCGGGCGCACTCGATGAAACCGAGTTGGCGGCTGTCAACCAATGGCTGCGCGCCCCCGGCCTCGACGCCAACACCGGCACCAACACCGGCAGCAACGGCGACACCAACGCCGAAAGGAAATCCTCATGATGATGCTCACCTACTACTTCGAGCTGGCGCTGCGCAGCTTCAAGTCCTCGCGCGGGCTGACCGCGCTGATGCTCTTGACCATCGCCATGGGCGTGGCCGCCTGCATGACCACGCTGACGGTCTTCCATGTACTTTCGGGCGACCCGATACCGGGCAAGAGCCACAAGCTTTTCAATATTCAACTCGATGCCGAGCTGATGGCCGGCTACAAGGCCGGCGAAGAGCCGACCCTGCAGCTGACCCGCTTCGACGCCGAGGCGCTGTTGAGCGAGGCCCGCGCCGACAAGCAGGTGATGATGTCGCGCGGCAATAACGCAGTTACCCCGCCGCAAGCCGAACAGCGCCCCTTCGTTGCCCCTTCACGCAATGCCTCGGCGGACTTCTTTGCCATGTTCGAGGTGCCATTTCTCTACGGCCAGGGCTGGACGGCGGCCGACGACAAGGCAGAGGCACGCGTCGCGGTGATCTCCAAAATGCTCAACGAACGGCTGTTCGGCGGTGCCGACAGCCGTGGCAAGACGCTGCGCGTGGGGGCCCGGGACCTGACCATCATCGGGGTGCTGAACGATTGGCGCGTCGTGCCGCGCTACTACGACCTGACCAACGGCGCCTTCTCACCGGACGAGGACATCTTTGTGCCCTTCAGCACGGCGATGACCTTGCGCTTGGGCGTGTCCGGCAACATCAATTGCTGGGCCACCCCACCCGGCGGCATGGTGCGCGCGCTCAACTCGCCATGCGCCTGGATCCAATACTGGGTGCAGCTGGACAGCCCCACCAAGGCCCGCGACTACCTGGCCTATCTGCAGCAATACTCCGAAACGCAGCGGGCCAGCGGCCGCTTCGAGCGCCCAACAAATGTGCGCATGCGCGATGTGATGACTTGGCTCAAGCAGCAGCGTGTGGTGCCCGACGATATCGGGCTGCAGCTCTGGCTGGCCTTTGGCTTCCTCGCCGTCTGCTTGATCAACACCGTTGGCCTGCAACTGGCCAAAGCGCTACGCCGCTCGGGTGAGATCGGGGTGCGGCGCGCGCTTGGAGCGCCGCGCAGCCAGATCTTTGCCCAGTTTCTGGTCGAAGCCGGCAGCCTTGGCCTGGTCGGTGGGCTGCTGGGCTTGGGCCTGACCTGGCTCGGCGTCTCGGCCGTGCGCGCCGGAACAAGCGACTACGCCGGTTTGATCGAGATGGACGCGACCATGCTGGCCGCAACCTTGGGGCTGGCCTTGCTTGCCAGCTTGATCGCCGGCCTGCTGCCCGCGTGGCGGGCCTGCCAAGTGACGCCGGCCCTGCAATTAAAGACCCAATAAGGAACACAGCCCATGGACATCTTGCCCATCCTCGCCACACTTAAACGCCACAAGACGGCGGCCGGTTTGATCGTGCTGCAAATCGCGCTCACCTGCGCCATCGTCTGCAACGCCCTCTTTCTGATCATGCAAAGGATTGAGAAAATCAATGAGCCTTCAGGCTTGGCCGATCAAGAAATCGTGACGCTGAGCGCTGGCAGCATCGGCCCGAGCGAGAACCCCGCTGCGACCACACACGCCGACCTGACCGCGCTGCGCGCCCTGCCCGGTGTGCGCAATGCCACGCTGATCAACCCAGTGCCCTTCGGCGGCAACCTACAGATGAGCGATATCCGCCGTCAGGAGAGCTTGGCGAGCGAGACCTTTAGTGCTGCCAACTACAACGCCAGCGAAGGCTGGTTGGAGACCATGGGGCTACGCCTGGTCGCTGGGCGCGACTTCGAAGCAGGCGAATATCAGAACCTGCTCGATCTCGAAAAATCGGAAGACCCGATTTACCCCGCCGTCATCCTCAACCGTGCGATGGCCCAGCGCATGTTCCCCAAGGGCGATGCACTGGGTCAACATATTTATGGCTTTGGCAATCGGCCCGTCCGCATCGTCGGCCTGGTGGAAACCTTGACGCCGCCGCATCCAGGCTCGGCGGCCGGCAAACAGGGTTCGAGCATCATCTTGCCCTTGCGCGAGACCTTTCGGGGCGGTGCCTACTTGCTGCGCACCGAGCCGAACCAGCGTGATGCGCTGCTGAAGGCCGCCGCCAAGGCACTCGACCGCAACGGACCGAATCGCATCTTGCGCGAAAGCAGGCGGCTGGCCGATATGCGCGACCACTACTACCGACAAGACCGCAGCATGATCAAACTGCTGGCCGCCGTCTGCCTGGCCCTGCTGGTGGTGACCGCCTTCGGCATCGTCGGCCTGGCGAGCTTCTGGGTGCAACAGCGCACCCGCATGATTGGCACCCGCCGCGCTTTGGGCGCGACCCAGGGTCAGATCTTGCGCTACTTCCAGACCGAGAACTTCATTCTCTCAACGATAGGCATCGCACTGGGCATGGTCGCGGCCTACGGCATCAGTCTGCTGCTGATGAAGAGCTATGAGTTGCCACCGCTGCCTTTTGCCTTCCTGCCCATCGGTGCATTGCTGCTATGGGGTCTGGGCCAACTCGCCGTCTGGGCGCCGGCCCGCCGGGCGGCGGCCTTGCCGCCAGTCGCGGCACTCAGAGGCGCGTGAACCGAGATTGCTATGCTCGCGCCCTGATGAAAAACGTTCTGATCATTGACGACAACCCCGGCGTCGGCGAAGCCCTGTCGCTGCTCTTGTCCTTGCACGATATAGCGCCGCTCTATGCGGCCAGCCCCGAGCAAGGTTTGGCCATGCTGGCCAAGAGCCCTGTTGACCTGGTGATACAGGACATGAACTTCACGGCCGACACCACTTCGGGCGCAGAAGGCGCGGCGCTGTTTCGCGCCATTCGCGCCAAGTACCCAGACCTGCCGGTGATCCTGCTGACCGCCTGGACAAGGCTGGAGGCCGCAGTGGCCTTGGTCAAGGCCGGCGCGGCCGACTATCTGGCCAAGCCTTGGGATGATGCCAAGCTGATCGTCACGATAGGCAATCTCTTGGAGTTGTCAGAAATCTCGGGCGAATTGCGCCGCAGCCATCAGGAGCGGCGCAGCCGCCGCGAAGCTCTGCAACAAGGCTTTGATTTGGACGGCTTGGTGTTCGCCTCCGAAGCGATGCTGTCGACCTTGGAGTTGGCTGCACAGGTCGCGCGCACCGAATTGCCGGTCTTGGTCAGCGGCCCGAACGGCTGCGGCAAGGAGCGGGTTGCCGCCCTGGTGCATGCCAACTCGGCGCAACGCAAGGGACCCTTCGTCGCCCTGAATTGCGGCGCCTTGCCGGCCGACTTGATCGAGGCCGAGCTGTTTGGCGCGGACAGCGGCGCCTTCACCGGCGCCCACAAAGCGCGCGAAGGCCGCTTCGAGGCGGCCCATGGTGGCACTCTTTTCTTGGACGAGATCGGCACCTTGCCGCTGGCCGGTCAGGTCAAGCTCTTGCGCGTCTTGGAGACCGGCCGGTTTGAGCGCCTGGGGAGCAGCAAGACGCGCGAGTCCAAAGTCAGAATCATCAGCGCCACCAATGCCGATTTGAAGGCCATGGTGGCCGCGGGCAGCTTCCGAGAAGACCTGTACTACCGACTCAATGTGTTCGAGCTGCGGCTGGCAGCGCTGGCTGAGAGGCGCGACGATGTGCTGCCTTTGGCCGAGCATTTTCTTGGCCAAGGCAGCCCGGCCCGTATTTCGGATGCGGCTCGCAGCAGCTTGCTCGCCCACCCTTGGCCGGGCAATGTGCGCGAGCTCAAGAACGTGATGGCACGCGCCGGTTTGCTCGCGGGTGCAGGCATGGTTCAGCCCGCCCACTTGGGCTTGCAAGCGGCGGCAGCGCCGACTGCGCCAAGCGCCGCAAATCGCAACCTTGATGAACCCAGCCGCGAGACTGTGCTGAACGCGCTGGCCTCGGCCGGTGGGGTGGTCAGTCGAGCGGCGCAGGAGCTGGGGCTGTCTCGCCAGGCCTTGTACCGGCGGATGGAACGTTACGATTTGGACGCTGGATGATGCGCCGGCTGGGACTGCAAGCCGGCGTGTGTCTTCTCTTGCTTTTGGCGGCACTGCTTGGCGGGCTCGCCCATGCGGCCTACGCAGCGTGGGCCGCAGGCTGGGGTTTCGCCGCCTTGCTGGCCGGTTTTGCCTTGCTGCTTGCCCCGCTGATCTGGCTTGCCGACGCGATGCTGGCCCCGCTGCGGCGGCTTTTAAGAGCGCTGGAAGGCTCGGTGTTGAGCTACCGCGACGGCGATTTCAGCATGTCACTGGCGGCAAGCAGCAAGGGCCAGCCGCCCGAGTTGGCCAAGTTGCTGGGCCTGCACAGCGAGCTGGGGCTGGCCCTGCGCGAGCAGCGCCAGCAATTGGCGCAACGTGAGTTGCTGCTCGACACCGTGGTGCAGAACACACCGATTGCCATGCTCTTGTGCAATCCTCAAGGCAGAGTCAGCTATGCCAATATCGCCGCACGCCAGCTCTTGAGCCAAGGCCGCAGTCTGGCCGGCGCCGAGCTGAGTGCGTTGCTGGTCGAGGCGCCAGAGGCCTTGGCGCAAGCTTTGCACAACCAGCAGGATCAGCTCATTGGCGTGATCGAAGATGGCCAAGAGGAGCAATTTCACATTTCCCAGCGCAGCCTTTTGCTGCAAGGGCAAGCTCACCGTTTGGTCTTGATACGCCGCATGACGCGAGAGTTGTCGCGCCAGGAGGTGGCCAGCTGGAAGCGGGTGATTCGGGTGATGAGTCATGAATTGAACAACTCGCTGGCGCCAATTTCATCGCTGGCGCACAGCGGCGCGGAGCTGGCGCGGCGCGGCCAGATCGAGCGGCTGGAAGGCGTCTTCAACAGCATTGGCGGGCGCGCCAAGCATCTGCATCAGTTTCTGTCTGGCTATGCCGGCTTTGCCAAACTGCCGCTGCCACTACCGGCCGCCGTGGCGTGGCACGGGTTTCTGGCCGGGCTGAGTGCTCATTGCCAGTTCACGCTGGAGGGCGAGCCGCCTGGGCTTGACGGGTTTTTTGACGCCGGCCAGATCGAACAAGCGCTGATCAACCTGATCAAGAATGCCCATGAGGCGGGCGGGCCGGCCAAGGATGTCAGCCTAAATCTGCGCCTAGACAGCCAAAACCTGGTCATGACCGTGGCCGATCGCGGCCCCGGCATGAGTGAGACGGTGTTGGCGCAGGCACTTTTGCCCTTTTACTCGACCAAGCGCCAGTCAAATGGCGGCGGCACCGGCCTGGGCCTGGCCTTGGCGCGCGAGATCGCCGAAGCGCATGGCGGGCGCATAACTTTGGCCAACCGCAGCGGCGGCGGCTTGGCCGTCAGCCTCTGGCTGCCAAATCGGGCTGGCCATTGAATATTCGCTGTGGCGCGCTATCCTTATGGCCCATGAAGAAATTTGTGAATTGAGCCGCGCATGCACAGTGAAGTGAGTCCAACCGGCGCCAGCCGCGAAGCCTTGGAACTGGCCCTTGCTCAAGCGGCCTCAGCGCCGGCCAGCCCCGCGCTGACGGCCTATTTGAGCGTCACACACGAACGCCTCAGCGAACTGTGCGCGCAGGACAAAGACTTCGAAGCTGCCCTGCATCACCACCGCCTCTTTCATCAATTGAGCCTCCACAGCCGCAGCGCCGAGTTGCTGGAGCGCGAGGCCTTGCAAGCACGCTTGAGCGAACTCTTCGGTCACGCCGACAAACTTGGCGCCGGCCTGTGCCTGGTCGGGCTTGAAGTCGATGGCGCTAGAGCTGATCAGGCTCAACAGATGCAACTCGCTGAACTGCTGCGGCGCCAATGCCGACCCGAGGATCTGATTGCGCGCCAAGGCCGAGGCATGGGCCATGGCCTCTTTTTGGTCTTGACCGATGTTGACCTAGCCTCGGCACGCAAAGTTTGTGAGCGCGTCCGCTCGGCTTGGCCGCAACAATGCGCGGGCAGTAGCCTGAGCATGGGCTTGAGCGCATGGCGAGGCGCTGCGGACGAGCCGTTACGTCTGCTGGAACGCGCCGAGAATGCTTTGGCCTCCGCACGCCGTGGCGGCGGCAACAGCTTGCGCAGCGGCTAGGCGCCTTGCCACACACCGCCCTCTATGACTTTTTGGCAAGCCAGCTGGCTGGACCTACACTCACGCGCTTAAACCCAAATTTCTCGATTCCCTGACCCTGACCTAGATCCAGATTCATGAGCACACAAGCCGACTTGAGCAAGCTGGCCATGGCCTTGGAATATGCCGATTTGGGCGCGGGCCTTTATTTGGCCGGTGGCAGCGACCATGCGGCTCAGCTTCTGGCCGCCGCTGCCGAGCAAGTACTGGGTGACTTGGCCCGCCTGCTCGGACCAGCCGCCCATAGCAATGAAGTGCAAGCGCTGCTGACCAAGATTGGCCGACGCTACAAAGCCGCGCCCATCGACAGACCCACCGCCATCGGCAGACGCTCAGACAGCTTGCCGATACTGGGC
>CAUPEV010000219.1:0-7557 GCA_963510335.1 uncultured Roseateles sp.
CACCGAAAAACTCAAGACCGTGGTGCAGGATCTCAGCGTGCTGAATCCACATTACTTCAGCGTCACCTATGGCGCCGGCGGCTCAACCCGCGACAAAACGCTCAGCACGGTGATGGACATCGCCCGCGCCGGCTTCGAGGCCGCGCCGCATCTGTCTTGCGTCGGCTCCACCCGCGAAAACATTGCCGAGATCCTCGCCACCTACCGAGCGCAAAATATTCGCCGCGTGGTCGCCTTGCGCGGCGATTTGCCCAGCGGCACTGCTACCGCCGGTGAATTCCGTTATGCCGCCGAGCTGGTTTCTTTCATCCGCGAAACCCAAGGCGAAGACTGGCAGATCGAGGTGGCGGCCTACCCCGAGTACCACCCACAGCAGCGCTACGCGGCCAAAGACTTGCAGCACTTCGCGGACAAAATGCGCGCGGGCGCCAACTCGGCCATCACGCAGTTCTTCTTCAACCCGGATGCATATTTCAACTTCGTTGACGAGGCGCGCAAGCTCGGCGTTACGGCGCCCATCGTGCCCGGCATCATGCCCTTCCACAATTACGCGCGCATCGCGCAGTTCGCGGCCCGCGATGGCATCGAAATACCACGCTGGGTGGCGCTGAAGATGGAAGGCTATATGGACGACACAGCGTCCATCCGCGCCTTTGGCCTCGACGTGATGACACGGGTCTGCGAGCGGCTGATCGCCGGCGGCGCGCCCAGCATCCACTTCTATACGCTGAATCAATCGAGCCTGACGCTGGAGTTGTGTAAACGCCTCAAGCTAGGCTGAGTTTCTTGAGCTAAGTCAAAACCCCATAGCCCTCCTAGCGCGGGCTTTTTTGGCTTTGCGTTAGATCAAGGGTTTACCCCCTCGACAGCATTCCAATCTCTTTCATCGGGGCTATTCCCGGCTTTTTGAAAGTAGATCCATGAACAAGAATTTTGCTGCAGCAATCGCTGGCGTCTGCACAACTGCTGCCCTGGGTTTGGCCAGCTTCTCTGCGCAGGCCCAGACCGCGCAAGAAGGCCCTTGGCTGGTGCGCGTGCGCGCCGTGCATCTGCAATCGGCCAATGACAATAGCGACAAGCTGCGCACCACGCTGACCAGCGTCGTCGGCAAGCCTGCCGAAGCATCGATCAATGACAAATGGCTGCCTGAGCTGGACATCAGCTACTTCTTCACACCCAATTTCGCGGCCGAGTTGGTCCTGACCTATCCGCAAAAGCAAGACCTGTCCGTCACCGGCGTGGGCAAGATCGGCAGCTTCAAGCATCTGCCCCCAACGCTGAGCGCCCAGTATCACTTCAGCCCCACCAGCATGTTCCGCCCCTATATCGGCCTGGGCGTGAACTACACCAATATCTCGGACGTGCAGTTTGACGCCAATGTCGCCGCACTGAAACTCGGCCTTAAGCACAACAGCTGGGGCTTGTCGGCTCAGATCGGCGCCGACATTGAAATTGCCAAGAACCTCTACCTGAACGTAGACATCAAGAAGGTTCAGATCCAGACCACGGTTTACTCCAACGGAGCTGATATTGGCGAGTTCAAGGTTGATCCGCTGCTGGTCGGCGTTGGCTTGGGCATGCGCTTCTAAGCGAGCTTAGTCAAGCAAAGCCGCTGCGCCTTTTCAGGCTGCAGCGGCTTTTTTTTTGGTCAAAGCGCAGCAAACGCGTCCCGCGTCATATTCTCCGGCCCGCCCTCGGCCCGGCACACCACATCATCTTCGATGCGAATGCCACCAAAACGGCTGAGGTGCTCGACCAAAGGCCAGTTCACGCTGGAAGCCACAGGGCTGGCGCGCAGCTGACGCAAGAGCGTTGGGATGAAATACAGGCCCGGCTCTATCGTCACCACCATGCCGGCTTGCAACTTGCGGGTCAGTCGCAGATACGGGTGGCCCTCGGGCTTGGGCGCGACAGTGCCGTTCTCGTCGGCCATGAAGCCGCCGATGTCATGCACTTGCAGGCCCAATAGATGACCAATGCCGTGCGGCATAAAGATCGAGGTGACACGCTGCTCCAGCATGGCCTCCACACTCATCTTGACGATGCCTTGCGCCTGCAAAATGCCGGCCAAATGGCGATGGGTGCTGAGGTGAACATCGCGGTAGTCGACACCATCGCGCACCTCGTCTACCAGCGCCAGCTGAGCCGTCTCCATCGCCTCCAACAAGGCGTCAAAGCCAGCATCTCCGCCTCGGCTCCAGGTGCGCGTGATGTCAGATGCATAACCATTTACTTGAGCGCCAGCATCAATCAAGAAAGAGCGACTGTCGGCCGGGTGCTGCACATCTTGGTACTGGTAGTGCAGCACCGCGCAATGCTCGTTCAAGGCGACGATATTGCCGTAAGGCAGATCGCGGTCGGTATGGCCGGCTGCAATCAAATACGCGCGGTGAATCTCGGCCTCGGACGCGCCACCCAGAAAAGCATCGCGTGCCGCCAGATGGGCGGGTGCTGCGCGGCCTGAGGCGGCGCGCATCTGCTGCAATTCATAGCCATTCTTTCGGGCGCGCTGGTAATGCAAAAGGTTCAGCAGGTCTGGCGGGTTGTTCGGCAGCACGCCGTCCAAGGCGGCATCTGCCTCGCCGATGATGGCCAAGCGACCGGCAACTTTCAGATGCGCGGCCGCATCTTCAGCCCGGCTGATGATGATCAACTCGACAAGATCGACCCATTCGCCGGTCGGGCTGCTCGGCGGCACATGCCAATAGTCATCGGGTTGAAAGTAGACGACGCGCGGCTTGTAGCCGGGCCGCACCAGCACCCAGCTGTTCGGGTGATTGGTCAAAGGAAGCCAATGTTTGAAATGCGGGTTGGGCTGAAACAGATACGGTCTGTCATCCAAAAATGCGTACTTCTCGATGCCTGAGGCGATCAACATGGCATCGAAGCCGGTGCGCGCCAGGGCACTTTCGGCTTGCGCCTGCAGCAGGGTCAGGTGTTGTGCGTATGTATTCATGACGACATTCTCAACCATTGCAGTCCCACACCACGCCTTCCTCAGTCAACATCGCGTCCAGCGGAACATCATGCGTTTGCGCCTTCAACATGGGCTGAAAGCCATGCGCATAGCCAATGCCCGCCGTGGCCGGACGCGGCTGAAGTGCTGCCAGAGTGCGGTCCATGAAGCCGCCGCCATAACCCAGGCGCAAGCCGCAAGGGCCAAAGCCAACACAAGGCACCAGCAAGAGTTGCGGCTCGAACACCTCAGTGTCCTTGGGCTTGGGGATGCCATAGGCGTCCTCCTCCATCGGGCAGCCCGGATACCAGACATGAAAGCGCAGTGTGCCTTGGGCTTTGTCCACCACCGGCAGGCCTATCCTGCGCTCGGGATGATCCTCGCCCCAACGGTATAGCGCGGGCAAGGGATCAAACTCGCCCTTGATGGGCCAATAAGCACCAATCGTCAACTCGGGGCGGCGCAGCAGCCAGACGCGCAACACTTCCTGCAAATGCTCGGCCAGCTCCATTCGATTCGGCAAATCCAGGCGCAGCTGAATCAGCTTGTGGCGCAAAGCGCTGCGATCATTCATGTCCACGGACAAATCCTCCCAAAACAAGAAACTGGGGGCCAGCATTGACTGAGTAGACCCCTGCCGGCCACGGCTCCAATTGTGTGGGCAGACCACGGGCCACCGCGGCCCGTTTAGACCCTATATTTGAGCCATGGCAAGCAAAGAACTACTTGAACACAGTCTGGAGCTGCTGGCGCCGCTGGGGGCGCTGCGAAGCCGCCGTATGTTTGGGGGCTGGGGCATTTACGTAGACGACTATTTCATCGCCATCATCGCCTTCGATCAGCTCTATCTGAAAGCAGACGAGCAAACCCGCCGGCAATTCCTTGCCGCCGGTTGCGCACCGTTTCAATACGAACGCGAGGGCGAACTGATGAGCTTGAACTACTTTGTGGCACCAGAGGACGCGATGGAGTCACCGGCGCTGATGGAAGATTGGGCCCGCTTGGCCCTCGGCGCCGCCCTGCGAACCAAGGCAAAGAAGTCAAGGCCCAAGACCGGCGCAGCAGTTGCAAAGGCGAGAATGCGGCCCAAGCACAAACCGTAGCAACACGCCCGCTTGGTCTCCACCACTTGGCCTCACCCACTCGCCGCTCCCCTCGGTCCCTCCCCCTATGCAAGCCCTGCTGAACGCCATCGCCGTGATGGCCCATCCTGTTCACGCCCAACGCATATTCCATGGCCGGGGCGGCCGCTTCCCGGGCTGCGAGCAATGGGCGCTGGATGCCTTCCCGCCGGTCTTCTTGCTGACCAGCTTCGAAGCTGCGACGGAGCTAGAGTTGGGCCGCATTCACGCGGCTCTGGCAACGCGTTGGCAAGACCTGTCCCCCACCTTGCCGCTCAATTTGGTTTACCAGTTCCGGGATGAAGGCCGCAGCGAAACCCGCCTGATGGCCGGCAGCGTGCCCGAGCCGCATTTGGTCACCGAGCAAAATTCGCGTTATCAAGTACATCTACTCAAGGGCCAAAACCATGGCCTGTTTCTCGACATGGCTGCAGGCCGGCGCTGGGTCAGCGAGCATGTGCAGACACGCCCAGGCAGCAAGGTATTGAACTTGTTTGCCTACACCTGCGCCTTCTCGGTGGTGGCGCTGCAGGCCGGGGCCGGCAGCGTAGTCAACGTGGACATGAGCAGCGGCGCGCTCAATATCGGGCGGCAAAACCACCGTCTGAATGGCCTGGAAGAGTCCTCCAAGCGAGCCAGCTTCCTGGCGCATGACATTTTCAATTCCTGGGGCAAGATCACGCGCAGCGGCCCTTACGACCTGATCATTCTTGACCCGCCCAGTTTCCAAAAAGGCAGCTTCGTCGCGACCAAGGATTACGCCCGCCTGCTGCGCCACCTGCCCGATCTCGTGGCGCCCGGTGGCCACGCGATGCTCTGCCTGAACACGCCCAAGCTGGGCCTTGCTTTTCTGCAAGATCAAATGCAAGAGTTGGCACCCGAGCTTGAGTTCGTGCAGCGCGTGGCCAACCCGGCCGTGTTTGCCGATATCTCCGAAGACCGCTCGCTCAAGGTGCTGATTTACAAAGCGGCCGAGTAGATCGGCAGGCCGCCGGCGGCACCAGCAGTTGAAAGGCGGCCTGAGGCCAAGCCTCCAGCACAACCCGGCTGCCGGACGCAAGCGCCACGCTTTGGCCGGCCTCCAGCCACACATCCTCGGCAGGCGCCTGCGCCCGGCCTTGGCGCGTCAGCCAGACTCGCCCCTTGGCAACAGCCAGCTCGCGTGCGCCGGGTCCGATCTCCAGGCTCAAGGCCTCACCTTGCGACAAGGCCCACAATGCTTGCGAATGACTCATTATTTCTACTCCAGTTCGCGACTCTATGAGCCGCCTATGGGAATGGATAGTAGGGACTGCTCGCCACAGCGTCCAATGAGATGCGCGCACAGCATTGATACCATTCACGCATGAATCAAGCACCTGCCGCACCGCTGCCCCAGCCCAAGCCGACTCGCCAACGCCCACTCTCGGTCGGCCCGCTGCGCGCCTTTGAGGCAGTCGCGCGGCTGTTGAGCTTTCGCGGCGCAGCCGACGAATTGTTCTTGACTCAATCAGCGATCAGCCGACAGATTCGCTCGCTCGAGGAAGAACTGGGCTTCAGTTTGTTTCTGCGCGGCACGCGCCATGTCGAGTTGACGAGCGACGGTGCGGCGCTGCAGGCAACAACCCTGGCCGTACTAGAACGACTCGATCAAACGGTGCGCCAACTGCGGCAGGCGCGCGGCCGCCGGGTCGTCAATGTCACCACCTTTGCGTCCTTCGCCTCGCTCTGGTTGATTCCGAGGTTAGAGGCATTTCAGCGCGAACATCCCGACATCGATATCCGCGTTTCGGCCAATGACCAGGTGATTGACCTCGACGACAGCGAATTCGACATCGCCTTGCGCTACACGGCGGCCGGCAATATTCCGCCCGGCTCCGAGCGCTTGTTCGGCGAAACGCTGACGCCGGCGGTGAGCCGCTGGTTGTCCGCCCAAGGGGACCAAGGCGAGCGCCCGCCGCTGCGCCAAGCGGCCGACCTCGCCCACTACACCTTGGCCGAAGAAGACGACTGCCGGCCGACGGCCGAGTTTCTCGGTTGGCGGCGCTGGTTGCGCGAGCATGGCGAGCCCGACCTGCAACCCCGCCGCTGGATGTATCTGAACTTCACCTACCAGCAAGTTCAAGCGGCCTTGGGTGGGCAGGCGGTGGCGCTGGCAAGGGTGGCGCTGGTCAGCGAGCAGCTGCAGCGCGGGGATCTGATCGAGCCCTTCGGCTTGGCAGGCCGCATGAGCAGCCCGATTGCATACTGGCTGCTCTTGTCGCGCCATAGCAAGAACCGGCCCGAAGTGGTGTTGTTCAATGACTGGCTGCTGGCGCAAGCGGCGCAGGCGCGCATCGATATTGGCGAAATAACGCCCTAAGGTGAGATCACTTCACGCTCGGTCAACACCAGGGTCAGCGCCTGATCATGCGGCTCGGCCGCGAAGTGACACTCGGTGAAAGACCAAGCCAGTCCTATGCTGGTGACGCCCGGATGCGCCGCCAGCCAACGATCGAAATCGCCGCCGCCGTAGCCGCGCCGGTAGCCCTCACGGGTGAACCCCACGCAAGGCACCAAGACCACGTCCGGCACCACCACCGCACCCTTGCTGCTTCCGATGCCGCATTCATCTTGCAAGGCCGGCGCCTTGCCATCCCAGCGCCGGTAATCCATGCGGCGCGGCGCTTTGTAGGCGTAAGGCAAGGCCCACTGCATGGGCTCAGGCGGCGCCTCATCGAAGTCGGGTCCATCATCCTCAGCTGGTGAAATCGACAAGCTTTCTGCCTGCAAGCCAAGGTTTCCTGCCCCCAACAAGGACGCCAAGTGCTCGGCTGCGTTAAATTCCCCCTCAAGCGGCCAAAACATACCGAGGCACTGCGGCTCCAGCTGTTCCAGCAGGCGCTGCAATTGATGACCCAAACTCGCACTGGCAGCATGGGCTGCGGGTGTGGCGGCCCAGGCCGCACGCTGGGCCAGCAAGTGACTTCGCAAGGCCGGACGCTCATGCGGAAGCGATGATGTTGATTGAAAACTGGACACGGTACCCTCTGATGCGCAAGCGGAATTTTTTAGCAGTATATGGAGCCATCGGCGCATTGGCCTTGAGTTTGAACCTGGCTGGGGATGCGCACGCGCAAAGCTTGGCTCAAGGCGCGTCAATGGTGGCCAAAGCCGACCTGGCGCTTGAAGCCCACGACGCGCAGCGCCGCAAGGATCGCAAGCGCTTGGCCGCCATCAATGAGCTTGCGCAAGCGCAGCGCCACCCGCTCGCCCCCTGGATCGACTATTGGGAGCTGGGCCTGCGCCTGTATGAGGTGAGTCAGGCCGAGGTGACGGCTTTTTATGCGCGCTGGCCGGGCACTTATGTCGAAGACCGGCTGCGCAATGACTGGCTGCTGGAGTTGGGGCGGCGGCGCGACTGGAAGAACTTTGCCCTTGACCATACGCGTTATCAGATGCGCGATGACCGCGAGGTGGTCTGCTACGCGCTGCTGATCGAGCATCTGAATGGCCGCAATG
>CAUPEV010000220.1:0-7479 GCA_963510335.1 uncultured Roseateles sp.
CACGGCGATATCGCGTTCAGCCAGCGCCTGCGCCAGCGAGCGCACCTTTCGGCCTACCGCCGTCTGGCCGCCAAACTCATCGCTGATGACCAGCACCTTCATTCCGATAATCAGCGTGCCTTGACTCATTTTCTTTGACCCCCAGTTTTGGCCAGGCCAGCTTGAGCGCTGCGGCCGAAAAGAGGCCTGTTCGGGCCTCCAAATAAGTGGCGAACCGAAGTTCGACGGCCTGATGCTAACGCCGTATGTCTAGGTCAAAATGAAACTTTGGTGGCTCCCGCCAGATAGCAGGGTTTATCCCTACCGGCTTCAAAACACCGCGCCGACAACTGTTTCAAATCAGGGCAGTTTCAGCCCAGGCCGACGGCGCCGCTGCAAGGCCCAAATGGCCAACATGCTGAAACCCAGCGCTTGCAGGATGAGGATATTGGCAAAAGGCTGAACCTCGGCCAAGGTCGCCCCCATCTGATTCAAACGCACAAAGGTCTGGATGCCGACCACCGCCGGGATGAAGTCACCCAGGGCATACAGCGGCGCCGGCAGGGCCTCGCGCGGCCAAGAAAAACCGCTCAAAAAAGCAATCGGCAGCGAGGTGCACAGCAGTGCCTGCATGCTGCGCTCCCGATCCGCCAACAAGGCACCTAGCGCCACACCCACGGCCGCAATGGCCCAGCAATAGGGCAAGAGCAGCAGCGCCGCGCCGGCGACATTGCCGCTGTGGCCATAGTCAAAAAAGCGGAACACCGGGCCAAAGAACCAGGCGGCAGAGAGCAAGCCTAAACAGGCAAAGGCGAAGGTACGCGCGGCCCAGGTGGCAAGCGTTTCGGCGGCTGGCCGGCGTTCGAACCAAGTGCCGACCCACATCGCCGTGCCTATCAACATCAGCTGCTGAATGATCAGCACCGCCACCGCCGGCACCACATAACTGCCATAACCCTGTGTCGGGTTGTAAAGTGCCACCAGGCTCAGATTCAATGGGCTGCGGCTGGCAGCAGCCCCCAAGGGCGAGGCGCCCTTGGCCTGCAACTGGCGCAGCTCGGCGCCGGCCGAGACTGTGCCCAGCACCTCACCGAAGCCACTCAGCACCACCTTGTTGATCAGAAAGTAAGCGCCGTCGGCGAGCACAGGCACCACCACACCGTGGCCACGCAAGACATCGCGCTTGAGCCCATCGGGCAGCAAGACATAACCCTCAATTTCCCGCCGCGCCAGCGCCGCCTTGGCTTCCGATTCGCTGGCCGTGACGAAACGCAAATCCAGGCGCGGGCTGGCCTGGGCGAAGCGGCCAATCTGACGGGCGATATTGCTGTGGTCCTGGTCCACGATGGCCACCGGCACGCGCCGCAACTCCTGCGTCAGATAGGGCCAGGGGTAGAAAAAGGCGTAGATGATGGGGGCCACGATGAACATCAAGAGCGTGCCCTTGTCGCTCAAGGCGCTGCGCCAGGTCTGGCCGACGGTTTTAAACCAGGCCCACATCAGCGCTTGCCCCAGCAAGTGGGCGTCACCGCCGCACGTTTGAGCAGCGCGGCGCTGGCCAGCAACAGCAGCGCTGCAGTCAGGCTCAGCCAGCCCGCCAGCGGCAAGAGCGCCGCCGCCGCCCGCCCCTGCTGCAGCAAGCCGACCTGCGCCTCCAGTACCCAGGCAAGCGGCAAGGCTTCGGCCCATTGCCGTGCACCGCCGGGCATGGCCATCAAGGGGAAAGCCTGGCCCGAAAAGGCGAATGCCGGTGCGGTGATGAAGCCGGCCGCCGACAGCGCCGTGCGCAAGCTGCTGCTGGCCAGCGCCACAAACGCACCCAAACCCCAGTACAGCGCCAGCATCAAGGCATGCAGACCCAACAAGACGGCCAGGGCATCCACCTGCAGCAGGCCCAGCTGCTGCATCAGCAGCCACAAGATCAAATTGACGCCATTGAGCAGCAACCTGGCCGGCAGCAACTTGAGCAGCACCGCAGGCAAGACCTGGCCCTGACCGGCTGCCAGCCATTGCGGCGCCGTCGCATCGCGCAGCTCGGTTCCGACGGCCCAGGCGCCGGCCACCATGGCCAACATATGCATCAGGGCCGGCAGCAACACGGCGGCCAGGAACTGCTGGTAGTTCAGCGTCGGGTTGTAGATCGCTTGCAGATTGGCGCGCAGCGGCTCGAAGCCCTCGTGGGCCGCCAGCGCGCTTTGGCCGCGCTTCTCGCGCGAGACAATTTCGATGCCGGCCGACAGCGTGCCGACCACCGTGCGCACATCTTTCTGAATCAGGCCCGAGTGGGTGGCGAACTGGGCGTTGTGCAGCAAGGCCAGCTGGGCTGCCCTGCCCTTTTTGATGTCGCTGGCCATGCCGGCCGGTATCACCAAGGCGCCGTAAACATGGCCGGCGCGCAGCGCCCGCTGCAGCTCGCCTTCGTCACTGAACTGCGCCGCGATCTGCAGGCCGGGTGCGGCGTCCAGCATACGACCGAGCTGGCGCGACAGCGCGCTGTGGTCGCTGTCCAAAATGCCTATGGGCAGGCGCGTCGGCAAGCCCGCAGCAAAGGTCCAGATCAGCAGCAAGCCCATCAAAAGCGGCAGCCAAGACAGCATGGCCAGATCGAAAGGGCTGGCGCGCAAGCGTGCCCATTCCCTTGCCAAGATAGCCATGAATTATTTGACCAGCACGCTCATGCCGGGCCGCGCGCCCGCAATCGGTTTGAGCGGCTGCGCCTTGATCTCGAAGGTACGCAGGTCATAGCCCTGGTTGCTGCGGGTAGAGCGCCAGGTGGCGAAATCGGGCAAGGCTTGCGAGGCGACGACCTTGAAACGCACGGTCTGATTCGGCAGCGCCGGCAGCGTGGCATCAAACTCCTGGCCGACGGCAAAGCGCTGCAGCTGATCCTCGCGCACGTTCAAGAGCATCCACTGATCGGCCAGATCGACCACGGTGATCACGGGCACGCCGGCCGGCGACAGCTCGCCCACCTTGGCCAGCAGCTTGGCCACTTCGCCGGCCACCGGGCTTTTCAGCTCGGTCTCGGCGCGGGCCACTTCAACCTCTTGCACGGCACCCGCCACCTGAGCGGCCTGCGCGTTTGCGGCGGCCTGGTCTTCGCTGCGCGCACCGGCGCGGGCCATATCGGCCTGGGCGCGGGCGGCATTGGCCAGTCCTTGGGCTGAGCGCCAATTGGCCTCGGCCTCGTCGCGCTTTTGCGCCGACACCAGGCCTTCCTTGTAAAGCCCGTCCACCCGCTCGAAACTCTTGCGGGCCAAATCAACCCCGACCTGCGCACGCTCGAAGTTAGCCTGCGCCATGCGGATCTCTTCCGGGCGAGCGCCGTTCTTGGCTTTTTGCGCGACCGCCGCTGCGGCCGAGGCCGCATTGCTGGCCTGTGCCATCTTGGCCGCCACTTCGGGGCTGTCTATGCGCAGGATCAGCGCGCCCTTCTCGATGCGCTGGCCTTCTTGCACCAGCAGCTCGATCACGCGGCCGGTCAGCTTGGGCGCGATATCGGTCTCGCGCGCTTCCATCATGCCTTGCAGCTGTTCTGCTGCTGGCGGGCTGTGCTGCAGCATCGCGTAAACACCGCCGGCCAAGGCGGCTACGGCGATGACAGGCACTACAAATTTGGGCAGCTTCATAACGGGTCTCGTGCCTGTTCTATTTGTCTATTCATTCAATCCGCAGATCGGCGCGGGCAAGGTAGTCGCCCAGGCTCTCCAGCTGGCCACTCGCCTGCAGCAGGCCCACCAAAGCCATCACATGCTCATAGGCGACTTGCGCCCGTTCGGTGCGCAGCTTGGCCAGGTTCAGCTCGGCGTCGATCAGGTCCAGCGTGGTGCTGGTGCCTTGCTTCAGCCCGACCCGGCGCATATGCAAGATCTCCAGCCCCAATTCGTCTTGCGCTGCCAGGCTCAGGTATTGCGAACGCGCTTGCTCGGCACTACGCCACTGGCGTTCGACCAACAAGGCGATGTCGCTACGCGCCTGCGCGTCGGCCGCGTCGACTTGCGCGATTTGCTTCAGATGCGAGCGATCCAGCGCGTCATGGTCGAGCGAATCCCAAAGGTTGACGCGTATGCCCACACCCGCCAGCCAATCGCCGTTATGCGTCAGCGAACGCTGGCCAAAGGCAAACACCTGCGGGCGCTCCAGCGCCTTGGATCCCGCCTTCAGCTGCTCGGCCTGCGAGCGCTTGGCCGCCACCTTGGCCAGGCCAGGGTGCAGGGTCAGCGCGGTGCGGAGGAAGTCTTGCAAGGGCGGCAGCGGCTGGGAGCTGACCGACAAAGGCGTACTCGGGGTCGGGGTGCCGTCCATTTTGACAGTTCGGGCCAAGGCGATCGCGACCAAATCAGCATCGCTGCGTGCCTTGCGGGCTTGGTGTTGGGCGTCTTGCAGCGCGGCCCGCGCCTGCAGTCGCTCCAGCTTGGAGGCTACGCCGGCTTGCAGCATTTTCTCTGCCGCCGAATCATGCTCGGCCACACCGGCGGCCGCAGCTTCACGCAAACTGGCGGCGCGGCGCGCCATCTGGGTCTGGAAATAGCGTTGCGCCAGCAGCGCCAGCGCTTCTTCTTCGGTGTGGCTCAGCTCGGCTTGCGCCTCGGCGGTTTGCCCCGCCGCCACGCCGCGCAGCGCGTCTGTGGCGCCGCCCAGATAGATCGGCCAAACCGCGTTCACCAAGGCTGCTTGATTGGTATTGCTATGCGAGAGCGTCGCGTTGTGGGGCAATGGCGGCAGCGGCGGCAACTGACTGGCCAAACCGGGAGGCAGCAGGCTGATCACATTGCCCAGACCGTGATTGAGCGGGTCCAGGTTCAGGTCGACGCTGGCCTTGTAGCTATAGGCCGCACCGTAGACGCTGACGATGGGCCCGCCGGCGCGGGCAATGCCCTCAGAGCGGGCTTGCGCACCGGCTACTGCGGCGCGCGCGCCGGCCAGCTGATCGGAGTTTTGCTGCACCAACTGCACGGCCTGATGCCAGCTGAGCGCCTCGGCGCTAACGCTGCTCGCCCACAGCAAGGGCAGGCACACAGACAAAAGGGACGCGGCATTCATTCGGTAGCTCGGCATGGTTTGGCGGGCAGGATAACCGATTTAGTGGGGCGCTTTGCCCGGCTGACCCAGGCCCAGCGCGGCATCTGCGCCCAGGTCGTGCAGCAGGCGTTGGTAGTCGGGCGACTGGCGCAACAAGCGCCCGGCCATCTCGCGCAGCCGGTCCACTTGCTCGGCACTCAGCACAAAGCTGGTAGGCAGATTGCGGAAGTAGCGCTTTTCCTGCGGATCGGTGATTTGGTCAAAATTGATGTCGATGGCATAAAACTCGACGGCGATCGGCTGACCATCCGGGCCCTTCAGATGCTGCAGCGTGCGCACAAAATTGCGCAGCAACTCGATCTGCTCATAGCTGTAGCGGTCGATCGGCACGCCGGCGGCACGCACCAACATCGACACCATATTGGGCGGCGCTTCCTGCGTGCCCCAGTCGTTCTCGGCATCAACGAGCGAGTTGACGGCAATCACGGCGATGCGCTTGAGCTTGTTGAAGCCCGATACATCACGGAAGCGCTCGCTAGCGACCGAAGCCTCCAGCCCCTCCAGCAGCGAGCGCAAGCCGACGTTATCGGACAGGCCGCCGTCGATCAGGTGCAAGTAACGATGCTGCGCTCCGTTTTGCAAAGCGACAAACTCGCGGTCGCGCAGGCTGACGCGGCCGCTCGCATCTTTGTCCACCTTGCTGCCAAACACACGCGCGACATTGGCACCGAGATCGAAGCCGCAGCTGCCCGCGTAGTTGTCGAAACCAATCGGTGCGAACAAGCCGGGCACCGCCGACGAGGCGGCCGCTGCACGCGCCAAGCGCACCTGACTCAAATCGGAACACAAGAGATCAAAAGTGTTTTGATTGAAGGTGATGCGCGAGCCGGTGCTGACCTCGGTCGCCGCGACATTGGTGAATGGGCCGCCGCGCTCGCGCAGATCGCCAAAGGTGGCGCCTTCGAACAAGATGCGGTCGTAATAGTCGGCAGCCAGATCGGTGCGGGTGAAGCTGCCGCCCGTCATTTGCGGCCAGGACAGCGGATTCAGGACCAAACGCATCAAATCGCCCTGCACATCGCGTTTGAGGAAGCGTGTTTCATACTCATCAAACAAGCGTTCGCCATGCAGCGCATAGGACAGCGCGGTGAAGCTGCCGCCGGAGATGCCGGTGACGATAGTGACATCGTCGAGCATGCGTCCCGGGCCGGCCGGGGTAGGCACCGTGGTACGGCGCAGTTCCTCCAAGATGCCGTAAGAAAACGCTGCCGCGCGCGTGCCGCCACCCGACATCGCCACCACCAGACCAAACTCGGGGTCGCCACGCTCGGCCTGCCAACTCGACAAACGGTAGCCATGCTCATGATCTAGCTTGAGCAGCGGCGCATTCGCCGGCCGCGAGGCGCAGCCGCTTTGCAAAAGCAGCGCCGCAAGCGCACACATCAGCACGCCAGTGCTGCGCTGAGCAAAATTTACAGCAAGATTTGAATACAGAGGCACGGCTTGCTGGGTAGCACTGGATTGCACTGGATGGGTTGCGCTGGATTGGGCGCCCTAAGCGCCAGTTTCGGCGGACGCTAGCCTGCGCCAGGTCCAGCCACGCGCAGGATAGCCGAATTCGGCAAGCCCCCTTGCCCTGAAGGTTCCTTTCAATCTGCGCCGAAATTTGCCGTGCTCACCTTCATATTGGCGTTGATTCAATTAGGGGGTATTGGCAAGATTGCCGTATTTGCGCGTAAAAACCGCTCAAAAAGCGCAATACACTGACTGGTCAGCTCAAGGCTAGTGCGAAGGATTTAGTCTATTTATGTCCACAGCCAGATCCAACTCTCAATGCCCGTACTGTGACCATATCAGTCCGGCCGGCTCCAAGTTCTGCAATGACTGCGGGGCGGCACTGCATTTGCGACCCTGCCCCCATTGCGGCTCCGTCAATGACGTAACGCTCAGCACCCACTGCTCGCGCTGCAACGGCGATCTGGGCTTCAGCGACTCCGCAGACCTTGCCGCAGCCACCGACACCGTCGTAGTAACAGACAGCCCCAAAGAAGCCCTAGAGCCTGCCTTGCCGATGCTGAGCGAGGTGCTTGAAGAGGCCGCGCCGCCAGCAAGCAATGTCAGCGAATCGCTTGACAAGGTTGAACCCTTTACGCAGACCAAGCCCAAGCGGGCGCCGCTGATCGGCGCATCGCTGCTGGCTCTCGCTGCGGCGGCCTATTTCGGTTTACGGAGCGCGCCTGAATCCGGGCACAGCAATGCGACAGCGGTCGAGCAAAGTTCAGCCGCTGCGACCATCTCACCCGCAGCAAGACCTGACACCGGCATGCCAGCGAAGCTTGCCGAGGTCACCCCAGCGATCAGCCCCAAGGAACAGCCGGCCAGTCCAGCCGAAGCGCTGGCAAGCCCGCCCGCACAGGACCCAGCACCCAAGCCCGCGCAGGATACGGCTGCCGGGCCAGCCTTCGCCGCTTCACTGGC
>CAUPEV010000221.1:0-7476 GCA_963510335.1 uncultured Roseateles sp.
CGCTGCGGATTCCAGGCGAGCACGCCTATCCCATTCTGCCCCTCCCCTTGCCCAAGCTCGGCGACGATTTGGCAACACTGATGCAGTCCACGGCTGTAAGACTGTTCGTTGATCGGGCCCGTAACCACAAGCCCAGCTTCGACTTGACCGAGCAAGATGCGCCTGCCGTGGCCGAACTTGTGTCACGCCTGGAAGGCATACCGCTGGCGCTCGAGTTGGCGGCGGCGCGCGTGCGGGCGCTGTCGGTCTCCGACATCAATCGTCGCCTCGACGACCGCTACAAGATCCTGACTGGCGGTTCACGCGTCTTGCAGCTGCGTCAACAAACCCTGCGAGCCCTTGTCGATTGGTCCTACGACATGCTGCACGAGGATGAAAAAACCCTGCTCAACCGGCTGGCTCCGTTTCGGGGCGGCTTCGACATGGCAGCGGCCGAGGCGGTTTGCGGCGATGAACCGCTCAGCTCGGACGGCGTACTCGATTTGCTGTCCTCTTTGATCGAAAAGTCCTTGGTCATGCAGGTCGAGTCCCCCCATGGCACGCGCTACCGAATGTTGGAAACGATCCGGGACTACGCTCGCGAGAAGCTCAACGACAGCCATGAGGCTACCGATTTGCAGGTCGCGCATTGCCACTACTACTTTGAATTGGCAAAGAAAGCCCGCGACGGCCTGCGCGGGCCCAAACAGGGTGAATGGCTGGATTGTTTCGAGATCGAACAAGACAATTTGCGCGCGGCCATGGCTCTGGCCCAGGCAGATGAGGGCGTAATCGACCCGATCTTGACCGTCAAGCTGGCGGTGGCGCAACAAAACTTCTGGGTGCTGCGCGGCCACGCGGCAGAAGGCCGTGCAGCCGTACAGGCCATGCTTGATTTGCACGCGGTGCAAGACTCGGCCATGGTGCATGCACATGCGCTCTATGTTGCGGCCGTCTTGGCCTGGAGCCAAAGTGACCATGCAAGCGCGCTGGAGTCCTTATCTATCTGCTTGAAGCTGCGCCGTGAGCTGAACCTGCCGGCCTTGCTGGCGCCGACCTTATCGACTTTGGCACTGGCCAAACTGAGTGCCGGTGACGGCGACGGCGCGCGCGAAGCGGCGCTGGAGAGTTTGGAGCTGTTTCGCCTCTGTGCAGACCACGGCAATGAGGCCATCGTGCTGCTGCAACTCGGGCAGATCGACCTCTTTCAGGGCGCGGGCGAGTCGGCGACCTTGCATCTGCAAGACGCGCTGGCGCTGGCCCGCAAGATCAAGCACCCCGAAACCCAGGCCGAAGCCGAACTTGCGCTGGGCCAAGTCGCTTTTGACGCCCACCAATTCGAATTGGCGGCGCAAGCGTTTGCACGCTCTTTGAAAATTTGTTTGGCCGAGGGCGACCGGCGCGGCACGGCCAATGCCCTGTGGTGGCAAAGCAAACTGGATCTGCAAGGCGCTGAATTCGAAGCCGCTCGCCGCCATCTCTTTGATGCTTTGACTGCGTTCAACGCCTTCGAGATGCGCGAACAGCTCTTGGGTTGCCTAGAGGATCACGCCGCGCTGGCTCTGCGGCTGGGCGCCAACGACTTGTCCGTTGGCTTGGCGGCGGCCAGCGATCAGTTAAGGGCCAATGCCAAACTGAGCCGATCAACGGGCGGCCGGCTGCGCTGGCAGACTTTCTTGAGCCAGCTGCGCGAAAACATTCCTATTGAGGCTCGCTTTGAACAGCTTTGGCAACAAGCCCTGGACTGGAGTTCCGACGATTTATTGCGCATGGCCTTGAGCTTGTCTGCAAAGTCAAACATGGCCGTGACGGCGCCGAGTATGCATTGATCCAGCCTGCGCGCGGCAAGAAAGACGGAGATTGAAAAAGGCGGCATCGCCTTTACGCGATCGCCGCCTTTTGGGGCTGGGGCTTGTACGAAGCTGATCAGCTCTTGCGACGACGCCGCGCCAGCATGATGGCGGCAAAGCCGGCGCCAACCAATGCTATCGAGCCAGGCTCGGGCACCGCCATCGCATACTGCGGCGTATTGCCATTCAAGGTCATCGTGACGTTCGACGTGCGACCCTTGTCATTGGTGTAGCTGATCAGCTGAGTGAACCCAGGCTCACCTGGCGCTCCCTCATAGCCACCCAGCACATAGTCAAACGGGTTGCCATTGCAGTAGAGACAGGTCAGCTGCGGCACGCCGCCTGTTGCATACTTGAAACGGAAGTCATTGTTCTTGGCCGCATCGACATCCTTGTATGGGTTGGATCCATAGATATTGGAGCCAAGATTCTTGGCGACAATATTCGTCAACCAACTGTCCGAAAACACTTCGGCATTGGACTCCCAGCCGACCACAATGTCATCCAAGAGCGTCAAGCTCTTGACCTTGAGACCGAAACTTGTTTGTACGCTGTCAGCCACGGCCGCAGCATCAAACAGTCTCAAACTGGCAGTCGCCGTGGTCTTGCAGCTGCCGCTCAAACTGACGGTTCGCAAGCCGGTCGCCGAGGCTCCCAAGCAGCTGTCGGCAATATTGAAAGCGATGCCACCTGAATATGACAAATTGGGAAGCTTGGCCCCGAACAAAGGGTCAAAGCTGGTGCTCACTGCACCGGCCTGCACCGCGCCGCTGATGCTCAAGCAAGCCAGCGCGCCTGCCAGCATCGTCGTGCTGATCTTGTGCTTCAATTTCTTTTGAGTCATTTGATGACGCCTTTTTACTTTGCTCTGACGACAAGGCCGGAGGCCCCCCAACGACCAGCGCCTTTACAAAGCGAGCCCGCCCCTTATTATCAAAGCTTCCGGCCGAATCCGCTTCGATGCAGGTGATGGAATCCGCCTTATTTGGCCCCCCGAATGGGGGGGCAGTGACTAGCGGTCACGAGACAAACAAGGGATTACCCGTAGCAAAACACCCGGCATTGCCGGCGCCTGAAGCGATGAGCTCAGAGCCAAATGAAGTGCCGAATGAAGCGTTGCAAATTCCGCCACCGACGGCTTCGCCGTTGGTGTGCTTGGCTGGCCAGAAGCCATGAACCCAATCCAGATCCGCCCAGCCTGTAGCCTAGAGTCTTGTCGCATCTTCAAGTATTTCGTGCCGCGGTCGATAGCGAACGAATGCGCCTACTCGGCATTGGCCGGGGGAAGAGCGCCCAATCTTGGAGTTCCCTATGCATCAGCGCCGAGTTTTTTTGAACTTTGTGGCGGCCGTCCCCATGTTCGCAACTGGCAAGTTTGCCCAGGCTCAGAGCAAGCCCCAAACGCCAACCAAATTGAACGCAGGTCGAGTGATCAGCCCGCAAGAAGCGCAGATGATGCTGAGCAGCGGAAAAGCAGTGTTCATCGACACCCGCAACCCCATGAATTACGCCCAGGGGCATATTCCCGGTGCTCGCTCTGCGACCTACAAAGAGAAGAGCGAATTTGCGGAAGACTTTGACGCCGCGCTTGACAGCTTCGATTTCGACAAGCTGCCGCCCGACAGGCATACAAAATTGATCTTCTACAGCGACGGACCCACCGGCTGGAAGTCCTATAAAGCGGCCGTCTTGGCGGTGCGAAAAGGCTATTTGAATGTGCATTATTTGCGCAGCGGCTGGGCCGGGTGGGAGGCGGCCGGCCTGCCAGTGCAAGAATAGAAGCCAACAGGGCGCACACGACTCACCCACCACACATGGCTTCCTTGACCGAGATCGCTACCGCGACCGCGACTGCTACCGCGGCCGGTCAGCCTGTGCGGGCACGCCGCTGGCGGCCAACGCTACGCCAATGGGTGGCTTTGGGGACCGGCGGCTTGGCAATCTTGGCGGCGCTGATGCTGCTGCTGGCCGATCTGGCCTTCGAGCGCATGGCGCAAGCGCAAACTCGCTCCGACGCTGCGCATCACCTGACCCAGGATGGCCAAAGACTGCTGCGCTTGAGCGCCGAACTGCTGCTGTCGCAGGGTTCCAAAAGCGCTCGCGACGGGCTTAGGCTCACCGTTGAATCACTGTCCGGCCGACTCAAGGAGCTGCCGCCTGACGACCCCATGCGCGTCGAAGCCGACCTCAAATGGCCGGCCCTGGTCGCACGTATTGATGAGCTGCTTGCGCTGCGCCTGATCGACGCTCATGACGATGCGACCCTGATTGCATACGGCCGCCTGGCAAAGGGCATGGAGGGTTTGAAACCCGCCCTACAAGCCGCTCAAAACCTTGCCGAACGCACGGCTGCCGCAGAGCGCCGAACCGGAGAGCGCTGGCTGATCGGGGGCTTGCTGGGCCTGACGGCATTGACAACCGTGGCGGGCATCGCCCTGGGACGGCTTCTCGACCATCAACTCGGCGGCGACCCCGGTGTGGCCAGACGAATTGCCAGAACGCTGGCCAACGGCGAGCTGGACGAGCCGGTGCCGTTTTCGGCGCAGCACCCCAAGAGTGTGTTGGCCGCCCTCGAGCATGTGCGCCTGCGCCTGCTGGAGCGCCGCACGAGTGAGCAACAAGTGCAGTATCTGGCCCGCCATGACTCACTCAGCGGCGCCCTGAACCGCGCCAGCTTCAATGAGCTGCTGAAGGTCGCCTTCTCCCAAGCCCAGCGCGGCAGCCAGGGCCTGGCCGTGATGTACATCGACCTGGACCATTTCAAGGCGGTCAATGACACCTTGGGACACGCCCATGGCGATGAAGTGATCCGCGTGACGGCCAAGCGTCTGCGCGAGCTGCTGCGCGTCAGCGATCATCTCGCGCGCTTGGGCGGCGACGAGTTCGCCGTCATCGTGCAGCAGGTCAGCCGGCCGCAAGACCTTGAAGTGCTGGCCCAGCGCATCATCGATTCACTGACGCAAGCAGTGCCGCTGGAAGACAAAGCGGCCCGGGTCGGCGCCAGCATAGGCATCGCTCAATACGGTGCCGATGTGAGCGATTGTGAAGACCTGATGCACAAGGCCGACCTGGCCATGTACCGCGCCAAATCCAAGGGCCGCGGCTGCTGGAGCCTGTATGACGAACAACTCGATGACAAGCTCAAGGATCAGCGAGCGCTGGTAGCGGCACTGCATGCGGCCTTAGGCAGCGAACAGCTGAGCCTGCACTATCAGCCCATTTTTGCGGGCGATGGCCTGCAGCTGCTCGGCTACGAGGCGCTGCTGCGTTGGAACCATCCAAGCCGAGGCGCTATCAGGCCGACGGACTTTATCGGCCCTGCCGACGCGGCAGGCTTGATGGATGCTTTGGGTGATTGGGTGCTACAGACCGCCTGCGCCGATGCGATGAGCTGGCCGAGCCCGCTGACCCTATCGGTCAATCTGGCTGCCTCTCAGCTGCTGCACGGCAAACTGGTCAACTCGGTGGCCGCAGCCCTCAATGCCAGCGGCCTGCCGGCGCTGCGCCTCAACCTGGAGATCAACGAGGCGATTTTGTTGCCACAACGCGATGCGGTCGCACGCACCTTGGTCGGCCTGGCCGGCTTGGGTGTGTCCATCGTGATGGATGATTTTGGTTCGGGCCCGGCCAGCCTGGCCTATTTGTGGCGCGGCCCGTTTGACAAACTCAAGATTGACCGCAGCCTGATCGAAACGCTTGACAGCGATCCGCATGCCCAACAGGTGGTCGGCTCCATCATCGCCATGGCGCATTCGCTGGGTCTGAGCGTTAGCGCCGCCGGCGTCGAGCGAAGCGGACAGTTGGCGCAGCTGCACAAGCAAGGCTGCGACGAAGTACAGGGCTACTTGCTCGGCAGGCCCGCAGCCATGCCGGCAGCGCCTGGCTCTGCCTTGTTGCCTGGCACCTAAATCATCGCTTGATTGGATTGGACCCACGCATGGATCAGATCTTCCCACTGCTGCTGATGCTCGCCCTGGTCCTTGGCTTGGCTCAGTTATCGCGTCTGCAAACTCAGCTGCAAGACGCTCAAGCCAAGCTCGATGCCTTGCTGAAACACCTGGGCGTCGAGTGGGGCCAATACGCCGAACCCTCCGAGGCGGTCAAAACGTTGGCCAAGCATCCCAGCACGCGGATCGAAGCGATCAAGGCCTACCGGGAACAAACCGGGCTAGGCTTGAAAGAAGCACAAGAGGTGATTGACAAGCTGGCCCGCGCTACAAGCCAATCACATTGACCGTCGCGCCGAACACCTTGCGCACCGCCGGCAGCAAATGCGCATGGTGGCTCAAGAAAATCACCTGCGTGCGCTCGGACAAAACAGCCAGCGCGCGCAAGCCCGCCTCGGCACGCGCGTCGTCGTAATTGATGAACAAGTCGTCGGCGACAAAGGGCAAGGCGTGGACCGGGTCTTGTCCGATATGCAGCTCCAGCGCGGCCAAGCGCAGCGCCATAAAGAGCTGATCACGCGTGCCCTCGCTCATGCCGGCCACACCTACCAGACGCCCGTCGGCACGCAAGCCATGCAAGGCCAAAGGCTGGGCCTCAAAGTCAACACTGAGACGCTGAAACGAACCCAGCGTCAGCGCGGCAAAGATCTCACCGGCGCGGCCCAACATCGGACCCTGCTTGGTTTCGCGGTAACGATCAATCGCCCATTTGAGCAAGCGTGAGGCGGTGTACACCTTGACATAACGCTCCGCCGCATTGGCCATCTTGGCCAGCGCATCCTGGCGCTGACCCTCGGCGCGCGCCGCGTCATCTTGCCCGGCGATCGAGGACAAGGCGATTTGCGCTTGATTCAGCTCGCTCGCAAGGCCTTCGCTTTGCTGCTGCAAGTCGCCGATCTGGCGCGCCAGCTCCGCCAGCTGCAATGGTATTTGCGTCGCATCGGTGGCGGCAACTTCGAGCGCTAAAGCGGCAAGGCTGAGACCGTCACCGCCCTCGGTCAGCATATGCTCAGCGGCCTCCAGAGCAGCCGTCTCAAGCCGACGTCTGTCCGACGCGGCGATGCAATCACGCAAGGCGCTCAGATCGACAAGATCGGGGATATCGGCTCGGGCGCTGAGCCCGGCACTTTGCAACAAGGGCTCCAAACGGACCTGTGCTTCGCTGAGCCGCAGGCCGGCCGCCGCCGCCTTGTCTTGATAGCTCGCCAACTCCTGGCGCAAGCGCTGTGCTTCTTGCTGGGCCGCCTGTGCGGCACCGAGTTTTGCCATCAGCGCCTGCACGTCCATGTCGGCCGAAGCACTCAAAGCCATGCCCAATGCTTGCGCCAAGGCGGCCAGCTCCGCATCGAAGTCGGCCAACTCGCGCTGCATAGGCCCGATGCGGGCAAGCCGCAGCTCTCGCATCTGCTTCAAGGCAAGGTCAATGTCCAGCCAGGCCGCACAAACGCCCTCGGCAGCATCGGCCGTCAAGCTTGGCGGCAGCCCGATCTCCTGCAAGCTAAGGGTCCAGCCTGCCTGCCACTGCGCGAATTCGGCCTGCGCTGCCAGGTGTTTGTCGCGCAATTGCTGCAGCGTGCGGCGGCCGGATTCGATCTGCCGGCTCAATGCCTGGGCATTGACGCTTGCTGCGGCAGACGCAGCAAGCGCATCCGCTGCCAAGGCGATCAGCGTCTCTAGCGAATCGCCGTCGTCAAACCGAA
>CAUPEV010000222.1:0-7473 GCA_963510335.1 uncultured Roseateles sp.
CGCTGTACGCGCAGGTGTTGGCGCAGCAGCAACTGTGCATCAATGCGGGCCAGTGCTTCTTCGATCCGAACTGGTTTGTTGATGTAGTCGGCAGCACCCAGGCTGAAGCCTTGAACAACGTCGCAGCTGTCCGTGCGTGCGCTGACAAAAATAACAGGCACTGCGCTGCTTTGAGGCGAGGCCTTGAGCCGACGGCAGGTTTCAAAACCATCCATCTCGGGCATACAAACGTCCAACAGGATCAGGTCCAAGGGCACCCGGCTGGCGATCTCGAGAGCGGCCGGCCCGGATATTGCAGCAAAGATTTGATGGCCGCGTGGCTTCAGCAGCTTGCGCAGCACGTCAATATTGGCCGGCGTGTCGTCAACGATCAGCAAGGCGCTCTGGTGGGGCCTGGAGAGGTTGGTGCCGAACAGATCGGCGTCAGGCAGCTGCTGGCTCAAAAGTTCGGGATTGGGGCTCGTCATCATCATTGCAGCTCAAACGCTCCGAGCTTGTCCAACTCGCGCTGCAGGCTCACCATGTCGTACTGCCTCAAGCAGCCTACCAGCCGCTCACCCAACGCCCGCTCCCTGCCCTCGCCCTGCAGCAGCAGCTGAATACAGCGCTCCAGCTCGCTGATCCAGCCGGTTTGGGCCGCGGCCTGCAGCTGGTTCAAAAGCTCCGAATCTATCGCGACGTCCAGGTCCGACTTAGGCCCTTCAACACCCGGCAGAGTCGCGAGCGAGTCAGGGTTCGGGCTTGCAGGCCGGAAAAGAGAGCCCAGATGTTGGCGCAGCAATTGATGGACAGTTTCGAACAAAAAGGGTTTACCGATGAAATCATCGAAACCCTCTTGCATATAGGCTTGGCGTTCGTGCATCAGGGCCGACGCCGTCAGCGCCACCACGACAGGCTGGGGACCCGGCAATTCCCTGCGCAAGCGTTTAAGCGTTTCGATGCCGTCCATTTCGGGCATTCGGATGTCCAGAAAAACGATGTCGAAGCACTCCTCATGCAGCATCTGCAAGGCTTGCCTGCCGCTCTGCGCTTGCCGAACCCGGGCTCCCAGCCCGTTCAACATACGCGCCAAAACATCGCGATTGACGTCGATATCGTCAACCACCAGCACCGCCAAGTCCTGCCCCTCGTCGAGACTGACCAAGGTACCGAAACCAGAATCGAGCAGAAGGCCTCCGCGCTCGCCGGGGGCGAACGCCAGATTGAAGGAAAAGCGTGAACCTTGGCCTTCGTGTGACTTTAGCTGCAGCTGCCCTCCCATCAATTCCACCTGACGCGAAGATATCGCCAGGCCCAAGCCTGTGCCGCCGCGCTGTGCGCCGGAATTGGCTTGGTGAAAGGGCGCGAACACCAGCGCTTGCTGGTCTTGCGGAATGCCCAGGCCAGTGTCACTCACCTCGAACTGAAGGCAAATTAAGTCACGCGATGAGGCATCCTCGCTGGCCTCGATCTGAGGCGTCGCACGGATACCCAGCAGCACCTCACCGCAATCCGTGAACTTGACGGCATTGCTGAGCAGATTCAGCAAGACTTGGCGCAGCTTGCCGGCATCGCCGCGCAGGATGCACGGCGAAGGCAGCGCCAATTCGCAGCGCCAGCCAATGCCTTTCTGGGCGCAGCGCAGTGCAAACAAGTCCCCCATCTCGCTGGCCAATGCGCTCATATCCAGGTCGCAATGATCCAGACTCATACTGCCTGACTCGATCTTCGACAGGTCGAGAATGTCATTGATCAGCGTCAGCAAATGACTGCCCGACTTTTCAATCGGCGCCACGATGCTGCGCAGGGAGGCAGGCAGTTCAGGATCGCGGCTGAGCAACTGTGCATAGCCGAGCACCGCATTGAGCGGGGTCCGTATCTCGTGCGACATATTGGCCAAAAAGATGGACTTGGCGCTGTTGGCGGTCTCAGCGGCCCGCTTGGCCTCCTCCAACTCGGTCGTGCGGCGCTGCACGCGCAACTCCAAATCGCGGTTCAGATCGAGGATCTGCTGGCGCGCCACCCTAGCTTCCGTCACATCGGTGGCGACAATAATGCTGTGCGTGTGAGTGCCGTTTTCGGCAAGAAAGGGCAGCACCGTGGTCTCGGCATAATGCCGCGACCCATCGGTCTGGACATGACAAAGCTCGCCCTGCCAGGCCCGGACATCTGCCAGGCATTGACTCAGAGCCTGCCCGTCATGGCCGCGGGTATCGGCATATTCCGACAAGGGCTCTCGCCGGCTTTGCAGCAAGGACTCGGCCGAAACGCCAACAACCTTGCAGAACTTGTCGTTGGCGCCGGTGAGCACGCCGTCGCTGTCGATCACGGCCACAATCGCATGTTCGTTAAGGGCCTGCTCGAGGTGCTTAACTTTGTTCAGCGACGCTCTCAGGGCCGCCTGCTGCTCGGCCATGGCGCGCAGATTGTCATAGGCTCGCAGCGCGCAAATCACTGCGGCGAAGAGTTTGGCCCGCGTCAGGTCGTCCTTGTTTATATAGTCGTCGATGTCGTAATCAACGATCACTTGGTGCTGTGGCGCCAATCCGGGCTGGCCGGTGCGCAACACAATTCTTATCAGCGGGTTGCCCAAATCGTTACGGATGGTGCGTATCAACTGCAGCCCGGCGTCCTCGGTCTCCATCACCACATCCAAAAGCACCAAGGCAATGTCGGGCGTCCTCGCAAGGATGGTGCAGGCCTCGGCGGCGCTGAGGGCGCTGAGAAACTGAAAGCTGCGACCCTGATAGCCAAGGAAGCCCCCCTGACTCAAAACCAGCCTAGTGGCCAGATGAATATCTTCGTCATCATCAACGATCAAGATACGCCAGGGCACCGGGGGCCCGCACAGATCGCTTTGCCCAATCGTCTCCGATGGATTCACCAGACTAGGATCGACCAAGTCCTCGTCGGTAAAGGACAGTAACTCGTCATCCGCCGGTGCTGCTGGGACAAGACTGCTGGGCGGCATGGCTCGCCGCTCGAACAATGAACTCATGGGCACTCCCTGTGCTGTTTTGATGGACGATGCGCTCTGCGGCGCTCGCATCTTGAACTGCCAAGCCTCCTCAAGGAGGGCGAACGAAGTCGCAAGAATTTTGCTTGGGGCTTGTCGCACCGGGGTTCATTGCAGATTCTCCAGGCTGTGGAGCATGGCGATGCGGCTGCTTTCGTCGCCGGGCAGCGGGGCGAGCTTCAAGCAGAGCTGCACGCTGCCGCCTTGGCCATGACGCAGGCTGACGCGCCCCTGGCCGTCCTGGGGCAAAGGTTGGTCCAACAAGCTGCTCAAGGGTTGTTTGAACATTTCGGCGGCGCTAAGGCCCAACTGATGCTGCAGGGCTGGGTTGCTGTAGCGAATGCAACCCTGCGGGTCCAGCAGCATCAGGCCGTCGCTCATGGCCTCAACGATGGCCTGCAACTGCTGCTGCTCCGCCTGCTCTTGCTGCACATAGCGGCGCAGATCGAGCTGGATGCGTACGCGTGCCAGCACCTCCTCGACGCGAATGGGCTTGGCGATGTAATCGGCCGCACCGGCCTGAAAGCCCAGCACCACATCCTCGGACTGAATACAGGCCGTGATGAAAATCACCGGCACATCGGCCGTCGCCTGCTGCGCTTTGAGATGTCGGCAGGTGGTGAACCCATCCATGCCGGGCATCATCACGTCCAAGAGAATCAGATCGGGATGGATGCGAGGCGCTATGTCCAAGGCCTGCTGTCCGGAGCTGGCCGCGAACACCCGATAACCCAGCGGCCGCAACATGGCGTGCAAGAGCCCAATATTGGGAGGCGTGTCATCGACGATCAGGATGACGGGAGACTGCGCGTCGGGTGCGGCGGGCGCTTGGGACGCAATGGCGACTGAATCCATAGGAATCACTCCTGCACTCCTCCTCCCGACGGTCAGAGGATATCGAGAATTATGCGCCTGCCGCTGGGTCTGTGTGCACGGGACAACCCGCACCAGCAGTCGCCGGCGGCAGGCTTGCATTCACCTGCAAAGCGCCGCGTCTATGGCGGCTCATCCGGACACACTGTTGAGTAGGCAAGCACAACCCGTTCTTGCAATTAATAGCTGTGACACGCAGGCTGGCTGCCGGTACACAATTCGGACATGAGTGAAGACAACATCCCTCCAGTTTCCTCGGCGCTTAGCGTCGCCATCCTCAGCTTCGACGGTTTCAACGAGCTCGACAGCTTTATCGCGCTGGGCTTGCTGAACCGCCTGCGGCCGCTGGGCTGGTCGGCGCAGCTGTGCGGCCCCGGCCATGCCGTGACCTCAATGAACGGCGTCACCGTGCAGTTGCAGCGCCCGCTGGAATGGGCCAACGAGGCCGATGTGGTGCTGTTTGGATCGGGCATCTACACCAGAGCGATTGCCGAGAACTCGGCGCTGCTGGACCGCCTGCAACTCGATCCATTGCGTCAGCTGATCGGCGCGCAATGCTCGGGCACGCTGCTGCTGGCGCGCTTAGGGCTGCTCGGTGATATGCCGGCCTGCACCGATCTGAGGACCAAACCCTGGGTGGTCGAAGCCGGCGCGCGCGTGCTGGATGAGCCCTTCCATGCGCGCGGCGCGGTCGCCACCGCTGGCGGCTGCCTGGCCTCGCAATATCTCGCCACCTGGGTCATGCTCAAACGCGCCGGTGAAGCGGCCACTCGCGAGGCGCTGCACTACGTCGCGCCGGTGGGGGAAAAGGATAGCTATGTCGAACGCCTGTTGACGCGGGTAAAGCCCTTTCTGTTCTAGACCTGCCTCCCTAGTCAAGCGACTTCAAGGGCCATTCCGCTTGGCCTGGCTTGGCAATGCGGTTAGCCTAGTGGGAGAACAATCAGGAGACCCGATGAACCAAACGCTGCAAGAACGATTGCACCTGACTTTGGAGCTGCAGCGCCGTGCCTTTCGAGCGGAGATGAACCCCAGCTTGGCGGTGCGCCATGATCGGCTGCAGCGCCTGCGCGCCATGACCGCCAAATACAGCGATGCCTTGGCGGCAGCCATTTCCAGCGACTTCGGCCACCGCGCGCCCCAGGAAACGCTGCTGACCGATGTGTTCACGGTCGAAGCGGGCGCCAAGCATGCGCAAAAACACCTGCAGGCCTGGATGCGCACGCGCCGCGTAGCCACCGCCCTGCACTTCCTGCCCGCCAGCAACCGGCTGATGCGCCAGCCGCTCGGCGTGGTCGGCGTGGTCTCGCCCTGGAACTACCCCTATTACCTGGCGATGGCGCCCGCCCTGGCCGCGCTCGCCGCCGGCAACCGGGTGATGATCAAACCGTCGGAGCTGACACCGGCGACCTCAAACCTGATGGCCAAAATGGTGAGCGAGTTCTTCGCACCCGAAGAAATGCAAGTCATCACCGGCGACGCCGACGTCGGCCGGGCTTTCACCCAATTGCCTTTTGACCATCTGTTCTTCACCGGTTCTACCGCCGTGGGCCGCCATGTGGCGCAAGCCGCCGCGCAAAACCTGACCCCGGTCACCTTGGAGCTGGGCGGCAAAAGCCCTGCACTTGTTGACCGAAGCTGCAATTTGAAGCTAACGGCCGAACGCCTCGCCTTCGGCAAGCTGCTCAATGCTGGCCAGACCTGTGTCGCCCCCGACTACCTCTTGGTACCCAAAGAGATGATTGAGCCGCTGGCCGAGGCGATTGTCAAAGCGATGCAGCGCATGTACCCGACACTGGCAAGCAACCCGGACTACAGCAGCATCGCCGCCGAACGCCACCTGACGCGCTTGCAAGGGCTGCTTAGCGACGCAAAAACACGCGGCGCACGCCTGCTACCCACGCATGACGAGGCCCCAAGTGGCCGCAAGCTGATACCTCATCTGCTGCTTGACGTGAACGATGAGATGGCGGTGATGCGCGAAGAAATCTTCGGCCCGCTGCTGCCCATCGTCGGCTACGACCGCGTTGAAGAAGCTCTGGACTACATCAACAAGCATGAGCGGCCTTTGGCCTTGTACTGGTTCGGCCAAGACGCCTTGGCGCAGCAGCGTGTGCTCGAGCAGACACATGCCGGCGGTGTCACCATCAATGACTGCATCTGGCATCTGGGCCAGGAGGAGCAACCCTTTGGCGGCGTCGGTGCCAGCGGTATGGGCAGTTATCACGGCGAATGGGGCTTTCGTACCTTCAGCAAGGAGAAGCCGGTGTTCAGGCAGGCGCGCTTTGCCGGCACAAAAATGTTCTATCCGCCCTACGGCAAGACCTTCACCACGCTGTTGAATCTGCTGAAGAAGATCGCATGAAAAGACGTAGCCTTCTCAAATTAGGCCTGGGCGGCGCCGTGCTGCTGGGTGTCGTCGGCGGCGGCATGGCTTTGCTGCGGCCAGGCTTGGTGGACAAGCATATGAGCCCGTCTGCGCGAGAGCTGATGCGCGCTGTGGGCTTGAGCGTGATGGACGGGCTTTGGCCCGCGCCCGGCCCAGCCAGAGAAGCGGCCCTGCAAGCGCATCTGGACAGCGTGGACGCCAATATCGGCGGCTACCCGGCAGCCGTGCGGGCCGAGCTCTCGCAGCTTTTCGCCTTGCTGAGCACGAGCGGCGGCCGCTTGGCCCTGATCGGCATGAGCCAGGACTGGCCCAAAGCCAGCGCGGCCGAGATCCAGCAAATCATGAACGAGTTGCGTCTGTCCAGCCTGGACTTGCGCCAGCAGATTTACCACGCGCTACGCGACCTCAACACGATTGCCTTTTTCACCGCGCCCGAGCATTGGGCCAGCACCGGCTACCCCGGACCGAGAGAGATTCCATGAGTTCTATCGCTGACCCGATCAAAGAAGGCCTGGCACGCGGATGGAAGGTGTTAGGCCAGGGCCACGCCGCCGTTCCAGCAACGCTGGATTGCGATGTCCTCATCGTCGGCAGCGGCGCCGGCGCCGGCATCACGGCCGAATTGTTGGCCAAGGCCGGGCTCAAGATCATCATCATTGAAGAAGGCCCGCTGCGCTCCAGCTCAGACTTCAAACAGCGCGAGTCCACTGCCTACGCCGAGCTCTATCAAGAAGGCGCCGGGCGCAAGAACGCTGACCAGTCGATGAACATCCTGCAGGGCCGCTGCGTCGGCGGCAGCACCACCGTCAACTGGACCGGCTCTTTCCGCACCCCGCCCGATGCCTTGGCGCAATGGGTCAAGGAATTCGGTTTGAGCGAATGCAGCCCGGAAAAGCTGGCCCCTTGGTTCGAGCAAGTCGAGAAACGCCTCAATATCAGCGACTGGCTGGGCGAGCCGAATGGCAATAACGATGCTTTGCGCCGGGGCTCGCTCAAGCTGGGTATTTCCAGCAAGGTCGTACAGCGCAACGTCAAGGGTTGTTGGAACCTGGGCTCTTGCGGCATGGGTTGCCCGACCAATGCCAAGCAGTCAATGCTGATCACCACCCTCCCCGCGGCCTTGGATCTCGGTGCCACGCTGCTGGTGCCAACGCGCGCCCAGCGCCTCACATCGCAAGCCGAGACCGTGCAGGCCTGGATTTGCCAGCCGGTCGGC
>CAUPEV010000223.1:0-7444 GCA_963510335.1 uncultured Roseateles sp.
GGGCTGGATCCAGATCTGCAGGAAATGCGTGCTCTGCCCTTGGGCATGGTTGAACTCGCTATGGCGCACGCCGCTGCCCGCACTCATGCGCTGCACATCACCGGGCTTGATCACGCCGGGGCCTTCGTTTGCCCCGCCACCAATGCTGTCCTTGTGCGCCAGCTCACCGGACAGCACATAGCTGATGATTTCCATATCGCGATGGCCATGGGTGCCAAAGCCGGTGCCGGCCGCGATGCGGTCTTCGTTGATGACGCGCAGCGCGCCAAAGCCCATGCGCTTCTCGTTCATATAGTCGGCAAACGAGAAACTGTGAAATGACTTCAGCCAGCCATGATCGGCATAGCCGCGCTCTGAGGATTTGATCAGTTCAAGCATTTTCTTTCGACTCCTGAAGCTCGGTTCACCACCTTGGTGACCAGGCCTTGACTGTAAAAGCAGCAGGCCAGGCCATCGCGCTGCCAGCTTGATGCCATCATTCAAATAAGATGAAGCACCTCGCAGAACATGACGCTCAAGCACGCATGCCAAACCCCGAAAAACGCCGCGCCCTGACCCCCGAGGCGCTGATCATGATGGACACCATCGCGCGCAGCGGCAGCTTTGCGGCGGCCGCGCGCGAAATGGGCAAGGTGCCCTCGGCGCTGACCTATAGCGTGCGCCAGCTGGAAGAAGCGCTGGATGTGCTGCTGTTCGATCGCCGCTCGCGCCAGGCCGAGTTGACCGCCGCCGGCCAGGAGCTGCTGCTGGAAGGCCGGCGCTTGCTGGTGGAAATCGACGCTGTCGCCAACCGCGTGCGCCGCATCGCCACAGGCTGGGAAAGTGAACTCACCATCGCCGTCGATGACGCCGTCGCCCGCCGCGCATTATTCGATTTGATGGAGGCCTTTTACCAATTGCCGGCCGGCCTAGCAGGTGAGCCAGGTGAGCCATCAAGCGGCGGCCCGCCGACCCGTCTGAAGCTGCGCGTCGAGGTCTTGTCCGGCACCTGGGAAGCCTTGATCTCGGGGCAGGCGGATCTGGCCATAGGCACTTCCGCCCAGCCCCCCGGTGCTGCCGTGCATTGCGAAGCCATGGGCGAGATGGAAATGGTTTTCTGCGTCGCACCCCATCACCCCTTGGCAAGTGCAGCGGAGCCGCTGGCCGCCACCACCATGGCCAACCACCGCATCATTGCCGTGGCCGACACCGCGCGCAGCCTGACACCGATGACCATTGGCGTGATGCCCGGCCAAGAGGTGCTGACCCTGCCCTCGATGGCCGCCAAGCTGGAAGCCTTGTTGCGCGGCATGGGCTGCGGCAGCATGCCGTTGGAGATGGTGCGCCGCCATGTCGAGGCCGGCCGCCTCGTCATCAAAGAGCTCGCCACGGGCCGGCGCATCTTTCCGCTGCATTACTCCTGGCGCAACACCTCGGCCGCAGGCGGCCAGCCGCCTGGCCGCGCCTTGTCCTGGTGGTTGGAGCAATTGCAAAGTCCGACCACCCGCCGCGCTTTGCTAGAGCAGCATGCCGGCTTGATCTTGTAAGTATTCATTTTTGAGCATGTACATCGGCCGCTTTGCCCCCTCACCCACCGGCCCGCTGCATGCCGGCTCGCTGGTCGCCGCCTTGGCCAGCTGGCTCGATGCGCGCGCGCATGGCGGGCGTTGGTTGATACGCATCGAAGACGTAGACGGGCCGCGTTGCCCGCCCGGCGTGGACCGTCTCATCCTCGATCAACTGGCGCAATGCGGCCTGCACCCCGACGAGCCGCCGCTGTGGCAGTCGGCGCGTGGCTCGCTGTATGAGCAGGCGCTAGTCACGCTTCAGCACAGCGGCTGGGCTTATGGTTGCGCCTGTTCCCGCAAGCAGATTGCCGAGGCGCTGCAGGCGCTGGGCGTGAGCAGCGAACGCCATGGCGAACTGGTCTACCCCGGCACTTGCCGCGCGGGACTGCATGGCCGCACAGCCCGGGCCTGGCGCCTGCGCAGCACGCTTGACCTCGCCGGCACGCAAGACCTGACCCTGACTTGGCAAGACCGGTGCTTGGGCGCACAGACGCAGAACCTGAGCCAGAATCTGAGCAAAGAGGTCGGCGACTTTGTGCTCAAGCGTGCCGACGGTCTGTGGGCCTATCAGCTCGCCGTCGTCGTTGATGACGCAGCCCAAGGCATCACCGACATCGTGCGCGGCGCCGACCTGGCCGACAACACGCCGCGCCAGATCAGGCTGCAGCAATTGCTGGGCCTGCCTACGCCGCGCTATCTGCACACGCCGCTGGTGCTGGGCGCGGACGGCAACAAGCTGTCCAAGCAAAACGGCGCGGCCGCGCTGGAACTAGGCAATGCTGCGTTGGCCTTGCGTGTGGCGGCGGGCGTGCTGGGCTTGCAGCCCGCCGGCGACACGGTGGCCGAGGTGCTGGCGCAAGCCGCCGAGGCCTGGCGAGTCTCATTTGGTGGCATGATGCCGGCCACAGCTGCGGCGAAAAACACCCGGCCTGTCTAAACAATTGAAGGAATTTTCACAATGATTACCACCCCAAGCGGCCTGCAGATCGACGACACCGTTGAAGGTACAGGCGCGGTCGCCAAGTCCGGCCACGATGTGTCGGTGCACTACACCGGCTGGTTGTTCAATGACGGCGTCAAAGGCGTCAAGTTCGACTCCAGCAAGGACCGCGGCCAGCCCTTCAAGTTCGAACTCGACGGCGGCATGGTCATCCGAGGCTGGGACGAAGGCGTGCAAGGCATGAAGATCGGCGGCAGCCGCACCTTGGTCATTCCTCCCGAGCTGGGCTATGGCGCACGCGGCGCCGGCGGCGCGATCCCGCCCAATGCGACGCTGATCTTTGAGGTCGAGTTGTTGGGCTTGAGCGGCGGCGACACTGCCATCGAGCTGAACCTGACGACCAACCCAAGCGGTCTACAGTTTGAGGACACCGAAGTCGGCACGGGCCTGGAGGCCAAGGCCGGTCAGCGCGTCACCGTGCATTACACCGGCTGGTTGTTCAAGAATGGCAACAAAGGCAAGAAGTTCGACTCCAGCAAGGATCGCGGCGACCCCTTCCGCTTTGCGCTGGGTGGCGGCGAAGTGATTCGCGGCTGGGACGAAGGCGTGCAAGGCATGAAGGTCGGCGGCACCCGCATGCTGGTGATCCCGGCCGATATGGGCTACGGTGCGCGCGGCGCCGGCGGCGTGATTCCGCCCAATGCGACGCTGCTGTTTGAAGTGGAATTGCTGTCGGTCTAAGCGCCCTGGCCTCGCCCAGCGCGAGGCCGTTTCATGCGCAGAAATCTTCAACATCATCTGAGCGGCCTGCGTTTTTTCGAGGCGGCCGCGCGGCAGCTGTCCTTTACCCGCGCGGCGCAAGAGTTATGCGTAACGCAGGCAGCGGTCAGCCACCAGGTGCGCGCGTTAGAGGCGGCCTTGGCCCTGCAGTTGTTCGAGCGACGCCCGCGCCAGGTCAGCTTGACCGCCGCCGGCACCCGTTTGCTGAGCGTTTTGTCGAGCAGCTTTGACCGCATCGAGCAGGTCCTGGCCGAGCTCAAACAGCAAGGCAGCAGCAGCCTGCTACTGGCCGTGACGCCGTCGTTCTCCAGCCGCTGGTTGATGCCGCGGCTGCCGCATTTCTGGAGCGCGCATCCGGAGATCGAGCTGCATCTGCATCACACGGCGCAAGGCGATGCCCTCGCCCGAGGAGCGGCTGACGCAGCCATCGTCTGGACCAACACACAGCCCAGCAAGCCAGAGCGCGGCTGGGCGCAGCGCTTGTTCGGCACGCGGCTGATCCCGGTCTGCGCGCCGGGACTGGCGCGGCCCGAGCATCCACTGAGCGAGCCGCAGGCGCTCGCCCATTACCCCTTGCTGCATGAAGACAGCTTTGATGACTGGCAGCGCTGGATGCAAGCGGCCGAGGTCAAGGCGACCAAGGTAGAGCGCGGCCCGGTCATCGATGACAGCAATGCCTTGTTGATGGCCGCGATGAGCGGACGCGGCGTCGCCCTGGGCCGGCTGGCCCTGGTCGAGGACGATTTACGCAGCGGCCGCTTGATCCGCCCGTTTGTGCAGAGCATTGAGGCCGAAGGCGCCTATTGGTTGATGGCCTCCAGCGCCACCGCCGAGCAGCCGCGATTCAAGGCACTGGCGGCTTTTCTGCAGTCACAAGCCCAGACCCAAGCTGCAAGCCAGTCAGACTGAGCCCAAGCCTCCTGAGCGCATCAACTCAAGCCTCGTCCTTGAAGCCGAAGGCCCGCTCATGCACATAGACCAGCTTGCAATCTTGCAAATACTGGGCATCGTGGATGCGCCCGGCGCTGACATAGCCGGTCTCGCCCGCATTGAGAGTTAGCGGTTGACCATCCGGCAGCAAGGTGCCAGCTTCACCGCGCTTGAAGAACTGGATGCGCATTTGCCCCTCCACCACCACCGTCATATCGTTGCCGGGATGGCTGTGCGGCGGCTCGCTGCTGCCGGCCTGCCAGCGCTCGAGCATCACTTCGACACCGTCCGGATTGGCCGGCACGCAGCCGCGCATCGTGAAGCCGGCCGGCGCTCCGGCCACGGCGCTGTGGTGGTCCCAAAGCGTGCTTGAATGTTTGTTCGACATGGATATCCCCTTTAGAAGTTCATGGTCAGTGACAACTGCGCGTTACGCCCCAGGATCGGCCGGGCGTAGTAGTAGTCGCTGCCGCCCGGCGCCTGCACAAAGCCCGAGCGCGGGTTGCCTTCGGTCAGGCCGATCGCGTTGCTGAGATTCTGCACGCTGGCATTGAGCGTCAGCTTAGGCGTCAATTCATAGCGCACGCTCAGGTCCCAGGTGCTGTAGGCGGGCAGCTTCACCGAATTTGAGATATCGGCAAAACGCATGCCGGTGTAGCGATAGCTCAGGGTCAGCTCGCCCTTGTTGTCATTGAAGAAGACGCTCGGAGCAATCGTGTAGTTCAGCTCGGGCGTGCGCTCGGGCCGGTTGCCGTTCCAGCTGGTCGCCTCTTTGCGCAAGTCCTCCAGATCTGCGCCCGAGCCGCGCAACACACGCAGGTCATTGACACTGAACTTGGAGCGCTGCACCACACCGACCGCGTTCAGCTGCGCCCATTTGACCGGCCGCCAGTTCAGCTCGAACTCCAGGCCATGCGACTTCACGCCTTGCAGCATTTCGATCTGGGCGTTGTCCACCTCGGCCGAATTGGGGTCGCCCTTGAAGTCGGCCTTGTAGAAGGTGAAGGTGCCTGTGAGGCCATGGCCCTGATATCGCAGCCCAGCCTCGGCAAACTGAATTTCCGTCACCGGCAAATCGCCGGTGGCCTGATAGCTTTTGGCAAAGCGACCGTAGACCGCCATATGGTCATTGAGCAGGTAGTTGCCGCCCAAGGTCCAGGACGGCTCGCGCCAATCGTTGTGGATCGATTCGTACTGGCCGTTGGTCGGAAAGGCCCAGCGGTTGTTGGAGATGATGTTGTCCACGTCACAGGCTGCGTCGCCGAGCTTGTCCACATCGCAGCCGGGCTTGAAGGCGCCGGGAATGGCCGTGTACTCGTTGTATCCCGCGCGCTGCTCGCGGTATTTGTACTGCTCGATGCGCAGGCCGGCGTCCAGGCGCAAACGCTCATTGAGCTTGAACTCGTTGTTCAAATAGAGCGAGGTCGAGGTGTTGTGCAGGTTTGAGTTGCCGTCACCCCAGGTCGAGTACTCGCGCACGCCGTTCTCGGTATGCGCACCGACGACCTTGCCGGACGGGTCAAGCGCCACGATGTCCATACGCCGCGCATGCGTGCGCACATCGGTCACAAAACGCGCGGTGGCCGGGCTGCCGCTGGGGCCGATGCGGGTATCAAAGGCCAGCAGGCCGGCGGTCAGGCTGTTGTTGGCCGTGTTCCAGGTCAGCGACAAATCATTCACCGCCTCGCGCTGGGCCTGCTTGTCGGCCTGCAAGACGTTGTCGGACAAAAGCCCGTTGCCATTCAACGCGTTGAGCTGGGCCGGCGTGGAGAGAATTTCGCCGGTAGCCACCACCCGCAAGGCCGGCGTGCATTGGCCGCCGCAGGCCGCCGCAAAGCGATCGAGCATCTCCCCGACATAGCCGAACTGCTTGGGGTCGAGCCGGTTGACGGCCGGACGCAGGCTGTTGTTGCTGGAGGAGAAGACCACGCTGGCCGTCACATCGCTGTCGGTATAGCGGCCCTTGGAGCGCAAGGTCAACTCCTTGCTCAGCGCCTTCTCGAAGCTGTAGCCGATCGCGCTGGCTTTGACGTGATAGCCGTCGCGCGAATCGTTGAGCTGGCTGAAAGTGCCCGGTACCAGCGAAGTGCGCACGTTTTGCACACCCGAGTCCAAGCCAATCATGGTGCCATAGTTCGCGTCAATGCCAGGCAGGCTGCGCGGATTGTCCTTGCCCTGCACGGGGATGGGCAGATAGAAAGTGTTGTGGTCATCGACCAGCTTGGCGTTGATGCTCCACTCGCCGCCTTCGATCTTCTTGCCCAGATGGACACGCAGCGTGCCGCCGAAGTTGGCGGTGAATTCGGGGTTACGGATGCCGTCGTCGCGGCGGTAGAAGCCCGAGGCACCGGCAAACCAGCCATCGCCCAAACCGCCGGCATAGCGCAGATCGATGCGCTTGGTGCCGTAGTCCGAGGTCGTTAGGCGCACGGCGCCCTCGGGCGCACCCTTGTTGCGGTAGGTCAGAAAGTTGACCGTCGCGCCGGCGCCATTGGTGGTCAGAATCGCCGAGGTGCCGCCGCGCACGGCCTCTAGCCGGTCGATGCCGATCTCTTGCTTGACGAGACCGTCGGCCGTCCAGCTCGGGTAGTAGAAAACCGGCAGGCCGTCTTCTTGCAGCTGTACCCAACGCTGGTTGCCGCCGGACATGCCGCGCACCGAGTAGTTGTTCGACATCTCGCCGCCGGAAGCCTCCACATACATACCTGGAATCAGCTCCATCGCCTCGGCGGTCGAGCGCGGCGCCTTGCGGTCGAGGTCGTCGCGGTCGGCCACCGTGATAGCCACCGAGCTGTTGCGCACCGTGCGGTTCAAGCCGGTGTTGCCGGTCACCACGACCCGGTCGAGTTGGCTGGCGGCCTCCTTCTTCTCGGCGCTGGCGTCTTCCGTTGCGGCTACCGGGGTCTGCTGGGCCATGGCCGACATAGGCGGCAAGGCACCCAGCATCATCAGCGCGCAGGCCATCCAGACGGGCTTGAGGCGCAGGCGCTGCGGCATTGTGTTGATTGGGGACAGACCTGTCTTGATTCTCTTGTTCATCATGATCTCCAGAGCTTTTGCTTTTGGGAAGGGCTGAAAAAACGAACGAAAAATGGACGACAAAGGCAAGCCACCACGCGGTGCAAAACGCTGCGTGCTGGCTTGATGGGCTTGGATGAAAACCGACCTGCGTCAACCGCCCTGAGGGGGCGGCAAGAAGCATTTAGGCAAGCCCGAGGCTTGATGGTTGCTACGCTGGGTTTTCATA
>CAUPEV010000224.1:0-7391 GCA_963510335.1 uncultured Roseateles sp.
CCTGGAATATGCGGCCTCCTTGGGCGACATCATCATCAACCGCGCCTATGGCAACTGGCAGTTTTTTGCCAATTACCGCCATGCCTTGAATGAGGCAGGGGTGGACTTGATTCAGATGTTCCCGCGCGGCTCGAATATGAAGAACAGCGCCGACATCCGCATGGCGCTGGATGCGCTCAGCGATGTGCACAACCACCCGCATCTGACCCATGTGGTGGTGATCTCCAGCGACAGCGACTTCATCAGCCTGGCGCAAAAGGTCAAGCAAGCCGGCCGCTTCATCGCCGGCGTCGGTGTGGCCGGTTACAGCAACCGCTTCTGGACGGTCAGCTGCAACGAATTCAAGTTCTATCAAAACCTGCTGGCCGCGTCGGCGCCCACTGCGGTTGATGGCGCACCGCCGGAGCTGGAGACCGCGGCGGGCATCGTGCCGCCGGCGGTAGACGAGGTCGAGTCGGTGGAGGCTGTCGGCTCACCGTCGCTGGAGGACGCCAAACAAGCCTTGCTACGCGCGCTCAAGCAGTTGGTGGATCGCAACGGCGAGAACTATGTGTCGCGCAGCGCGCTCAAGGTCTTCATCAAACGCCTGTTGCCCTCGTTCGACGAGCAGGCGCTGGGCTGTAGCAACTTCTCGGAGTTTTTACACCGCTTCCCCGAACTGGTGATCGAGGTCGACGCGATCAGCGGCGGCCATGTGGCTTTCGCCAATCAGCCGGTCGGGCAGGCCGTTGCCGCGCCGGAAGAGCCCGCCTCTTAAGTGCTGGCCAACTGAATCAAGGCCCGTACCTGCTCGGTGATGCGCGGCGGCACGGCCGCGCTGCCGTCCAGCATTGCGCGAATCAGCGCCGCATTGGCTTGGGCCTCACAAGCGTCTGACAGTGGCCAATCGATGTCCTCGGTGTCGGCCGGGTGCAGGTCCGTGCGCTGGCCGTCGGCATAGCCGTAAAGCTGGGCCTTGCGGCGCAGATGCGCATAGGCCTCGCCCTCGCTGGCGCGCATCAAGAGCGCGCGCCCGTCGTTCGCTGTCAGCCCGGTCAGCGCCTCGCCCATGCTGATCAGGTACTCCGGATGTGTGACGGCCACCACCCGCACGCTGCGCCCCGGTGCGGCGTCCAGCAGTTTGGCCACGCTGTGGCCGCTATTGCGCACGCCCAGCCTTGGCCGCAAGGCCATCAAGGCGTCCAGGCCGGGATTCAGCGCGGCCAGCGGCAGGCAAGCCAGGCGGGTGCTCAACAAGTGCTCGGAAGCTTCGGTCACCGAGTCGGCCAAAGGCAGACCCAGCGCGGCCAGCAAGTCGAACGGGCTTTCGCGGCTATCGAAATCATGCCGGCCGTGGATCAGCACCGGCACCCCCTCGCGCGCCAGCAGCAGCGCCACCAGCGGCAATAGATTGGCCTGCTTGCGGGCGCCGTTGAAGGTCGGCAGCAGGACGCAGCGGGGGGCTGTGGCGCCACCAGGTACGCTGATGTGCGCCGTGCGTGCCTGCATCGCGCGCTCAAAGCCGGTCAGCTCCGCCTCGCATTCGCCCTTGATGCGCAGTGACAGCAGAATCGCGCCCAACTCCAGATCAGGCACGGCGCCGTCCAGGATGGCGCCAAACAACGCCTCGGCCGTGGCCGCGTCCATATCGCGTGCACCTTTGCTGCCGCGGCCGATTTCTTTGATGAGGGGGGCGAATTGCATGGCGGGAGTTTAGTGGCCCTGCAATACGCACAAAGGCTGAGAGATTTTAGCTGCGCTGAAACTTCGTTTTGTAGCGAGCGTCAGGGGAGGCTGAGGCCGGACACAAGCAGTCCTGAGGACTGCTTGTGGCTGCCGAGGGCCAAGGCCTCAGGCCTTGGCGGACGAAGCGCAGCAACCGGAACGTACTTCCTGTACGTGAGGATTGCTAGCATTCGGCCAACGACGCATGGCGGCCGCGCAGTAAAAAGCTCTTAGTCTTTCAATTCTTAGGTGCGCTGGCGCCTTGCACGCTCTTGAGCCCTTGCTCCATCTTGCTTGTGGCTGCCGCTTGGGCGGGTGCCGCGCCAGCCTTGGCGGCGGCTTCGGCGGCCTTGCGGGCTTCCTTGGCTGCCTTGATCTTGGCCTTGTAGCTCAGGTTCGAGGCATGGTCGAGATTGCGTTTCAGGATCAAGCCGTCGCCGCCACCCGCCGTCTCGGCCTTGGCGCGCGACGCGTTGCTGGTCTTTTCGGCCGCCAACTCGGCCTTGGCTTTGGCCCTGGCTGCGTCGTATTCCTTGCCGGCCGCCGCCATGGCAGATTTTTTGTCTTGCTTGGCTTGAGCCAACTCGGTGCGTGCCTCAACCACCGGGTCAGCGGCCAGCGACAGCAATGGGGCGGCGGCCAGGCTCAGGGCTGCCAGGATCTGGATAAATTTGCTCATATGGGTTCCTTTTTTCCAGTGGTTGAAATGCGGCGACCCAGTCTAATGCTTGATTCACGCCGGGCGAAGAGGGCTTGCTACTCGGCTGTTCTGCCTCGATCAGCTTGGCCTGCCAGAATGGCGGTCTTTCGAACCTCCAAACAACGGGATCTTCCATGAGCAACCCTATTTTTCAAGCCTCAGTGCCAGTGTTCAAACAAATGCTGGGCGGCTTGTCCGACGTGCTTGCCAAGGCCGAGGCCCATGCTGGCGCGCGCAATATCGAAGCTAACGCCTTGCTGCAGGCGCGTTTGTTCCCCGATATGTTTGTGCTGACCAAGCAGGTGCAAGTGGCCTGCGATTTCGCCAAGGGCGTGTGCGCCCGTTTGGCTGGCGTTGAGGTGCCTAGCGCCGAAGACAGCGAGCAGAGCTTTGCCGATCTGCAAGCACGCATCCAGAAGACCCTTGCCTTCATCGAAGGTTTGGGCGCTGCCAAGTTCGAAGGCGCAGCCAGCCGCGACATCGTGACCCGCCCCGGCACGCCCAAAGAGCGCCACTTCACCGGCCAAGACTATCTTTTGCACTACGGCCTGCCGCAGTTTTTCTTCCACGTCACCACCGCTTACGCCTTGCTGCGCCACAACGGCGTGGAAGTGGGCAAAAAAGACTATATGGGTGCTTACTGAAGATGAGCGTGAGTCGAGGCCCGTTCGTGGCAAACTCGACCGCGCAGTAATTCAGTAGCTAAAGTTTCAGCAATATCGGCGCGGTACCGACCTTGGGTGCGCCGAGTAACCCGAGTAACAGGAGATCGCAATGGCCAAAGGACAGCAAAAAACCAATAAGGAAGCAAAGAAGCCAAAGAAGGACACCGCGCCTCCGAAGCCGATTTCTCCCGATGCCGTGATGCCTACACGCGTGACCGTGGTGGCAGATCGCAGCAAGAAGACGAAGTGATTCGAGCGATGTCGCGCGCGGCCTGAGCTGGCCGGCGCAGCGACTGACCATGCAAAGAGGGCCCCGCGGGGCCCTCTTTGCATGCTGCAAGCGTTCCAGCGTTCAAGCAGTCACTTGCACGATCAGGCCGAGGTTCAGGTTCAGGTTCAAGCCGATTTGCCACTGCGGCGGCGCGACACAAAGCCGATCACGCCCAGCCCGGCCATCAGCAAGGCGTAGCTGCTTGGCTCTGGCACGGCAGTCACTGGGGGCAGGGCGTTGAAGCGCAGCAAGTCCTGGTGGTTTTCGTTGCTGAGTTTCTCGATTTGATACAGGCCGCTGCCCGTGTAAGCGGCGCCAGCATCTAGATAGCTATTGGCTTGGGTGATCAATGAGCTGTAGCCCACGCTGCTGCTGTTCAGATTGAAACCCTGGCCATCTTTGTCCTTGATCCCATCGGTGACGCTGAAGGTGCCGACCTTGCTCTCATGCGTCAGCTCCCACACGGCCAATTGAAAGGCGGCGCGCTCGGCATTGGTGTCCACCGAGGCGTAGCTGGCCGAGAGCAGGTTCTGCAGATTGGTGTTCTGCGCGCCAATAAAGCTGCCGACTTGGTAGGTCTGGAACGCGGAGGAGGTGTACTGACCCAATTCGACACAATAGGCCGTGAAGCTCTTGCTATCGCTGGTCGCGAACTCCAACAGGCCGGCCCTGACGCCATTTTTGTCTTTGCCCAGTTGCTCGATATTGAGCTTGACGCCGCCACCCGTGATGCCGGTGTACTTGAGGCTGGCGTCATTGGCCGAAGCGGCTGACGTCGCCAGGCTCAGGGCGGCAAGGATTGAAACAGCGGCAAGCGTACGGTGCGTATTTTTCATGTGTTTCGTAGCAGGGCTTGCGCCCTTGTCCGGAGGTCTGGGTGGATGAAGCTGCGGACTGTAGGGAGTCGCTGCGGCCCGCGCCAGCCCCTGCCAAGCTGTTGACAAGGGCTCCGTGACCTAGTGCACGAGCCAAGTGCCAGCGTTTCTTTTGGATACAAATTGAGCGTCTGAAGGTCTGGGTGTTGCGATGGCCCCAGCGCTGCGCCCAGGCGGCGCCGCTAAACTCCCACCCTTGCGCAGCAGTAGCAGCTCACCCAGCGAGATCCTCATCCATGGCCGGCCTCAACACCACCACCCCTACGCCCACCGAAATCACCGTCCATCAGCAGTCACGCGTGCTGGAGGTGGCGTTTTCAGACGGTGCTCGCTTTCGCATCCCCTTCGAGCTGATGCGCGTCTACAGCCCCTCGGCCGAGGTCAAAGGCCATGGCCCCGGCCAAGAAACGCTGCAGACCGGCAAGCGCGAGGTGCTGATCACAGCGCTGGCGCCGGTTGGCCACTACGCCGTGCAGCCGCAGTTCTCGGACGGGCATGACAGCGGTCTGTTCTCCTGGGACTATCTGTACGAGCTGGGCGCCAACGAGGCCAAGTTGTGGCAGGACTATGAAGCCCGCTTGGCCGCCGCCGGCGCCGACCGGGATCAAGCGATGCCGAGCAAAGGTGGCGGCAGCGCTTGCGCCAGCCACTGAGGCCTATCTCTTTACCTACCCGAATTCGAAAGCCACCCATGACCAGCACCCATTTCGGCTACAAAACCGTTGACGAAGGCGAAAAAGCCAGCCGCGTGCGCGGCGTGTTCGACTCGGTCGCTTCGCGTTACGACGTGATGAACGACCTGATGTCCATGGGCATGCACCGCGCCTGGAAAGCCTACACCGTGGCGGTGGCCAACCTCAAGGCCGGCGAGCGCGTGCTTGATATTGCCGGCGGCACCGGCGATTTGTCGCGCGCCTTTGCCCGCAAGGTCGGCGACAGCGGCATGGTCGTGCACACCGATATCAACGAAGCGATGCTGCGCCAGGGCCGCAACCGCCTGCTCGACGAAGGCCTGATCCTGCCCACCGGCCTGTGCGACGCCGAAAAGCTGCCCTTCAAGGCGGCCAGCTTCGATCTCGTCAGCGTCGCCTTCGGTCTGCGCAATATGACCCTCACCCACCAGGCGCGGGCCGACAAGTGCCGGGTGCTCAAGCCCGGCGGGCGCTTGCTGGTGCTGGAGTTCTCCAAAGTGGCCGCCCCCTTGCAAAAGCCCTACGACTGGTATTCGTTCAAGATACTGCCTCGCCTGGGTCAGATGATTGCCGGCGACGCCGACAGCTACCGCTATCTGGCCGAGTCCATCCGCATGCATCCTGGCCAGCAAGAGCTCAAGGCCATGATGAAGACCGCCGGCTTCGGCCATGTCGATGTGCACAACCTCAGCGCCGGGGTGGTGGCTCTGCATGCTGGGATCAAGTGCTGAGCCCTGATTGCTCGTTGGCGGCGTGGGGCTGAAGAAGCCGTCCGAGCCAGAATTGCCCCCCCGCTCGCCGCTCGACTGCAGCTGGACTTGACACAAGACCCTGTTCTTCCATCCGTTCAATCCCCTCCGTCCGGGCCAAAAACGCACCCAGCCAGGATAGAGCGAACGAGTACCGATCTACGGCAACTGGGTGAATGATCAGTTTGAACCAAGTTTCCCTACTCTGCGCCGCTGCGAGATAGCTCACTCGCAGGCCTTGACCCCGGGTAAACCGTAGGGAATATCACCGGTATTTGCAGCATCTCTCGGGATGAATTGTCATTTTCCAAAGTTACACTCGCACGTCCCAAAAGGGTTGGCTGCATGCCGCGTTGCGGCAAATGTTCAGAAATGCCGGGGCCGGCATTTAGCAACGGTACGAAAAAGGGTAAGCAAAGTCATGAAGCTGAAGACGACACAACAAGAGCAATACCAAGAATTCTCGAGCCTGACGCAGGCAGCCGCTGGCCCGCGCAGCCCCGTGCGTCTGTCGGCCATGGTCGCTGCTGTTGCGGTGACGGTGTTGCTGGCGGCATGTGGCGGCGGCAGCAAATCAGAAAAAGCCTCGCAGACCGCAGCCAAGGTCAATAAAGAAGAAATCACCGTTCACCAGATCAACTTCGTGCTGCAGCGCCAACAAGGCCTCAAGCCCGAGCAAGCCGAAGCCGCCTCCAAGCAAGTGCTGGAGCGCCTGATTGAGCAAGAGCTCGCCGTGCAAAAAGGCCAAGAGCTGAAGATCGACCGCGACCCCAAGGTGGTCCAGCAGATCGAAGCCGCCAAGCGCGAAATCATCGCCCGCGCCTATGTGGAGCGCATCGGAGAGTCCATCTCCAAGCCCACCAACGAAGAAATCAGCAAGTACTACAACGAGAAGCCGGCCCTCTTCAAAGACCGCCGCATCTTCAGCCTGCAAGAGCTGGCCATTGAGGCCACACCTGACCAGTTCGCGGTGATCCGCGACAAGCTGCAGACCTCCAAGAGCATGGCCGAGTTTGCCGAGTTCTTGAAGGCCAACAATATCCGCTTCAACGGCAACCAAGCCGTGCGCGCCGCCGAGCAGCTGCCGCTGGCCGGCCTGGATGCAATTTCGCGCATGAAGGACGGCGACTCCGCCGTCACGCAGACCCCGACCGGCATGACCGTCTTGTTCCTGGTCGGCTCACGCAGCCAGCCGGTTGACGAAGCCCGCGCCAAGCCAGCCATCGAAGCCTTCTTGAGCAATCAGCGCAAGTCCGAGCAAGTGCAAAAAGACATCAAGGCGCTGCGTGAAGCCGCCAAGATCGAATATGTCGGCAAGTTCGCCGAAGGCGCGCCGGGCAAGGGCGGTGCTGCCGCCTCTGCCCCGGCAACACCGGCCACTACGGCCGCCACGACTGACGCTGCGCCAACCACCGCTCCTGCTGCGACTCCAGCACCTGCTCCCGCAACCGTGGCCCCAGCCGCCAGCGGCCTTGACGCCAGCGCCATCTCCAAAGGCATGGGCCTGAAGTGATGATGACGATGATGAGCACCACCTCCAACAAGAGCACCCAAACGATGGCAAACAAAAGCAAGCAAACCCTGCTGGCCTGTGCCTTGATAGGCGCGCAGGCATTGATGATGACAGCGCCCGCTTTGGCGCAAGCAGCGGCGCCAGCCACCGCGGCGCCATCGGCCGAATACCGCCTCGGCGCCGGCGACGTGATGCGCATCTCGGTCTACCAGAACCCCGACC
>CAUPEV010000225.1:0-7357 GCA_963510335.1 uncultured Roseateles sp.
CTGGAGCTGACCGAGAGCCTGGTGCTCGAAGACATAGGTGCCACCATAAGCACCATGCTGGCACTCAAATGTTTGGGTCTGCAGATCTCTATGGATGACTTCGGCACCGGCCATGCGTCTTTGAACTATCTGGCACAGCTGCCGCTGGATCAGCTCAAGATCGACAAATCTTTCGTCGCCAAGTTGCCCGGCTTGGCCAAGGATGAAACCATTGCACGCGCCATCATCACCCTGGGTGTGGGCCTGGCAATGAACGTGATTGCCGAGGGCGTAGAGACCGAGGCACAACGTGGCTTTCTGGAAACCCAGGGCTGCGTTGAATGCCAGGGTTTTTTGTACAGCCGCCCGCTGCCGATTGAGGCCTTGGAGGCCTATCTGAGCGAGGAGTTCGCCGCACCATGAGTCATTTGCCACAAGACACTAGCGATTCGGCGCTGCGCGCGGCTGCTGAACAATTGGCCTTGCAGGACGAAGCAGACGCTGACAAGACCGAGCCAGAGCCAGAGCCCGAACCTCAAATTGAACAACAGCAGCAACGCCTGCTGCACGAGTTGCGCGTGCACCAGATCGAGCTCGAAATGCAAAACGAGTCCTTGCGCACATCTCAGCGCGAGCTGGAAGCCTCGCGCGACCGCTATGTCGAGCTGTATGACTTTGCGCCGGTCGGCTATTTCACGCTCGACAGCGCCACTTGCATCGAACAAGTCAATCTTTGCGTTGTCAAGCTCTTGGGGTTTGAGCGACATCAATTGATCGGCCGCCCATTCAACTTTCTGGTGGCCGGCCAAGACCTGCCGCGCTGGCGGGCTCTGTTCAGGCGCTTGCATGAGTCCTCAAACCATTCGGAAGGCCGGGCCAGCCTGGAGCTGAACCTGCACCGCAGCGACGGCTCGGCGCTGCCCGTGCGCCTGCAATGCGCGAACGCGACGGGCGGGCAACTGCGGATCGCAATGACCGACATCAGCGAGCGCCGCCAGGTCGAGCTGGCCCTACAAGACAGCGAGCACCGCTTCCACCAAGTGCTGCACACCATAGAGACCGTGGCGGTGCAGGGCTACGGCATGGATGGTCGCACCACCTACTGGAACCGCGCCTCCGAACTGCTTTATGGCTACAGCGCCGAAGAAGCGATCGGGCGCAATTTGCTCGACTTGATCATCCCGCCCGAGATGCGCGCGACGGTGGCCGACGCGATGGCGCAGATGGCCGCCACAGGGCGGGCCATTCCAGCCGGCGAATTGACGCTGCAGCGCAAAGGCGGCAGCCGTGTCACTGTGATCTCCAGCCATGTGCTGCTGCAGCCGCCGGGCCAAGACCCGGAGATGTTCTGTATCGATGTCGACATCAGCCAGCGCCTGTTGACCGAACAGGCCCTGCAGATCTCGCTGCGCGACAAGGACGCGCTGCTGAAAGAAGTGCATCACCGCGTCAAGAACAATTTGCAGGTGATCTCCAGCCTCTTGCGCTTGGAGGCCGGCCGCAGCGCGGTGACCAACACCAAAGCGGTGCTGCAAGGCATGCAAGGGCGTATCCGCGCGATGGCGCAGCTGCATGAGACGCTCTACCGCTCGGGCACCTTTGCCTCGGTGGACCTGGGCGTGTATCTGGGCCAAGTCGCCGCCCAAGCCTTCAAGGCGCAAGTCCTGGACGGCAGCAAAGCTTGCCTGAAGCTGGCCATGGGCTCGGTCAACGTTGGCATGGATCAAGCCACCGCCTGCGGCTTATTGGTCAACGAGCTGGTTTCAAACAGCCTCAAGCACGGTCTGGCCGAGGCCGCCCATCAGCAAAGCGAAGTCTGTGTCAGCCTGCAAGCGCAAGAAGCCATCGACGCTGTCGGCAACAGCCACTGGTGCTTGCGCGTCAGCGACCAGGGCGCGGGCTTGCCGGCCGACTTTGAGGCACGCAGGCAAAACTCGCTGGGCCTGCAGCTGATAGCGGATTTGAGCCAGCAAATCGGCGGCACATTGAGCATCCAATCTGCCCCCGGTCAAGGTGCGGCGTTCAGCATCAACTTCAAGGCCTTGGCGCCCGCAGCGCTGGTGATGCCCTCGTGAAGCAGCCCTGGCGAATACTGGTGGTGGAAGACGAGGCGATCATCGCGCGCGACATCGCCATGCAATTGCGCGAGCTTGGCTTTACCGCTTTAGGCCCGGCCTCCAGCGGCGAACAAGCCATTTCAATGGCTGCCGACTTGCGTCCCGACCTGGTGCTGATGGACGTGCACCTGGCCGGAAAAATGGACGGCATCAGCGCCGCCCAGTTCATGCGCGATCACTATGCGCTGCCCAGCGTGTTCTTGAGCGCGTTTGACGGCCCTGACAGCCTGCAGCGCGCCCGCCTGTGCGAGCCGCTTGGTTTCATGCACAAGCCTTTTGAGGACTATGAACTGCGAGAGGCCTTGACGGCTGCCTTGGCAAGCCTCGCTGAGCGGTCGACCCAATCGTTTGGGCCAATCGTTGGGGCCAATCGTCCAGGCCCATCGTCAGGGCCTACGCGTTGACGCCTAATCGTTGGCCAAATCCTGCGACGCCATAGGCCTCCCAAAAAAATAACCCTGAAACGCATCGCAGCCGATTGTGGCCAGAAAGTCGCGTTGCGCGGCCGATTCGACCCCTTCCGCAATCACCCGCAAATCGAGGTTATGGGCCAAGGCCACGATGGTGCGCGCAATCACCGCGTCATTCGAATCAATCAGGATGTCGCGCACAAAGCTCTGGTCGATCTTGAGTTGCTGCAGCGGCAGGCGCTTCAGAATCGACAGCGAGGAGTAGCCGGTGCCAAAGTCATCCAGCGAGAAGCCGACGCCATAGGCCTTGATGGCCTTCATCTTGGCAACCACGTCTTCGATATCGTTGACCAGCATGCTCTCGGTCAACTCCAGCTTCAAGAGCGCCGGATCGGCGCCACTCTTGTGCAATGCCCGCCCAACGCACTCAACAAAGTCCGCCTGCGCAAGCTGCAAGGCGCTGACATTGACGGCCATGCTCCAGCGGGCACGCACGGGATGGTCGTTCCAGGCCTTGAGCTGCGCACAGGCGGTCTCCAGCACCCATTGGCCGAGCGGCAAGATCAGGCCGTTGGCCTCGGCAATCGGAATGAATTGCACCGGCGGCACCATCTGCGCGCCGCCTCGGCGCCAGCGCAGCAAGGCCTCGACGCCGGTGCTGCAGCCCTCGCCATCAACCTGGATTTGATAATGCAGCTCAAACTCCTGCTTCTCCAACCCCAGACGCAAATCCGACTCGAAGGCAATGAACTCATTCGCAATCGCTTGCAGCGCCGGGTCAAAGAAGCGCATGGTGTTGCGTCCGGCCGCCTTGGCCTGGTACATCGCCACATCGGCCCGCTTAAGTAACTCGTCACTGCCATGCTGCTCTTGGGTCAGCACCACGATGCCTATGCTGGGCGTACCCTGATAGCTCTTGCCACGCAGGAAATACGGTTGGCGCAAGCTCAGCAAGATCTTGTTGGCCAAGAGTTCGACCTGAGTCGCGGCCTCATGATCCTGGCCGCTCAAGCCTTCAAGCAAGACAACAAACTCATCGCCCCCAAGGCGCGCGACCAAGCCCTCGCTCAAAGTGCCGCCAAGGCCTGCGCCATGGGCCACGCTCTGCACCTCGGCCTGCAAGCGCTGGGTCACTTGCAAGAGCAACTCATCACCGACGCCGTGGCCCTGGGTGTCATTGAGCTGCTTGAAGTGATCCAGGTCCAGCAGCATCAAGGCGCCATGGCGCCCATTGCGGGCCGCCGCCAACATCGCATGCTGCAGGCGCTCGGTCAGCAAGCGCCGGTTCGGCAGGCCGGTCAGGCTGTCATAAAAGGCAAGCCGGTGCAGCTCCTCGATACGTTGGCGATCCGGTGCGATATCGCGCACCAAACCAATAAAGCTGCGCGGCGTGGCGCCGATGATCTCGGAGATTGACAAGCTGACCGGCAGCAAATGCCCATCGCGGTGGCGGCCCTCGACTTCGCGCGCTTTGCCTATCACCCGCATTTCGCCGGTCTCACAATAATGGCGCAAATAGGCGTCATGCAGAGTGGCATGTGGCTCCGGCATCAGCAGCCTGACATTGCGCCCCAAGAGTTCTTCCGCGGCGTAGCCGAACAAGGCACAGGCAGCTCTGTTGCAACTTTGAATCAGGCCGGCGCAATCTATGGTGATCAAGCCGTCCAGCATATGGTCCAGAATGGTCTGGCTGTGCAGCGCTGAAGCCCGTAGGCGTGACTCGGCGCCATGCTTGTACAAAGCCATCTCCAGCACCGTGCGCAACTCACGCTCGGAAAAGGGCTTGAGGATGTAGCCAAAGGGCTCGGTGAGCTTGGCACGGGCCAGGGTGTCGTCGGCGGCAAAGGCGGTCAAGAACACCACCGGCAGGCCGAACTGGTCGCGGATCATCTGCGCGGCGCAAACCCCGTCCAGCCCCGCACCCAGCTGGATGTCCATCAACACCAGGTCGGGGCGCAGCAGGCCTGCTTGCTCAACCGCCTCTTCGCCACGCGTGACATGGCCGACCGACTCATAGCCAAGTTCGCTCAGTTGCTGCAGCAGGTCGCGGGCCACGATGGCCTCGTCTTCGACGACGAGGATGCGGGGTTTGGGTGGAGCAACTGGCATGGCGCAGCTCAATCTCTCTCGTCCTGCCCATCTTGCTGCATTTGCGCAATGATGGGCAGTAAGCCGTCGACAAAATTGGACTTGTTGACGTAGCTGGCGCCCAGTGCATGCGCCGCCATGTGATAGCCCCCGCTGTCATGCATGGACAAGAACACCACACGTGGGGCAAGCGCTTGGCCGCGCAGCAAAGCAGCCATCTCCAGCCCGTTCATCTCGGGCATGGCAATGTCGAGCAAAACCAGATCGGGTTTGTGCTGCTCGATTTGTATCAGGCCGAGCTTGCCATCGGGCGCATGGCCCAGCACTTCGACATCGGGCAGGCGAGCCAAGAAGGCGCTGACCGCCGCGACAAAAGTCGGGTTGTCGTCCACCAACACAATCTTGATCACCATCGCCTGTGCCTCGCCCGCTTCTCGCCCGCCTGAACCTTGCCGAATCATTGCTGTTCACTGTAGGCAGCTTTGCGGCAGCGGCCTATCGGCAAGACACCTGAAGCGGGGATGGAAATTGCCCGAGCTGCGGGTGCGCGGCTCAAGAGTCGGCTGAAATCAGGCCGCAGCGCAGCGCATACCTGACCAAACCGGTCACCTCGTGAATATCTAGCTGCCGCATCAACTGGCTGCGGTGGGTATCGACGGTTTTGACCGACAGGTCCAGCCGGCGCGCAATCTCCTTGCTGCTATTGCCCTCGGCGATCAACTGCAGGACCTCGCGCTGGCGCGGTGTCAACTGCGCCCCGCTGGGCTCATCCCCTCGCAAGCGTTTCACATAGTCGCTCATCACGCCTTTGGAAACCGCCGCGCTGAGATAGGTTTCACCGCGCAGGACCGCACGCAGGCCGGCCTCCAACTCGGTAGGCGCCGCGTCCTTGAGCAAATAGGCGGCAGCGCCCTGGCGCAAGGCTTGGCGCACATAGTCTTCGTTTTGATGCATGGACAAAATCAAAACCTGGATCTCGGGGCGGGCCTGCTTCAGCCTGGCGGTGGCATCCAGCCCATTGAGCCCCGGCATCGCGATATCCATCACCACCAGATCCGGCCGCAAAGCCTCGGCCAAGCGCAAGACCTCCAAGCCATCATCGGCCTCGCCCACCACCTCGACCCCGGCCACCGATTCCAGCAACTTGCGCAGACCTGCCCGCACCAGCGTGTGATCGTCGGCCAACAATATCCGGCAACTCATGACAGCACCTCGTTGGGCAAAACAGGGCAACTCAGGATCAACATGCAGCCACGACCCGGGCTCGACTCGATCGACAGGCTGGCACCAATCAGCATGGCGCGCTCTTGCATGCCGAGCAATCCCAGACTCGCACCTGCAACGGCCAGACCGCGCGAGGCCTCTGGGTCGAAACCGCAACCGTTGTCATGCAAGCTCATCACCAAACCTCGTTCGCTGCGCTGCAACACCACTTCCACTTGGCTGGCGCGCGCATGCCGGGAAATATTGGTCAAGGCCTCTTGGGCAATGCGAAAAAAAGTAGTTTCGATGTCCGAGGCCAGCCGCTCGGTCGACATCAAGGCGCGAAACTGCAGATCGAAAGCGCTGCGTTCGGCGGCCTGTTCGGCCAACCAGCGCAATGCAGGTGCCAGCCCCAAATCATCCAGCATCGACGGACGCAGCGCCATCGCCAGCCGCCGCACTTGTTGCAAGGCATCATCAATGATGCGGATGTTCTCCAGCCCCAGCGCTTCCGGTGAAGTCGCCCGAAAACGCGCCTGAGACTGCAAATTGATCTTGATCGCCGTCAGTGACTGCCCCAATTCGTCATGCAGCTCCAGAGCCAGCCGCCTGCGTTCGCTTTCTTGCACCTCCAGCACGCGGCGCGAGAGCGCACGCAGTTGGGCGGCGCTGTCAGCCAAGCCTTGCTCGGCCTGGTGTTTGTAAAGCGCCATTTCCAGCACGGTGCGCAATTCGCGCTCCGTAAAGGGCTTGAGGACATAGCCAAAAGGTTCGGTCAGCTTCGCCCTTGCCAACACATCGTCGGCCGCAAAAGCGGTCAAAAACACCACCGGCAGCGCCAATTGGGCGCGGATCTGTTGCGCTGCTTCAATGCCGTCGATGGCGCCGCTGAGCTGGATGTCCATCAAGACCAAATCGGGTCGCAGCTTGGTGGCCATCTCAAGCGCCTGCACACCGCTGGTGGCGTGTCCTACTGCTGCATAGCCCAAGTCTTCCAGCTGTTGTTGCAGGTCGCGAGCGACGATGTGTTCATCCTCAACGATCAGAATTTTGGGCGGCTTCAAACTATTCATGGGCTGACAGGGCTAGCACAAAGGGGATCAGCGGCGCCATGCTTAAATGGCCCATTAGCTGTGCTGATTGTCAATGATGGAACTCAGCATCTGCCGAGCTTGTGAAAATTCAAACTGATTGATCAATTCTTCGATCGCGTCGAAGGAGCTTCCCAGCGCGGCCCGCAAGAGGGTGGCGCGGTCCTCCAGCAAGACAATGACGGCAATGTCGCCGTCGGCCAGCAAAGCATCCATCTGCCGCAAGGCCTCGGCGCTGCTGGGGCGCAGCTCTTGTTCAACATCTGCACCGGCCTCCATGGCCTCGCTCAAAGTCTGCAAGGCCTGCCCCAATCGCGCGACTTCAGCAGCCAGGGAGACATCGAGGGCACGTCCTTCATGCCCGCCATGAACTGCCGCTTTACCCTCGAGGCCGCGCAAGCCATCCTCGATGCCGGCGGCAATATCAGCCATGTGCAGCGCCCCCAAGGCCGCAGCCGTGCCTTTCAAG
>CAUPEV010000226.1:0-7319 GCA_963510335.1 uncultured Roseateles sp.
AACCCTTTGTTGATGTGATCCTCGAGTTGACCTGGGCCAATGGCCGTTTGGTGCGCGAGTACACCTTGCTGTTTGATCCGCCGACCGCCGCACGCCCCAATGGTTCGGTGGCGGCAGCGGCGCCCGCCGCGCCAGTCGTGACGGCAACGCCGATTGTTTCGCCGGCCCCGGTGGCGCAAGCCGAAGCGGTGCCGGCTCCGGCCCCCGTGGCGGCAGTGCCTATCCCGCCAGCGCCAACTCCGGCCCCGGCTCAGCCGCCAAGCCCAGTGGTCAAAGCGCCGCGTGAGGCGCCAGCGCCAGCCCCAACAGTGGCGGCACCGGCGCCTCGGGCAGCCAGCGTGGCGCCGCCCGCAGCAGCAGCAGCAGCAGCAGCGTCGGCCGCCTCCGAGTACAAGGTCCGCCCCGGCGACAATTTGTCCCGCATTGCGACCCGTACTCAGCCAGAAGGCATTTCGCTGGATCAAATGTTGGTCGGCTTGTTTCGCAACAATCCCGACGCTTTTCTGGACGGCAATATGAACCGCCTGCGGTCCGGCGTGGTCTTGCAAGTTCCGTCCAGCGAAACCTTGGGTGCTTTGCCGTCCAGCGAAGCACGCCAAGTGATCCGGGCTCAGAGTGCCGATTTCAGTGCCTATCGTTTGCGTTTGAGCAGCGCCGCTCCTACGCTGCCGCAGGATGCGAGTGAGCGCCAAGCCAAAGGCAAGGTCGAGGCTGCGGTGGAAGACCGCAAACCTGCGCCAGCGCCGACGCCAGACAAGCTGACCCTCAGCAAGGCCGCCAGCGCCGCCGCCGATGCCAAAGTGGCGCAAGCGTCCAAAGAGGCCGAAAAGAAAGAGGCTGCCGCTCGGATGGCCGAGTTGACACGCAATGTCGAAGAGCTGAAGAAAATCTCCAGCGCAGCCAAGCCGGCTGCGTCTGCAGTTGTTGCAGCGCCATCCCCTGCGCCTACTCCGGCACCAGCTCCTGCTATTGTTCCGCCAATCTCTCCTCCAATCGCTCCGGTCGCGAACGCACCGGCAACGGTACCCGCAACGGTTGCAGCAACTGCTGCGGCTTCGTCAGTCGTAGCAAGCGCGTCAGCGCCAGGGCTGCCGACCACAGTGGCTTCGGCCGCGCAAGCGAAGCCGCCAGCCTCATCGGCTGCCAGCGCTGCTGCGGCGCCGCCAGAGTCCGAGCCCGGCTTGCTTGAGCAGTTGCTTGATAACCCGTTGTCCTTGCCTCTGGGAGCCGCTTTGTTGGCAGCCATTGGCGGTCTGACTTGGTATCGTTTACGAGGCCGCAAGGCCGCTGCGAAGGCCGACACGGGCTTTCACGAGAGCCGCTTGCAGCCCGACTCATTCTTTGGTGCGACCGGGGGTCAGCGTGTTGACACGCGTGACGCCACCGGTGCGGCGTCTTCGATGAATTACTCGCTCAGCCAGTTGGATGCCATTGGAGATGTGGATCCGGTGGCCGAGGCCGATGTCTATCTGGCCTATGGCCGTGATTTGCAAGCCGAAGAAATTCTCAAAGAAGCATTGCGCGCCACACCCGAGCGGATGGCAATCCGGCTCAAACTGCTGGAGGTCTATGCCAAGCGCCGCGACACCAAGGGCTTTGAGCAATTGGCGATTCAGCTTTTTGCCGATACCCATGGCGCCGGTCAAGATTGGGCGCGTGCGCAGGAGCTCGGTCGCCAAATTGACCCCGAGAATCCTCTCTATCAGCCCGGCGGCGTGCCAACCCAGCAAAGCGATGGCCGCGAAGTGCATGCCGAGCCCATGGATGCAAGCACGATGCCCCACACGGTGGGACATTTGGCGACCGAGCCAGCCGGACGCAATCCGCAAGCCGACGCTGGCCCTCTGAGTGGGTTTGACCTGGATTTGGATCTGGATTTAGGCGCTCCCGCCGCGCCGCCCGCTTCGCCCATCGCGATGGAAGCGACGCAAGCCATGACCACAACGATTGAGCAGGCGCCGTTCTCCATGGACTTCGATTTGTCGGAGCCTCCTGCCGCTGCGGCAGAAAACGAGCTGCCGCCAGCAGGCCCGAACGATCTTGAGTTCGATTTGGACGAACTGGGTAGCTTGGATGAGGCGCCGCTGAATCGTCCGCTGCCTGCTGACGCCGGCAATGCACTTGATTTCGATCTGGGCTCGATTGACCTGTCTTTGCCTGAGTTGCCCGAGCCGAACGAGCCGTCCAGCCCGCAGACGCCTTTGCCTGTGGCAGAGGCGGTCAGTTCGGACGGTGATTTTGGCGCCGAGTTCGATGAAATGCTGAAGTCCGCCGAGCTTGTCGAGCCCGCCGCCGATCCTTTGACCGATGCGTTTGATCTGATGGACGACGGCGGTGACCCCTTGATGCGTCAGCTCGAATTGGCCGATGAATTCCGTCAGATCGGTGACACCGAGGGCGCACGTGAGGTCTTGCAGGAATTGATCTCCAAGTCCAGTGGCCCCTTGCGCGACAAGGCTCAAGCGATGCTGAACGATTTGCGCTGATTGTTGCGAGACAATCCGAAGCGCCCGGCCCAGTCCGGGCGCTTTTTCTATTCTGGAGGCGTCAATTGAGTGCAGTCCGATGCGTGTAGTGCTGGGGGTCAGTTACCGTGGTCGGGCTTATCACGGCTGGCAAGCCCAAGCCGACCGGCAAACCGTGCAGGATGTGCTGGAAGCTGCGTTGAAAAAATTCACCGCCAGCGATATTCGCACCGTCTGTGCCGGGCGCACCGACGCCGGCGTGCACGGCCTCAACCAGGTGGTGCACTTTGACACCGAGGTGATACGCGACGCTGCCTCTTGGGTGCGCGGCACGAATTGCTTTTTGCCTGCCGACGTGGCGATTCAATGGTGTGTGTTCGCGGCGGAGCCCTTCCATGCGCGCTTTGCCGCGCAGGGTCGCCGCTACAGCTATGTCTTGCTGGAGTCCCCGGTACGCCCGGCGATTGAGGCCGGCTCGGTCGGTTGGGTGCATTACAAGCTGGACGGCGAAGCGATGCGCATGGCCGCGGCGCTGCTGCTGGGTGAGCATGACTTCAGTGCTTTTCGCTCGTCCGAATGTCAGGCTGCCTCGCCGATCAAGACCATGCGCAGCATCAGCATCACCAAACAGGGCGACTACTGGCGTTTTGACTTTGACGGCTCGGCTTTTTTGCACCATATGGTGCGAAATCTGATGGGCAGCCTCTTGGCTGTCGGGCGCGGAACCCGCGATCTGCCCTGGTTTGCCGGCGTGCTGGCGGGCAAGGACCGCAAGTATGCGGCGCCGACTTTCCCTGCCGACGGCCTTTATTTTGTCGGCCCTTACTACGCCGCCGACTACCAAATCCCTAGCCAGACTGCAGCCATGGGCTGGTTGCCCGGCGCGCCACAACAACCATGAGTCCATCATGAGCCGTACGCGAATCAAGATTTGTGGCCTGACCCGCGAGGCCGATGTCGCTGCCGCGGTCGAAGCCGGCGCCGACGCGATTGGCTTTGTCTTCTACGCCAAGAGTGCGCGTTATGTCAGCCCGGCGCGCGCCGCCGAGTTGGCCAAACTGCTGCCGCCGTTTGTGACCCCGGTGGGTTTGTTCGTCAACGCAAGCCCGGCTGAATTGGACGCGGGCTTGCAAGCCCTGCCGAATATGCTGATGCAGTTCCATGGCGATGAGTCACCGCAGGACTGCGAACGACCCGGACGCCCTTTTATGCGCGCCGCGCGCATGGAGCCGGGTTTTGATTTGTTAGACTATGCTCAACAATATTCAGCCGCCCAGGCAATTTTGCTCGACGCCCATGTCGAGGGCTTCGGCGGTGGTGGAAAGGTCTTCGATTGGTCTCTCATTCCAAAAAACCTGGGCTCTCCCCTCGTTTTGTCTGGTGGGTTGCATGCCGGAAATGTGCTGGCTGGGATCACGCAGCTGCGGCCCTGGGCCGTTGACGTCAGCTCGGGTGTAGAGGCGCAAGGACGCGGCCTCAAATGCGCCAAGCTGATGCGTGAGTTCTGTGAGGCGGTCGCTCAAGCCGATGCGCTCACAGCGAGTAGTCCCGAAATCTGAGAGATCCCCCATGAATAGCTACGCACAACCCGATGCCCAAGGGCATTTCGGCCCGATCAAGGGCCAAACCTATGGTGGCAGCTTCGTCGCCGAGACCTTGGTCCACGCGCTCGATGAGCTCAATAGCGCTTACGCGCATTACAGCCAAGACCCGGACTTCATAGCCGAGTACAAGAAAGAGCTGGCCCATTTTGTCGGTCGCCCAAGCCCGATCTATTACGCCGACCGGCTCAGCCGCGAACTCGGCGGTGCGCAGATTTTTCTCAAGCGCGAAGACCTCAATCACACCGGCGCGCACAAGATCAACAACACCATTGGCCAAGCGCTATTGGCCAAGCGCATGGGCAAGAAGCGTGTGATCGCCGAGACCGGCGCCGGCCAGCATGGTGTTGCCACGGCCACCATCTGCGCTCGCTACGGCATGGAATGCGTGGTCTATATGGGCAGCGAGGACATCAAGCGCCAGTCGCCCAATGTCTACCGCATGCATTTGCTCGGCGCGCGGGTCGTGCCGGTGGAGTCCGGCAGCAAGACCTTGAAGGATGCGCTGAATGAGGCGATGCGCGACTGGGTCACCAATGTCGAGTCGACCTTCTACATCATCGGCACCGTGGCCGGCCCGCATCCTTACCCAATGATGGTGCGTGACTTCCAGCGCATCATCGGCGATGAATGCCTGGTGCAGATGCCGGAGATGATTGGCCGTCAGCCCGATGCGGTGATTGCCTGTGTGGGCGGCGGCAGCAATGCGATGGGGATTTTCTACCCCTATATCCCGCATGCCGCGACGCGCTTGATTGGTGTCGAAGCAGCCGGGGAGGGCATTGAAAGCGGCAAGCATGCGGCGACCTTGTCCGCCGGCAGCCCCGGCGTCTTGCATGGCAATCGCACCTATTTGCTGCAGGACGAGAACGGCCAGATCGTTGAAACGCATTCGATCTCGGCCGGCTTGGATTACCCCGGTGTTGGCCCCGAGCATGCCTATCTGAAGGACATCGGCCGTGCCGAATATGTTGGTGTTACCGATGCCGAGGCCTTGGCGGCTTTTCACCATCTTTGTCGCACCGAAGGCATCATTCCGGCGCTGGAATCCAGTCATGCGGTGGCCTATGCGATGAAATTGGCGCCGACGCTGCCGGCCGATCAGCATCTATTGGTCAATCTGTCCGGGCGTGGCGACAAAGACATCGGCACGGTCGCCGATCTGTCGCAGGCCGAGTTTTTCTGCCGACCTTCTTGCAAGGGGCAATCGGTCAAGGGGCAATCGGCGAGCGCTGAGGTTCTTGTGGCAATGCCTAAGAATGGAGTCCAGCCATGAGCCGCATCCAAGCGACCTTTGCACGCCTTGCTGCCGAGGGCCGCAAGGCCTTGATTCCCTTCGTCACCGCCGGCGACCCATTTCCGGATGTCACCGTCGAATTGATGCTGGCAATGGCCGAGGCCGGTGCCGATGTGATCGAACTCGGCGTGCCTTTCTCCGACCCGATGGCCGATGGCCCGGTGATTCAGCGCGCCGCCGAGCGTGCCGTCAAGGCAGGCGTTGGCCTGAAAGCTGTGCTGGCTGATGTGCAGGCGTTTCGCGACAAGAACCAAACCACTCCAGTGGTTTTGATGGGCTATGCCAATCCGATCGAGCGCTATGGCCTTGACCGCTTTGTGCTGGACGCCAAGGCCGCCGGCGTGGACGGTGTGCTGGTGGTTGATTACCCGCCCGAGGAATGCGTGCGCTTTGCTGCTTTGCTGAAAGCTCAGGACATGGACGCGATTTTCTTGCTGGCACCGACCTCGACGGACGAGCGCATGCAGCGCGTCGGCGAAGTTGCCAGCGGCTATGTGTACTACGTCTCGCTGAAGGGCGTGACCGGCGCTGGGCATCTGAACACGGCGGCAGTGGCCGAGATGATCCCGCGCATTCGCCGCCATGTGGCGGTGCCGGTGGGGGTCGGTTTCGGCATCCGCGACGCGGCCACAGCGCGCGCTGTGGCCGATGTCTCGGACGCGGTCGTCATTGGTTCGCGCCTGGTTGAGTTGCTGGAGGTTCAGCCGCGCGATAATGTCGCATTGACGGGTGCTCAGTTCATCCGCGAAATTCGTAGCGCTTTGGATGCCTGAGGCATACAGCGCGCCACTGATCATCAAGATAAAAGGAGTCTGCTTGTGAGTTGGCTTGAAAAACTTCTGCCGCCGAAAATGCAGCAAACCGATCCGACCGAGCGCCGCATGGTGCCGGAAGGTTTGTGGATCAAGTGCCCGTCTTGCGAGACGGTCTTGTACAAGACCGACCTGGAGCAAAACGTCAATGTTTGCCCCAAGTGCAGTCACCACCACCGCATCGGTGCGCGCGCAAGGCTGAATGCCTTTCTAGACGGCGAAGGTCGCTACGAGATCGGCCAAGAAGTCTTGCCAGTGGACGCCTTGAAGTTCAAGGACAGCAAGAAGTACCCCGACCGGCTCAAGGACGCGCTGGAGCAAACCGGTGAGACCGATGCGCTGGTGGTGGTGGGCGGTGCCTTGATGACCATCCCGGTGGTGGCGGCCTGCTTCGAGTTCAACTTCATGGGTGGCTCGATGGGCTCGGTGGTCGGCGAGCGCTTTGTGCGCGGCGTCGAGACGGCGATTGAGCAAAAGACAGCCTTCATCTGCTTCACCGCCACCGGCGGCGCGCGTATGCAGGAAGGCTTGTTGAGCCTGATGCAGATGGCCAAGACGAATGCGTCTTTGACCCGGCTGGCCAAGGCGAAACTCCCTTTTATCAGCATCTTGACCGACCCGACCATGGGCGGCGTGTCGGCCAGTTTCGCCTTTGTGGGCGATGTGGTCTTGGCCGAGCCCAAGGCCTTGATCGGTTTTGCCGGCCCACGCGTGATCGAAAACACCGTGCGCGAAAAGCTGCCGCCGGGATTCCAGCGCGCCGAGTTCTTGATGGAGAAGGGCGCTATCGACATGATTGTCGACCGGCGTGAATTGCGCGAAACCGTGGCCAGGCAGTTGGCTATGCTGCAGCGCATGAGCTCGGACGCGGTGGCCTGAAGCGGCTGAGAACTCAGCTGAACTCGCCTTAGAAATCCCCAGCGGCCAGGCCCACAAGGTCTGGCCGTCTTGTTTTGCGGAAAACAAATGTTGCCTACCAGCCTAGATGAGTGGCTCGCCCACTGCGAGCGCCTGCACCCCAAGACCATAGACATGACGCTGGACCGCGTCATCACGCTGCGCGACCGGCTGGGCCTGAAGTTCGAGCCGCCGGTGGTGATGGTGGCCGGCACCAATGGCAAGGGTTCGACCTGTGCGATGCTGG
>CAUPEV010000227.1:0-7276 GCA_963510335.1 uncultured Roseateles sp.
CGCGCCGCTTGGCACCGCAGTTATTGGACAAGCACCCGCAGGCGGCGCGCAGGCAGGTGGAGCGGTGGCTGGGCTCTAAGGCGGAGTTCCTCAAGGCCTGACTAAACCAGCAGCCGCGTAATCAATGCACCAGCAAAGCGCGTATCCAACGGTATAAACACTGCCACCCCATTGCCCGCAGCTGCCGTCACCGGCTCACCGTTCTTGCCGCGCATCTCGGTCAGTTCGAGTAGCACATTACCGCTGGGGTGAATGATCTCCAATCGGTCGCCGACCTCAAACCGGTTCTTGACCTCGATAGCGGCCCAGCCCAGCCCATCAATGCTGCGCACCTCGCCGACAAACTGACTGCGCCGCGCCTTGGAATGGCCATCCAGATAGTTCTGCGTGTCCTGGCTACGGTGGCGCTGGTAAAAGCCGCTGGTGTAGCCACGGTTGGAAAGCCCGTCGAGCTCGGCCAGCAAGCTTGGATCGAAGCTGCGGCCGGCCACCGCGTCATCGATCGCCCGCCGGTAGACCTGTGCCGCGCGGGAGACGTAGTAGCGGCTCTTGGTGCGGCCCTCGATCTTGAGCGAATCAACGCCGATCTCGACCAGGCGCTGCACATGTTCGACCGCGCGCAGGTCCTTGGAGTTCATGATGTAAGTGCCATGTTCATCTTCCTGGATAGGCATCAGCTCACCGGGGCGCTGTGATTCCTCGATCAGATAGGTCTGATCGGCCAGTGGGTGGCGCTCGGTGCCGCCGGCGGCAGAGAAGTCCCGGTCGGCTTGCTCCACCGCCTTGTGGAAGTCAAACTGAATCGCTTGGGCTTGGCCCGCTTCATCCTCAAACGCATCGCCTAGCTTGTAATCCCAGCGGCAGGCATTGGTGCAGGTGCCCTGGTTGGCATCACGGTGGTTGAAGTAGCCGGACAGCAAGCAGCGACCCGAGTAGGCGATACACAGCGCGCCGTGCACAAACACCTCCAACTCCATGTCCGGGCATTCCTGGCGGATCTGCGCCACTTCATCCAAGCTCAGTTCGCGCGACAGGATCACCCGCTTCAGACCCTGCTTCTGCCAGAACTTCACCCCGGCAAAATTAACTGTATTGGCCTGCACCGACAAATGGATGGGCAGCTCAGGCCAGCGCTCGCGCACCATCATGATCAGGCCAGGGTCAGCCATGATCAGCGCGTCGGGCTTCATCTCGACGACCGGCGCCATATCGGCCAGGTAGCGCTTGAGTTTGTCGTTATGGGGCAAGATATTGCTGGCGACAAGAAACTTCTTGCCGCGCGCATGTGCCTCGGCAATGCCTATGCGCAGGTTCTCCAGCTTGAAGTCGTTGTTGCGCGCGCGCAGCGAATAGCGCGGCTGGCCGGCGTAGACCGCGTCGGCGCCAAAGTCGAAGGCCGCGCGCATGCGTTCGAGGTCGCCGGCAGGCAGCAGCAGTTCGGGGGATTTTTGGACTTGGGCCATGGTGTGGTGCCGCCAGGGCTTGCGCAAAGGCGAAGCGAGGCGGCGGACAAAGGAAAATTCGAACCGGGCAGTCTATGCAAGACAAGGCAGCCGGCGCTTGCGGCAGGTCAAGCTGGGCAGAAATCGCGGCTGGATTGCCGTCCAAGCCATCAAAGCATGCAGTCCCGAGCTCAGCTGAATTTTCTCCTCATCGCCTCATCCCTTTTGATCCCCTGCCTCTCCTTGGTCCAGGCGATCCATTCTTCTGAGCGCCTCAAACCATCGGGTCGCCGTCTTGGTCTTGCCAAGGTATCCAGATGGCGCACGCGGGCAATTCAAATAAGCCGGGATGAAGGGGATACAGGTGATGGGCCAAGATCCAGCATTCGCTGAGCTTGTCTTATTTCTGGCTCGGTGATGCCTAGGACGCAACGCCATCAACAGCGCGGAGCGGCTGCAAGGCACATGCGGCTACAAGGCCAAACAGGCCGTCGGCTCCACCCCCAGATCCTCATGGCTGACCACCAGCGCCAGCCGGTCGCGCCGCAGCGCTGCGTCGCCCAGCACGCCCCGCAGGTGCGCCAGCGAAGCCGCGTCGAGTGCATTCAAGGGCTCATCCAAAAGAAGCAGCGGCGTTTGCAGCGCCAAGGCCGCTGCCAAAGCCGCCTTGTGCTGCGTCCCCGTGGAAAGCGTGCGCAAGGGTTGATTCAGAAAGGGCTGCAGACCAAACCCTTCGACATGCGCACGCCAACTGGCGAGGTCGGCTTGCGGGTAGAGCCCGCTCAGAAAACCAAAGCGCTCGGCCGGGCTCAGATGTTCAAACGGCGGCGGCTCGGCGCCGACAAAACTGACCAGACGGCGGTAATCCAGCGGCTGACGCATCAAATCGATGCCGGCCAATCGCGCGCTGCCGTATTGCGGCTGCAGCATGCCAGCCAGGAGCTTGAGCCGAGTTGACTTGCCGCTGCCATTGGGGCCGCGCAGCCAGATCAAGCCGGGCTCGAAGCCTTGGCTCCACAGATCGACCACACGCCGGCTGCTATTGGCGTAGGCATAACTGAGCGCTTCGGCGTGCAGGAAAGATGATTCGGACATATTGATTCTCAGGCGGGCATGGACAACAACACCTCACTGGCCAGCGCGACCCACACCGCCCAAGCCAAGAGCCAGCGGCCGGCGCGGGACTCAGGGCTGCTGCCCTTGCCGACCAACAAAGGCAAAGCGGGCGCCAACAGTCCATAGGCCATGAAGATCGGCGTCGCCAGCGGCGCCAATCGCCAGGGGCCAAAGCTCAGCAGTGAGGCCAGAGCGCCCCATGCCAGCAAGGCAGGCAGCAAGGCCAGGGCCAAGAGTCTGCGGGACCAGAACTTGGGCGCCAGCGGCAAGGCCTCACAGGCCTGCACGATAGTCGCATAGCAGCGCGTGGCCTGCGCATGCAGGCGTGCGCTCAGGCCCATGGCCAGCAAGGTGTAAGCGGCCAAGGCCCAAGAGGCCTGCTGCGGCCAGCGCAGCGCAGCCAGCAGCGTGGCCGCCAGCGCGAGGCACGCGATGATGAGCAAATGCAAAAGCGGCCGCGCCGGCCCGCGCCATAGGGGCAAGAGCAGCAAGGAAATATGCAAGTTGGCCGAGGATGATGTCGAGGTCGAGGTCGAGGTCGACTTCAATCGGGCGCGTCGAAGGCCGCTCAAACTTTGGCCTGTGTGCTTGGCCGCAGCGACACGCGGTCGGCGCCTGAGCTGCATCAGCGCTGCCGCGCCGATCACGGAGAGCGTTAGCGAAATCGCAAGATTCGCCAAGGCGGCCGGCCACAGGCCGCGCATCCAGGCCGGGTCGGCATAAAGCCAGGCGGCGGCCGAGATCAGGTAGAGCAGCGCCAGCGGCAACAGGGCCAGTGCGATCACGGCCAGATCGGCCCGCAAAGTTTCAGCGAAGCGCAGCGGCAGCGCACGCTCGGCATCGAGCCAATGAAAGGGCAGCAATTGTTCGCGCAAACCCCAGCACAGCAGCAGTCCAGGCAAGGCATGCAGCGCCACCGCTCCCAGACCCAAGAGCAAGTTCTGCTGGCTGGCCCAGAACAATGGCAGCGCCGGCCAGCCGATCAGGGTCGCGAAGAACTGGCCCAGCACGGCGGCCACCACAGCGACGAATGCAGCCCAGCGCCGCAGCAAAGCCTTCAACTCGGCCGCGCTCCAGCGCAGGCGCAGTGCTATCAGGCCGGTCGGCCTGGCCCTTGCTATTTCAGTCGCTGCACCCAATAGATCAAGACCTCTTGCTGCGGCCGCAGGTCGGCGTCGCTGTAGGCATAGACAGGTACTGCATTGATCGCCTCCACGGTGGCCATGCCTGAGATCACACGGCCGAACACCGCATAACCTGGCTTTGCTGCGGACTGGTAGTCCAGATCCTTATTGTCCTTCACGTTGATGAAGAACTGATTGGTGGCACTGTTCGGGTCGCTGCGCCTGGCCATCGCGATGGTGCCGGGCAGGTTGTATTCACGCGCTTCCAGCGGGATGGGCGCATAGGCGGGCGGGCGCTCGACCATGCCGCTGGTGTAGCCGCCGCCCTGGATGACGAAGTCGCGGTCCACCCGGTGGAACAAGGTGTTCTTGTAGGCACCGTCGGCCACATAGCGCAGGAAGTTGTTGACCGTGTTGGGGACGGTGTCCGAGTACAGCTCGAAGACGATCTCGCCGCTGCTGGTCAACATGCAGACCGTCGGCAAGCTGCTGAGCGCAGACTTGATCAAGCCCTCGTTGCTGCAACTGAAGGTGTTCGGCGTTGGGTTGGGGTTGGGCGTCGGGACAGGCAATGGCGGTGGGTGATGGCCGTCTTCGCCGCCGCCACCGCAAGCTGTTAGAACGACCACCGCAGCCGCCAGGGCCGCCCATAAAGCAAAAGAGCGCATTGAGCTGACTCCAGAATGAGTCTTAGCTCAACGCGCTCTGCGGCATTGCGGCTGACCCAGCCGACTCAAATTACAGCTTGTTACTTGATTTCTTCAACCTTGGTGATGGTCACGTCGACAACCGGCAGGTCACCCGTGCCTGTCGCGACTGCGTTGATCTGGTCCACCACATCCATGCCGGTCAAAACCTTGCCGAAGACGGCATAACCATTGACATCCGAAGCTGTGGCATCACGGTAGTTCAAAAATGCATTGTCCTTGGCATTGATAAAGAACTGAGCCGTGGCGGAATCAGGCACACCGGTCCGCGCCATCGCGAGCGTGCCACGCAGATTGCGCAGGCCGACATTGCTTTCCAGCTTGATTGGGCCTGAGGTGGGGGTCTTGTCGACCAAGCCCGCAGCGGCACGGGTCATGCCGCCACCCTGGCTCATGAAGTCCTTGATCACGCGATGAAAAACCGTGCCGTTGTAAAAGCCTTCGTTGGCGTACTTGAGGAAGTTGGCGGTGGTCACCGGAGCGTGGGTGTTGTCCAGACCCACCTCGATCACACCCTTGGAGGTTGTGATGCGCAGTTTGTGGGTGACGACCATCTCGACGGGAGCCACCACGGCCGGCATCGGCAAGATGGGCGTGCCAGCGTCGCTGCTACCACCGCCACCGCAGGCAGAAAGCAAAGTCAGGGCAGCCATCGAGCCGCCAAGCAGCATGGGTTTGAAGCAGTTTTTGAGCAAATTCATAGCGTGATCAGCAATTCAGGTACAAAAAAGAGGATGCGCGGAGTATCTATCACCGCGGCTTAAGTCCGGCCGTGCCGTGCGTCCGTCCGTCCGCAGTTGCCGCTCGCGGGCCCAATTCGGCCCAGGGCTACATTTCGAGGTTGTCTATCAACCTCGTCGCCCCCAGCTTGGCCGCTGCCAGTGCCACCAAAGGCTGGCCTTCGAGCGGCGCGCCCAAGTCATGCTGGCGGCGCAGTGACACATAGTCGGGCTGCCAACCGTTCGAGCGCAGATGGTGGATGGCCTCGGCCTCCAGCTTGGCCACATCGCGCTCCCCGGCTTGCCATTTATTGAGCAAGCTGCGCAAGGTCTGGCTCAGACGCAGCGCTTCCACGCGTTCGGCTTCGCTCAAATAAGCATTGCGTGATGACAGGGCCAAGCCCTCGGCGCTGCGCTGGGTTTCGCCCGCGATGATCTCGATGGGCAAGGCCAGCTGCGCCACCATGCGGCGCAAGACCATCAGCTGCTGATAGTCCTTCTTGCCAAACAGGGCTATCGAAGGCTGGACGATATTGAACAGCTTGGCCACCACGGTGCACACGCCGATGAAAAAGCCGGGCCGGAAATGCCCCTCCAAGATGTCCGACAGCTCGGACGGCGGGTGGATCTTGTAGCCCTGCGTTTCCGGATATAGCTCACCCTCGGCCGGCGCAAAAACAATGTCACAGCCCGCCCCGGCGAGCAAAGCGGCGTCGCGCTCAAGCGTGCGAGGGTAGCGGTCAAAGTCCTCGTGCGGCGCGAACTGCAGGCGGTTGACAAAAATGCTGGCGACGACAAGGCCGCCCGCGCCGACTGCCGCTCGACCTTGGCGCACCAGGGCTAGGTGGCCATCGTGCAGGCTGCCCATCGTTGGGACAAAGGCGCGGTGCGTGTTGACAGCCAGCGCCTGGCGCAGCTCGGGGATGGTGTGGATGATTTGCATATGGCGCGTGTTGCGTATGGCGGGAAACCGCCTCGTTAGGCCGCTTGTATATCGAAGAACCCGCTCGATCAGTTGAGGCCAGAGCTGCTCGCTTCGCTCGGGCGGTCTGTCCCGCAATGTCTCAGTATCCGTGCAGTTCGTCCTGCGGGAAGGTTTGCGCCTTGACCTCGCTGACATAACGCCGCACCGCCTCTTGCACCGACCCTGCACCACCTTGCATGAAGTTCTTGACGAAGCGCGGGCGCCGGCCGGGCGTCACGTCCAGCATGTCATGCAGCACCAGTACTTGGCCCGAGCAGCCGACGCCGGCGCCAATGCCGATCACCGGCACGCCGGCGGTGCGGGTGATCTCGGCTGCCAGCGCGGCCGGCACCATCTCGAACAAGAGCATTTGCGCGCCGGCAGCCACCAGCGCCTCGGCGTGCTGCTTGATCAAAGCGGCGCCGGCCTCGTCGCGGCCCTGCACCTTGTAGCCACCCAGCGCATTGACCGTCTGCGGCGTGAAGCCCAGATGGGCACAGACGGGGATGCCGCGCTCGGTCAGGAAGCGCACCGTCGACGTCGTCCAGCCGCCACCTTCAAGCTTGACCATGTGCGCACCGGCCTTGATCAGCGCGGCCGAGCTTTTCCAGGCTTCTTCGGGACTGACGTGGTAGCTGTCGAAAGGCAGGTCGCCAATGATCCAGGCGCTCTTGCGGCCCCGTGCCACGCAGCGGGTGTGATAGACCATCTCGTCCAAGCTGACCGGGACGGTGCTGTTCTGGCCTTGCAAGACATTGCCGAGCGAATCGCCGACCAGCAAGACGTCGACACCGGCATCGTCCAGCAGGCTGGCGAAGGCGGCGTCATAGCAGGTCAGCATGGCAATCTTGTCGCCGCTGGCGTGCATATCCAGCAGGCGCTGCAGGCTCATCGGTTTGCGCTCGGTCATGGGGGCACCTCGGTCGTGAAAGCTGTTTCAGCGGGGCCGAGCAACACTCGCCCCCAAGTTTGGCCGCAGTGTAGCCGCCCCTCCAAGGGTTTGCTCTAGGGCGCCTCGTCCAATGCCAAGCACAATGCAAGGTTAGCAGGCCCCCAGACTGTCGCTCCGCGCCAGCCCCCTCCCCAATGGGGTGGAAAAACTTGGGGCTGAGTCTGGACACAGACAGTCCCTGCGGACTGTCTGTCGCCTGCCGAAGGCCATTGGCCTTCGGCCAATGGCGGCCCGGCGTTTTGTGTCTGGAGA
>CAUPEV010000228.1:0-7226 GCA_963510335.1 uncultured Roseateles sp.
CGATCGCCTTGGGCAACTGCTTCTCAGCTTCCAGCACCAAGGACAAGGTATCCAGAAACTCGGCCTGCTTGGGCGCCAGCTGATTGGCCTTTTCGATCAATGGCAGCGCGCCGGGCTTGCCTTGCTTCATCAAGAGCCAAGCCATATTGTTCAGCGCCGGTGCATTCTCAGGCTGCAGCTTCAAGACTGCGGCAAAGCGGGTTTCGGCCGAAGCCAACTGCCCTTGCAGCAATTCTGTGCCGCCCAGGTAGAACTGAAAAACAGCGTCCTTGGGATGCTCTTTGATCCAGCTGGTAGCGAACTTCTCAGCTTCGGCCTTGTTCGGACCGAGCGACAGTGAGTGGTGCAGCTTGCTGGCCTGTCCCGCTGCCACGTCGGAACTTGCGTCGGCATTCGCATCGCCGAGCGCAGCCAAACCCTGACGGTAGGCAGACGCTGCGCCTACCCAGTCTTTTTGTGCTGCGAGCACATCGCCTTGCAGGCCAAATCCCAAGACCTTGCCCGCCTGCTGTTTTTGCATCAAGGCGGCGCTGGCGAGTGCACTCTTGTAGTCACCCACCGTCAGTTGCAGTTCACCCAATCGCTTGCGAGCGACCATATAGTCGGGCGCCAGATCCAAGGCTCGCCTCAAACTAGCCATGGCGTTAGGATAATTTTTCAGGGCCACATAGGCCTCGGCCAGGCGCATATGCGGCATCGGCGAGCGCGGCATCACGCGCGCCAGCGCATTGAAAGACTCGGTCGCCTGGTTGTACTCACCGGCAAGCATGCGTACACGGCCCTGCACTTCCAGCAACTCGGGCGCTTCGGGCAAGGCGGCAATCCCCTTTTGAGCCGCTATCTGGGCTGCTTTGAGGTCTCGGTGTTTCAGATGATGGTCCACCAAAGCCACGCGTGGCGCGGCGTCCGTGGGCTTGATCAGAATCGCCTTCTCAATCAAGGCCGTGACCTCTTCTTTCGCCGCCCCGCCAATCTCCTTCAACTCGGCCAGAGCCAGATGAGCTTTGACGTTGTCGGGCGCAGCCTTCAGCAAGGTCTCGAAGCGCAATTTCGCCTCATCAGGCTTTTTGTCGGCCATGTCCAACGAGGCGAGCAAAGCGGCAGCGGGGTAAAAGGTCGGATCCAGGCTCAGCGCTTTCTCGAAGTTGCTGCGAGCTCCGGCCACATCCTTGCGGGCCAACAGCACCAGTCCCCGCAGGTTCGCCGCAATCGGCCGCTTGGGGCTCTTGCGCTCCAGCACGTCGATCGCCGCCATTGCCTTGTCCAGATCGCGGCGCTGCAGATGGGCGCGGATCAAGGCAATGTCGGCCACCGAGCTGGGGTCGCTGTCCGAGATGGCCTTCAGATCCGCCAACACATCCTCCGGCTTGGCGCTCGACGCTTTGCCCAAAATCAGCTGCGTGCGGCTGCGGCTGTCTTTGGGGTTCATTTTTGCGGCTTGGGCGAAATAGCCCTCGGCCTTTTTAGGGTCGCCATTTTGCAGATAGGCTTCGCCGGCCAGCGAATAGATCTGCGCATCCGGTGTGCCATTCAGCAGCAAGGGTTGTATCGCCGCGACCGCCTTCGCCGGACTGGAGGTCAACAGATAAATCTGCGTCAGCATGCGCCGTGGCGCCGACAAGTTAGGCGCCAATTTCAGTGACTTGGCCAGCAGTTCCTCCGCCGGGCCAAAGGACTTCAGCTCATATTCGATCGCCCCGCCCAGTTGCAAGGCCAAGGGGCTTTCGGGTGCCAGCTTCAGCAACGCTTGCGCCGGGCCGCGCGCGGCGGCGTAGTCCTTGCGCGAGTAGGCCAGCAACGCCTCGAAGTAAAAAGCTTGCGGATCTTTGGGCAAGACCTTCTTCAAGCTCTCTAGGTCGGCGGCGGCTTTTTCCAACTCGCCAATTTCGAACCAATGGTTGATCAAACCCGCATGCGCGCCCAGATCCGTGGGGTTCAAAACCAGCGCCTGGCGGTAAGCCGCCACCCCATCTGCGGCGTCCAAATCCTTGGCGCCATCGATGTCTGCCTTGATGCTGCCCAAGACAATATCGCCCTTGAGCCGCCAGGCTTGCGCCTGCGTAGGATCGCTCTTCAGCAAGGTATGGAGCATCTGCAAGGCCGCAGGCATGTCACCGTCGCGCAGCTTCAGGCGTACTTGCAGCAAGACGGCCGGGGCAAAGCCAGGTACTGCATTCAGCGCCTCTTGCAAGGCGGCATCGCCCTTGTCGCGCGCGCCAGTCGCCTCGTAGGCGGTTGCCAGCGATGTCTTCAGGTCAGCTCTTGCCGCCGCGTCGTTCAGTTTGAATTCGCCATAGAGCTCAATCATCGGCTTGTAGGCCTGTAGCGCGAGCTGCGCTCTGGCCATCACCGGCGCCACGCGAGCTGGCTCGTACTTGGCCGCAATCGCCTTGCGCAGCTCCACCTCAGCCGACCGGGCATCACCACTGTCCAAGAAGGCCTTGCCCAGCAGAAAACGCGCTTCGCCGGCGTCCGGGTTCTTTTGCAGCGCGTTCTTCAGTTGAATGATTGCCGCCTTGCTTTCGCCCTTGGACAAAGCGGTACGGGCCGAGTTCATCAAGCCCTCATAGCCCTCCCCCCCGCAGGCCGCGAGCAGGCAGGCCGACAAAATTGCAGGAGCAATGTTCTTGAGCAAAGAAGATGTCATGTCAGCCAGGATGTGCGCAATAATTTTGATCGAAATTCGGCCGCGCAAGGCGGCCAAACGCATGCAAGGAAATAGCTGCGAAAAGTATAGGGGCATAGAGCTGCAGGGCCACCGGCCAAGCGGACTTTCAATCAAGGCAAGTGCTGCTCTTTAGCCCGCAGGGGCCGGGCCCAACTAGACTTCCAGCCATTCCTTGCGAACTTGCGCATTGGCGCGCAGCTCGGCCGGCGTGCCCTCGAAGACGATACGGCCGTGGCCCATCACATAGCAGCGCTGGGATATTTCGAGCGCAATGAGTAGCTTTTGCTCGACCAGCAACACCGCCACGCCACGCGCCTTCAAGGCCTGCAGATACTGCGCGACCAATTCGACGATTTTGGGCGCCAGGCCTTCGGTCGGCTCGTCGATCATGATCAGATCGGGATCACCCATCAGGCTGCGGCAAAGGGTCAGCATCTGCTGCTCGCCGCCCGATAAGACGCCGGCCTCGGTGTGTTGGCGCTCTTTCAAGCGGGGGAACATCTGGTACATATCATCGAAGCACCAACGCGGATTCTTGCGCCCGCGCTTTTGCCCTAGCTGCAAATTCTGATGCACCGTCAGCTTGGGGAAGATGTCGCGATTCTCGGGCACATAGGCAATGCCCGCCTGGGCAATCTCAAAAGGTTTGTGTCCGAGCAGTTCCTGCTCACCAAAGCGCACCGAGCCCCGCGCATCAAGCTGCCCCATGATGGCTTTGACCATGGTCGAGCGGCCCGAACCGTTGCGGCCCAGCAAGCTGACGATCTCGCCCGCGCCAAGCTCCATCGTGACGCCATGCAGGATATGGCTCTTGCCATAGAAGGCATGCAGATTTTCGACCTTCAGGCGGCGTTCAGACATGCGCTTCCTCCCTGGTGACGGCAAGGCAAGCCTCAAGCACCGACCCGCTCAAGCCAAGCGGGGCCCCTCGGGGCAGCTTGGCCGGGACACCGAGCTCGCTGAGACCTGAGGTTTCGGCCTTTGAAGGATGGCGCGCAGCGCCTGCGGCTTGATCCATTCAATGCACCTCCGCCAGCACCGAACCCAAATAGGCTTCTTGCACGCGCGGGTTCGCGCGCACCGCCGCCGGCTCGTCAAATGCGATCACCTCGCCGTAGACCAGCACCGCAATCTTGTCGGCCAAACCGAACACGACGCCCATATCATGCTCGACGGTCAGCAAGGTCTTGCCCTGCGTAACCTCACGGATCAACTGTATGAAGGTCTGGGTTTCGCTCTTGCTCATGCCGGCCGTGGGTTCATCCAGCAAGATCACGCTGGCGCCGCCGGCGATGGTGATGCCGATCTCCAAGGCTCTGGCCTCGGCATAGCTCAGATTCATGGCCAGTACATCTCGGCGCTTGTCGAGCTTGAGCATCTGCAGCAACTCCTCGGTCCTCTCGTTGGCATCATCCAGCCCGGCCAAAAACTTCCAGAAGGCATAGCGATAGCCCATGCTCCAGAGCAATGCACAGCGGATGTTTTCGAAGACCGACAAGCGTGTGAACAAATTTGAGACCTGAAAACTGCGCGCAAGGCCGCGCCGATTGATCGCATAGGGCGGCAGGCCTTGAATCGCTTGCCCGTGCAGCAAAATCTCGCCGCTGCTGGGTGCAAGGCGGCCACTGATCAGGTTGAACAGGCTTGATTTGCCGGCACCGTTGGGCCCGATGATGGCCACCCTTTCGCCCGCCGCCACCTGCAAGCTAGCGCCGCGGATGATTTCGGTCTTGCCAAAGCGTTTACGCAGATCGTTCAACTCCAGCGCAAACGGCGCTGCGGCCGATTTCGCACCGATATCACTGCTCATAAACCCTCCCGGCGTTTGACTTCGGCCTGGATCTCGAGCTGCGTGCGGTCCCATTCGAGCTTGAACTGCCGCCGCACGCACTCGAACAAACAGGCACCCAGCAGCAGCAAGAGGGTGGCGCCGAGCCAGGCATCGATATGAGCGCTGTTCAAGGTCGTACCCAGGAAACGCATCTCGGGGCCAAACGCTTCATTCAAGCGCATGTGATAAAGCATCTCAATCATCGCGCCGGCCCCCACCAGCAGGGTCAAAGCCGCGCCGGCCAGTGCCAAATAGGCAGGCAAGAGCCGACGCAGCTTGCCGAAGGCCGCAAGGCGAAAATTCATCAGAATCAGCGCCGCAAAGCCGCCCGGCGCATACATCACCATAAAGACGAACAACAGGCCCAGGTAGAGCAGCCAGGCCTTGGTCAACTCAGACAACAAGACCAGGGCCACCACCATCAGGACGGCACCCAAGATGGGGCCGAAAAAGAAGGTCGCGCCGCCCAAGAAGGTGAACAGCAAATAAGCGCCCGAGCGCGCCGCGCCGACCACCTCGGCCGTCACGATCTCGAAGTTCAAGGCCGCCAAGCCACCGGCAATGCCGGCGAAAAAGCCCGACACCATGAAAGACAAATAGCGCACCCAGCGCGTGTCATAACCGATGAACTCAACGCGTTCGGGGTTATCGCGCACGGCATTCAAGATGCGGCCCAAAGGCGTGCGGGTAAAAGCGAACATCAGCGCCGTGCAGACAAAGCAATACAGCGCGATCAAGTAGTAGACCTGGATCTGCGGGCCAAAGCTGATGCCCCAGAAGGCCTTACCAACGACCCGGTTACCGGAGATGCCGCCCTCTCCGCCAAAAAACTCGGGCAGCATCAGCGACATTGACCAGATCAGCTCACCCAGACCCAACGTGATCATTGCAAACGGCGTGCCGGACTTCTTCGTCGACACGAAGCCAAATAGCGCAGCAAACAGCAAGCCGGCCAAGCCGCCCATGAGAGGGATCAAGCTGACAGGCAAATGCCAGCTGCCGCTTGAGACCATGTTCAAGCTATGGATCGCCAAAAAGGAACCCAGGCCGCTATACACCGCATGGCCAAAGCTCAGCATGCCGCCCTGCCCGAGCAAGATGTTGTAGGCAAGGCAGGCAATGATGGCGATGCCGATCTGCGTCAGCATGGTCTGCGCCAAGCCGCTGGTCCACAGCAAAGGCGCGACGATCAACATCAAGGCAAACAAGCCCCACACCAGCCAGCGGCCGACATTGATGGACTTGGGACGGAAGTGGATTTTTGAACTCGCTGCGTGGCTCATGGCGTCAATCGTCCCGCGTGCCGAGCAAGCCCTTGGGCCTGAAGATCAAAATCAGGACCATCAGCAGATAGGGCAGGATGGGCGTCAGCTCGGACACCCGCAAGCGCAGCAAGGGATAGCCAAAGCTTTGCGGTCCAATGCCTACGCCCCAAGCACGCAGCAGCGAAGCGAGCGAGCCGTCCAGGGTCAAGGGCAAGGTCTGCAAAAGACCTATCAAAATCGATGCGACAAAAGCGCCGGCCAGCGAGCCAACGCCGCCCACCACCACCACGACAAAGATGATGGAGCCGACGATCACCGCCATCGATGGCTCGGTCACAAATGTCATGCCGCCGATCACGCCGGCCAAGGCGGCCAAAGCACAGCCACTGCCAAAGACCAGCATCAGCACGGCCGGCACGTTATGGCCGAGCGACTCAACCATTTCGGGGTGCGTCAATGAGGCCTGAATCACCAATCCGACACGGGTGCGCGTCAGCAAGAGCCACAGCGCCAGCAGCATCAGCAAAGCCACCCCCATCATGAACAGACGCGTCAAGGGAAAAGTCGAACAAGCCGCGAGCGCACAAACATCAGGCGGCGCAGCGCCCAGCGTCAAGGACAGCCCCTGCAGCGGATGCTGAACGATGGTGAAGGCGGCGCCCTGCAGTGATGGCGGCGGCGTGAAAGGCACCGCCGTATGCCCCCAGATCAGATGCACAAACTCCAGGATCACATAGGACAGGCCGAAGGTGATCAGCAGCTCGGCCACATGACCGAATTTATGCACGCGCCGCAAAGCCAGGCGCTCAAACGCCGCGCCCAATAGTCCGACCACCAGCGGCGCCAGCAGCAAAGCTGGCCAGAAGCCGATCAAGCCGACCATGCTGTAGGCCACATAAGCCCCCAACATGTAGAAGCTGGCATGGGAGAAGTTCAACACGCCCATCATGCTGAAGATCAGCGTCAGGCCGGAGCTGAGCATGAACAAAAGCAAGCCCGAGGCCAAGCCATTCAGTAAATTGATGAGGATTTGGTCCACAAGGTCTCACTAAAAAGACAGCGTAATTTGGCTAGCAGCCACCCTGAAGCGAGCGAGCCGAGATTGGGCCAAAGCGCGCGCAGTCGTACTCCCGTACTGCGAGCACTGCTGGCCCAATATCGGTTTGCGCAGCCAAGGGGCTGCACCCCAATCTAGGGACGCTTCATCTGGCAAGAGGTCGGCGTGCTCGACACATAGGACTCATAAGTCGCCACCGGCGCCAGCGTGTAGCCGGTGTTCTCTGGCGAGTAGGGGAACTTGGCGTCGGCCTTTTGCCAGACCGAGATGAACAGCGGCTGCTGCAGCTGGTGGTCGGTCTTGCGCATCTCGACTTCGCCGTTGAAGCTCTTGACCTTGAGCCCTTCCAGCGCCGCCGCCACCTTGACCGGGTCGGTCGACTTGGCCTTGGCAAAGGCCTCGCCC
>CAUPEV010000229.1:0-7056 GCA_963510335.1 uncultured Roseateles sp.
CGAGCAAGTGCTGCTATGCCGGCGAGCCATCGAGCCGCGCCACGGCTTTTGGACCTTGCCGGCCGGTTTTTTGGAGTTGGGCGAGACGGCGGCCGAGGGCGCGCAGCGCGAGACCGATGAAGAAGCCGGCGCGCAGATTGAGTTGCAGGCGCTGGACTGCCTGATGAATGTGGTCAAGGTCGGGCAAATCCATCTCTAGTCCCGCGCCCGGCTGCTGTCGGACCAATTCAATCCGGGGCCGGAGACGCTGGAGGCGCGGCTATTTCACGAGCATGAGATCCCCTGGGATGAGCTGGCCTTTCGCACCGTGCGCGAGACCTTGAAGCACTTCTTCGAGGACAGGCGTTTGGGCCGACCCTACGCCTTGCACTGCGGGGACATTGCTTGATCCTGGCTTGAGCTAGTCGGCCCAGAGACGCTCCACCAGCTCGCCCACCTCAAGCGGCGCACCGTTTCGAGGCAGCTGCTTCCATTCGGCCGGCGCGGGCGCGATGCGCTTCGAAGCCTTGGCGCCCCAGGTGGCCACCTTCAGTGCGAACACGACCGGCCCCTTGACCGTCTCGAAGGGCGGCACGCCACTGACCCGTGCCGCGAGCGCTTGCTTCAGCTGCAGATCCAGCATCGCATCGAAATCCAGCCAGACCTTGGCCTGCAAGCCGGGCCGCACCGCGATCACGATAAAGCCGCCGACCGATTGCTGCACGCCGCTGGCAATCACGGCTTCACGGGCCGCCGCCTCGACCGCGTTGACATAGGCCGCCATCGCATCAATATTTGGCACCCGCTCCTCCAGCATTGAGCTGGGCTGCAGCAACACGATATTGAACTGGGTGAGGGGCTCGGCCGCCTGCACCTGCACGCTGGCCGCAGTCAGGGCAAAAGCCAATAGCCCGGCCAGCAGCCCGGCCAGCAAGCCGGCCCGCGACAGTGGAGAGATGCGCTTGCCATGCGCCTTGCGCCCGGGCGCACGGCCAAGCAAGCTTTCAGTCTTCGATCCGGTCGGCAATTTTCAATTCTTTCCTGAATTCAAAAAATGGCCGAACTGAACTGGGAGCCAGTCCTTGGGCAGCTCTGCCACAGCCTGCGCAGACCCGCACCTCGGGAAATGGGGTCAGGTTCATTTTTCATTCAGCCCGCTGAGCATGCGTTCAGCAAGTCAAGCCCAAAGCCCAGCCCTACTTGTTCAAGCGGGCCGTCGCCCAAGGCCCGGTCACGCCGTCCAGCTCGCAATCCCACAGCGCTTGCACGTCCATCGGGTCGCGCAGACCTTCGGCATAGACCTTGAGCGCCAAGCTGCGCAGCATCACCAGCATGCCGCGCACAAAAGCGGCGCGGGCAGCGTCGCCCGACACACCGGTGACGACCGAGACATCCAGCTTCACATAGTCCAAGCCGGCTTGATAGAGGCGATCGACCTGCGCCAAACCAGCCCCAGCATGCTCCAGCCCCAACTTGACACCCAAAGGGCGCAACTGCCGGCCCATCTCGAAGAGCAAATCAAAATGGTGGGTCGCAGCACTCTCGGCCAGCTCCAAGCCGAGCTTGCGGGCGGCCTGCGGGGCATGGAAGACTTGGTCACGCAGACGTGCGACGAAGGCGCCGTCCAAAAGCGAAGCCGGTGCAATATTGACGCAGCGTTGCTGACCGTCTTTGGCGATCGCCTCCAGCGCCAGCGCCACCGCCAGCAAGTCCACATCGGCCGTCAAGCGGCTGCGCACCGCCAGCGGCAACCAGCGCGTGGCCGACTCGAACTCACCGTTGGCCTCCAGCTGCAACTGCAACGGACACTCCAGATGCAAGACCCGACCTTCGCGGTCAAGCACCGGATACTGCAGCAACTTGCCGCGCCGCTCGCTGATCGCTTCGCCGATCTGCTCCCGCCAAGCCCGCTCGCCTTGCGCACGTTGCTGCACGGCAGCGGCACGCATGGACTCCACCACAAATCCGGCTTGGTTCTCGGCCCTCGCCAAAGCCGCGTCGGCTTCCCCGAACCAAGCCCCGATCGACGACTCGCGCGGCAAGTCTACCGCGCCCAAGGCCGCTTGTATGCCGCCACCAAAAGCCGGCAGGCTGGCATGCAAGGCATCGGCCAAGGCCTGCGCGGTCTCGGCGGCCACATCGGGCGCCGGCAGCCACAGCGCAAAATCCGCGCCGTTCAAGCGCCCGGCCAGGCAACCACGCACACGCTCCGGATAGGCCATCACGGCCTTGGCCATGGTCTGCAAAACTTGATCGACCGCCGGGCGACCCAGGCGCTGGTTGAGCCCAGCCAGATCGCGCAGCCGCACCAACACCAAACCAGCCTGCAGCGGGCCTTCGTCACGCGTCAAGGCCGAGTCCAACTCGGCCAAAAAATGCTTGCGCGAACTCATGCCGGTCAAGGGGTCGCAATGCGCTTGCACACGCAAGACTTGCAATTGATCGGCCTGCGCCTCGAACATGCTCTTGACCCGCAGCACCATCGCATTCATGGCCTGCGTGAGCCCCTTCAGCTCGGGCACATGCGGCTCGGCAATGATTTGAAAGCTGCCGTCGACCACCGCCCGCGCTTGCGCGACTGCATTGTCGAGCGGGCGGCGAATGCGTCGCAGGGCGAAATAAGCCCCAAAACTGGCCAGCAGGCCCAGCGCTCCCAGCAGCAGCACCATACGGCAAAGGCTGGCCCACAACTCATCATGGGCATAGGCCGAATGGGAAAGCACTTCGACCGAGCCGATCGCATTCCAGCCGTTGGAAACTTGTGCGACGCCGGGTTGCACGGCGATAGGCAGCATGCTGACAAACCAAGCCGGCGCGCGGCCAATTTGCTCGGCAGTGCGGCGCTCGAAGGCCAGCTTGCCATCGGCCTTACGCCAGACCACGCTGCGGTAATAGCCGGTATCGAACTGCGCCGAGATCAGCAACTCCCTCAGCTCCGCGTCACCACGGTGCTGCGAGAGCGCCAAGGCCAAAGCGCTGGCGTTATCGCTGTTCTTGATCTGCAACTGGGTTTGCAGCAATGCCCGTGTCGAGAAGGTCGACACCGCCACGCTGCCGGCCAGAGCCAACAAAACCACGCCCAATATGAGCAACCAGACTTGACGCATCAAGGACATGGAAATTCCCAATCTATCGTTTTCTTCAAGTACATCAGCATGCCTAAAACCCTTCCGCCTTCACCTTGGCCAGCAACACGCGCCACTGCGATAAGCGCGCCAAGGGATCACCAGCCGATGTGCTGCCCACACCTTGCCACAAGCCCTCGCCATTAAAGCTGAAGACAGGCTGCAAATCGGGTCGCTGCGAGGCGGGGCGCACATCTCCGATCAAATTATCCAGAATCAAAGGCTCCGCCCCCGGTTCGGCATCGTAGGCCAGCACCATATGCGCCAGCGAACGCCCGCCCACCGTGGCACGCACATAGACCATGCGCAATTTGGCCACCGGCATGCCGGCTCCGAGCAGGCTCAGGTATTTCGCGATGGCGTAGTCTTCGCAGTCGCCACGCCCTTTGCCCAATGATTCCAATGGGCTGGCCCAATAGTCGGTCTTGCCCCAAACCTCAATATCCTCAAAAAACTCGATGCGGCGATTCAAGAAACTATTGATGGCGGTCAGGCGCTGTGGCTCGTCAAGCGCCGCCGCACGCTCAATTGCCAGCAACAAGGCTTGCGCCTCGGTGACGGTGCGGGGGTTGAACTTGGCCGCAGCCTCCAGTACCTTGCTGCTGTCCAAGGCCGCACAAGGCAGCAGCCACAGGGCGCCGAGCATCAGCAGACCGCAAGCCCAGTGCGGCCTGCTCGGAATCGGTCTGCGGGTGGATAAGGCCATGCTGTAGCGAATGCGTGTTCCTGGCAGCGAGCAAAAAGCGCTGCGCGCTGTCGCTGACTCGTTTGCTCTGGGGCTGTCTATGCCGATAATGCACAGCACTTTACAGGCTGAGCAAGTTGCTGAACCCTGAAGTCGCGCCGAAATCACCCCATTCAATGAGCATTCCAGCAATCCGCCAAGAAATTGACAACTCGCGCAAAAGCGGAGCACTGAAGACGATCGTGATCCCGCCCTGCCCCGAGTTGCTGGCCCGCCTGCAACAAGCGATGGCGCAGGCGCAGCCCGACTTGAACGAGGTCGCCCGCATTGCGGCCAGCGATGTGGCCATGTCGGCCACCCTGCTGCGCACGGCCAACAGCCCCATTCACATCGCCGACGGCATGCCATGCACCACAGTCGGTCAGGCGATGACCCGCATAGGCCTGAAAGAAACCACGGCCATCATGACCGGTTTCTTGCTGAAGAACGCCATCCCTGTCAACAGCCCCCAACTGGCACGCTTTTGGGAGCGCTCGGCCAAACGCGCCTCGGCGATGGCTTTTGTCGCACGCCAATTGCCGGGCATTTCGGTCGACCTGGCCCACACCTACGGCCTGTTCTGCCACATCGGCATGCCGGTCTTGCTGCAATGCGTGCGCGGCTATGGCTCGACCATGGTGGAGGCCTCGGCACGCGTGGACCGCTCCTATATCGCGACCGAGAACGCCAACCACCGCACCGACCACGCGGTGGCTGGCGCCTTGCTGGCGCGCGCTTGGAATATGGCGCCCGAATTGATGGCGGCCATCCGCTTGCATCACGACTTGCTGTCACTGGGCGACAAGATGGTCGAGCCCGAGGTTCACACCTTGGTGGCGGCCGGGCTGGTTGCCGAGCATTTGATGCGTTTGCACGAAGGCTTGCCCGAAGACGCAGAATGGGCGGCCCATGCGCCTGAAGCGTTAGCTTGGCTGAGTGTCAGCCTGGCCGATGTTGAACAATGGGACGACTTGCTGCGGCCGATACTGGACGATTTGTGAGCGCATGCGGGCCGGTCGGGACTGGCTTGAGCTTGCCTTAAATCAAACAAGGCCTAGGCTTGCCAGCACAGAATTGCTCTATGCAGCGACTCAACAGCCCCCTGGCCCTTACTCCTACAGCGCGCACCATAGAGTCGCCGACCCAACGCTTGGATCGGCTGCTACACGCCAGTGCGGCCCCATTGACATCGGGCTTGTCGCCGGTCGCATTGAGCTTGGCGCTGGCAGATTGGGCCTGGCATTTGGCCGTCTCGCCGGGGCGCCAAATGGAGTTGACCAGCTTGGCGGGTCAACTGGCAACGCAGGCCGTCAAAGACAGCGTCAGGCTCGCAGGCGAAGCGCCCGAGCCTGCTATTGGCGAATTGGACGAAGATCCGCGCTTTCGTCACCAAGCCTGGGCGACCTGGCCATTCGCAGCCTTGCGCCAAGGTTTTCGGCAAAGTGAGAGCTTTTGGCGCGAGGCCGCAAAAACACCCGGCATGAGCGCTCACCATGCCGAAATGACCGAGTTCTTCGCCCGCCAGGCCTTGAATATGCTGGCACCGGCGAATTGGCTGGCGACCAATCCGGTCGTGCTGCAAGATGCCGTGGCCAGTCAGGGCGCACATCTGGCCCAAGGCGCACGTCATTATCTGGAAGACATCAGCGGCGGCCTGATACCCGCCGGGCCAAGCCAGCAGCGTCGCCATTTGCCCGGCCGCGATGTTGCCATCACGCCCGGCGAGGTGGTGATGCGCAACCATTTGATCGAATTGATCTGCTACACCCCGCAGACCGCTCAGGTCCACCCCGAGCCCCTGCTGATCGTGCCCTCATGGATCATGAAGTACTACATCCTCGACTTGTCTGCGCACAATTCGATGGTGCGCTATCTGGTCGAGCAAGGCCATCAGGTCTATATGCTGTCCTGGCGCAACCCGGACGCCAGCGATCACGAACTCAGCATGAGCGACTATTTGCGCCTTGGCGTCTTTGAGTCTTTGCGGGCCATAGGCACCATTCACGGCAAAGCAAGGCCGGTTCACGCCATGGGCTACTGCCTCGGTGGCACCTTGCTGGCCATCGCTGCGGCGGCCTTGGCTAGGCGCGGCGAACAAGCCAGCGTAGCCGGCGCTGAAAATTTACCCCCTCTGCAATCACTGAGCTTGCTCGCGGCGCAAACCGATTTCTCCGAACCGGGCGAGCTGGGCCTCTTCATCGACGAAAGCCAGATTGGCTATGTGGACGAAATCACCCGCGGCAAGGGCTTTTTGACCGGCGAACAAATGGCCGGCTCCTTCCAGTTTTTGCACTCCCGCGACCTGGTCTGGACCCGACGCATGCGCGAGTACCTGATGGGCGAGCGCGAACCGCATACCGATTTGATGGATTGGAACGCCGACACAACCCGCATGCCCGCCCGCATGCACCATGAGTATCTGACCGCGCTCTATTTGCATAACGCGCTGGCTACCAGCAATTACCGCGTCGATGGCCGCAGCGTGTCCTTGGGCGATATCGAGGTGCCGATTTTTCTGGTCGGCACCGAAAGAGATCATGTCTCGCCCTGGGCGTCGGTCTACAAGCTGCACCATCTGTGCGAGGCAGAGATCACCTTTGTCTTGACCAGCGGCGGGCACAATGCCGGCATCATCTCCGAGCCTGGGCACGCCCGGCGCAGCTACCGTATCGACACCCGCCCCCGCCACGGCGCCTGGGTGCCCCACCAAGAATGGGCGCAAGGTTTGGACCCCATCAGCGGCTCTTGGTGGCCGGCTTGGCATGACTGGCTGGCCGCCCGTTCATCAATCAAAGTCAAGCCCAAAGCCAAGCCACACGCCCCAGAAAAAATGCCACTCGGCGCCGCACCGGGCAGCTATGTACTCCAATGCTATCCAGACTGATGCCAGCTTAGCGCTCCAGTCCAAGCGGCTAGCGCAGCTTTTACAAGCTGCGCAGGCAACGCCTTTTTATCGCCGTCTGCTGGCCGGGCGCGAACTCTCCACGCTGAAGCTGGCGGATCTGCCGGTGATCAACAAGACCCAGTTGATGCAAGCGTTTGAGCAGCATGTGGCCGACCCGCAGCTCAAACTGGCCGATCTGCAAACGCTCTGCCAGGATCCACAGCGGATTGCCGAACGCTATCTCGGCCGCTATACGGTGTGGGAAAGTTCAGGCAGCAGCGGCCAAGCCGGCATCTTTGTGCAGGATCAGGCGGCGATGGCAGTATATGAAAAATTGGAGGCCA
>CAUPEV010000230.1:0-7041 GCA_963510335.1 uncultured Roseateles sp.
AATCCGCCGGGCAAGCGCAACTCGAAATCGGCCGTACCAGCCAGCGCAGCCAACAAGCAATTCCGATCGGCCGCCGCGAGGCTTTGCCAGTCACCACCCAACTCTTGTGGCCACAAGGCATTGGCCCGCAATACATCCCCCCGGCGGTCAACAATTGCAGCGGCGCATGGCAGCAAAGCCCCGTCAAGGCCAAAACTTGCCGCGGCCGCCGAACTCATCGCGGCCCCAGCCCTTGCAGCGTGGCTCGCGCCAGACAAAGGTCTTCCCAGGCACGCGCCTTCTCAGACGGATTGCGCAGCAAATAGGCAGGCGCAAAAGTCGCGATCACCGGGCTGCCCTGGTAAGCATGCACGCGGCCACGCAATCGGCCCAAGGGCTCATTGCTGCCCAGCAAGGCCTGCACGGCGAGGCGCCCCATGGCAAAAATGATGCGCGGCTTCAACAAGGCTATTTGCCGATCCAGATAGGGGCGGCATTGCTGCAACTCCTCCGGCCCAGGCGTGCTGCCCGGGGCCGGCCGGCATTTCAAGGCTAAGCTCAAATAGGCCAAGCGCTCCGGCGGCAGCGCCGCATCGGGCGACGCGTCAAAAGACACATCGATGGCTCGCAACATATTGCCGAGCAGTTGCAGGGTTTGACCGGTGAAGGGCTCGCCGAGCGCATCCTCTGGCTCGCCCGGCGCTTCTCCGACGACCAGCCAATCCGCCCTGCTTGGCCCCGCGCCAAAAACGCTCTTGCTGCGCCCGCCGCACAGCGCACAGGCCCGGCATTCCGCAGCGCTGTGGCGCAATTCGAGCCAATCCATCGCTGCGATCGCGGGCAGGCGTGCGGCCGGGTCGGCATGCTGCGGCAAGTCTGCCCCGGACTGACTGTTTGGCCGCAAGCCTGCAGGCAGGGCTTGCACAGCGGCGACAGGACCCCGCGCAGTTGAAGCGGCAGCAGTAGTCGAAGTGGCATTGGCTATGTCCAAAGCCCCGGCCGGGCTGGCCGACTCGCTCGACACGGGCACCCGTTGCTCAGCTGCTTCCGGCGCCGGCGCACTCCCTTGAAGCGGCGACCAAACCCGCAAGCCCATCTCGGCCAACATCAAGCGCTGGCGCTCGTCCCAACTCACGGTGTCACCGCCAGATTCATCAGCACCGCATCTTCGCGCGGCCCTTGGACCACTGGGTAATAGCCGCGCCGCAAGCCTATTTCAGCAAAACCGTAGCGCAGATACACATCGCGCGCGCGCCGATTGCTGGCGCGCACTTCCAGCCACAGCTGTGGGCAGCTCTGCGCGCGGCAGATATCGCACAAGCTGTCCAACATATAACGAGCCAAGCCCCGCCCCTGCTGTTCAAGCCCGACCGAAAGATTGAGCAGATGCATTTCGTCCACCCCCTTCATGGCGAGAAAGTAGCCGAGCAGCTGAGTCTGCGGCTTACGCAATGCCGGCGCGCTGCGCAGCACAAAGGCTTGATAGCCAGCCGCCAGCGAGTCGATGAAATTGCCCTCGGTCCAGGGCATTGTGTAGACCCGCCGCTCAATCGCCATGACTTCGGCCAAATCGGCTGCACGCATCGGCCACAAGCGCGTCGACGCCGGCACCAGTTGCGCACTCATATTGCTGCTCGCGCCGCGAGGCGCTCCGCCGTGGTTTGAGCGACCTTGTCGCGCACATAGACCGGCATCGCCTCGGCAGCGTCCAGTTGCGCACCGGCATCCCAGGCTTGCCGCGTCAAGGCAGCCAGCGCCGCCGCGCGAGAATCTGCGTGCGGCCAATACCGACCGGCCGAGCGGCACAAGCTCAGATCAGCGCGGCCGAGTTGCTCGGCATACTCGGTCAGCGCCGATCCAGCCAGCGCAGCGGGTGGTTGCAAGGCCCAGATTTCACACAGGGCGGCTGGCGTGAAGAGCGCAGGTGCACGCTCAAGCGACCATACGCCCTGCTCCCACACATAGCAGGCGGCATAAATTTCACCCATGCGCGCATCCATCGCGACCCAGATCGGGCCACTCAGCACTTGCCCGCCAAGTTCGGCCTGCTGGCGCGCAGCTTCGGCAACCAACATCAAACTGTCTATCGACAGGACGGGCTTAGACGCCCCGAAAGCCAGGCCCTGCACCACCGCACAGGCTGCGCGCAGGCCGGTAAAAGCGCCTGGGCCGCAGCCAAAACCAATCGCATCCACCTCGCTCAAGCGCAAACCGGCTCGCGCCAGCAAAGCCAGCGCCTCGGGCACCAGCCTCGCCGAGGCTTGTTGCCCGCCTGCCGCTTCAAAAAACCAAGCGCCGGCCGGGCTTGTCAACGCCAATGCCATCGTTTCGGTCGAACTATCCAGGGCCAGCAATACAGTCATGGCGGCAGTGTAAATTGGGTCCATCCAAAACGAAAAAACCCGGCCGATTCAGTGCGGCCGGGCCCGATTGACTGGCAGCAAATCAGAAGGGATTATTGCGAGCGCGGTTCGCCGCCAACTGGCCCATCTGCGCATGCCCGGCTGGCGCATAGAAAAGCTCGGACGCCCACAAATAGCTGGTCCAAGAATTGTCCTTGGTGGCCGCCGCTGTCAGCGTCTTGGTCGTGCAATCAGGCATTGCCGGGCTGCTCAAGCATGCAGCTTCCGCCAAATTTGAAATTCCAAAACTCCCAGGAAACCTGGCCATCTGCTGCGAGTTCTCGTCGGTCAACACCAGTCCAATCAAGCGACCGTCATTGATGATTTCTACCCGCATCTCGAGATTGAACTCACGCGTCAAATTGCTCAGAAACTGTGCCGCCGTTGGATCAGCCTTGGCTGCTGCCTGTGCAAAAGGCGTGATACCCATATCGGGCAAAGTCGACACAATAATGCGGCCATTGGCGTCGGCTAAGCGATTGACTTGACTACCCAACTCCTTGCCTCGGGCACGCGCTTGGCCAAGCAATGCCTCTTTGCTTTGAGCCGGATACTTGGCGTACAGCTCCATCACATCATTGGCGCCCACCAAGACCGAGATCAAATCCTTGGGGCCAATGCCTGCGGCCAGCACGCTGTCGATGCGCAGCTTCACATCCGCCACTTTGGCGCCGGCCTGTGCATACATCAAGCCTTGCGGTGTGGCGACTTTATCTGGATTGCATTCGGCAAACACCAGGCTGAAAGACGCGGCCAATGTTTGCACCCAAATTGGGTTGTTCTGGCATTCGAGAGCGCCTGTCGTCGCGTTGAGCGCATTGATGGTGTGCTTCTTGCCCTCGGGCGTGATCAAACTCAACTCATCACCCAGCGCGATGATGCGCGACGGGTTGAACGGCTCGATCTGCTCGGTGCCGCCGCCGCAGGCCGCCAATAGCCCCAAGGCCGCAGCCGAAACCAAAGCGCGGCCATAGCGACCCGCGCTAGCTTGAATACTCTTCATGAAAACTCCGTCCAATAAATCCACGCACAACTCGGCCCTAGGCCTCGAACGCCGCAGCAGCCCGGGTCAGGCGGTCCCTGACCCCATCCCACTCACTGTCCTGCGGCGGCAATTCAATCCAAATTTCTTGTGCCCCGGCCGCATCCAACTCGCGCAGCACGGCAAACAACTGCTGCGCCGCTGCCAAGGCATCAGCCGGCATGCTTCTCGCCAATCGACCCAGACTTGACGCATCTACCGTGCGGGAATATACCGCCAGCCCTGCCGGAAGAGGCCCGGCCAAGCGGGCTGACAAGTCCACGCTATCGATGAGGCGCACCGTCGCACGCGGCGCGTAATGGGCCGCCAAGGTGCCCGAGGCGCGCGGCGCTTGAGCATCCGGGCCTTGCAAAGCTTGGCCCAACACCGCTTCAATCTGCGCCGCCGTCAACACGCCCGGGCGCAACAAGGCAGCGCCGCCACGGCTGCAATCCACAATGCTGGACTCGATGCCGACCGCGCATTCGCCACCGTCCAAGACCAATAAGTCGGCATCGAACTCGCTCACCACATGCTGCGCCTGGGTCGGGCTGATGCGGCCAAAGCGATTCGCGCTGGGCGCCGCCACCCCGAGCACGCCCTGCGCCCGTGCCGCCGCCAGCAAGGCACGCGCCACCGGATGAGCCGGGCAACGCAGGCCGATGCTGCTCTGCCCACCCGCCGCCGCCGCAGCCATGGCCGGCGCTCGCGGCACGATCACTGTCAGCGGGCCGGGCCAGAACGCATCCATCAAACACTTGGCCAAAGCTGGCATCTCAGAGCTGAAGGCGGCGGCATCGGCCGCGTCCAGCACATGCACGATCAGCGGGTGATCGGCAGGCCTGCCCTTGGCGGCAAAAATCTTCGCCACTGCGGCGTCGTCATCGGCGCGCGCGCCCAGGCCATAGACCGTTTCGGTCGGCAAGGCAACCAATTCACCGGCCGCCAAGCGAGTAGCAGCCAAGGCAATAGCTTGAGGATCAGCACCGTTCAGCAACATTTCAACAGGCTCAAAAAAATCACCACGCAGTCGACAAACCCAGCAAAGCGGCGGCTCGCCGCGCGGTGCTTTCGGCTTGCTCAGGCGTGCCTGCAGTGATGTTCAGATGGCCCATCTTGCGGCCAGGCCTGGCATTGGCCTTGCCATAGAGATGCAGATGCGTGCCGGGCAAGGCCAGCACTTGGTCCCACGCCGGTGTGCACTCGACACCGGGAGCGGCGCCCTGCGCCGGGCCGCCCCCAAGCAGGGTTGCGCCCCCTCGGGGGGCAGGCTGCGTGCCCGCAGCCGTTGGGGCTTGCTCCATAAACCACAAATCACCGAGCAGATTCAGCATCACCGTCGGCGAATGCAAGCGCGGCTGCGTCAGCGGCAGGCCAGCCATCGCGCGCACCTGCAAGTCAAACTGCGACAGATCGCAGGCATTCATCGTGTAGTGCCCCGAGTTGTGCGGGCGTGGCGCCATCTCGTTGACGATCAGGCGGCCGTCTTGCAGCACAAAGAACTCCACACAGAGCACGCCGACATAGTTCATCGACGCCGCAATGCGCGCGGCCGAGGCCAAGGCTTGAGCCTGCAATTCCTGGCTGACATCTGGAGCCGGCACTTGCGTGACGGCCAGGATGCCGTCGATATGCAGATTCTGCTGAACCGGGAACTGGACGATGTCGCCTTGGGCGCTGCGGGCGCTGATGACCGAGATCTCCAGCGCCAGCGGCAGCATCTGCTCCAACACACAACGGACCTGTTTGAGCTCAGCCCAAGCGGCAGCCAAGTCGGAGCGGCTGCGCACCCGCACCTGGCCCTTGCCGTCATAGCCCATGGTGGCGGTCTTCAGGATGCCCGGCAGCAAGTCGTCGCCGACGGCCAACAAATCGGCCTCGGTGGTGATCACCGCATAGGGCGCGCAAGCGACTGCACTGGCCGCAAAATGGGCTTTCTCGGCGGCACGGTCCTGGCAAATCGCGACCGCCGCGCCGGCTGGCGCCACAAAACATGTCTGCGCCAATTGTTCCAAGGCCTTGGCAGGCACGTTCTCGAATTCGGTCGTGACGGCGGCACACTGCTGCGCCAACTCACTCAGACCGTTTGGGTCCAGATAGTCGGCGCGGATATGTTGGTGGGCAACCAGCCCGGCCGGGCTGTCGGTATCCGGGTCCAAGACCACGGTGCGAAAGCCCAGGCTTTGCGCGGCGTGCACAAACATGCGGCCCAACTGGCCGCCGCCCATCACGCCCAGGCTCGATTCACCCGGCAGCAATGTCGCCCGCATCAGATCAAGTCCTGCGTCATGGCGCGGGCCACCTCGGTCTGGCGGGCCCGGTAGGCCGTCAAGCGCGCGCGCAAATCGGCGTCGTGATTGGCCAGCATCGCGACGGCAAACAATGCCGCATTGCCGGCGCCGGCATTGCCGATTGCAAATGTTGCCACCGGAATGCCCTTGGGCATCTGCACAATCGAGTGCAAGGAATCAACCCCTTGCAGATGGCGGCTGGCAACCGGCACGCCCAGCACCGGCACCTCGGTCTTGGCAGCCAACATGCCCGGCAAATGGGCGGCGCCGCCGGCTCCCGCAATGATGGCCTGCAGGCCACGCGCGGCCGCCGTCTCGGCGTAGGCGAACATATCGTCTGGCATGCGGTGGGCGGACACCACCCGCGCCTCAAAGGCGATGCCGAACTCGGCGAGAATGGCGGTCGCATGCTTCATGGTGTCCCAGTCACTGCTGGAACCCATCACTACGCCGACCAAAGGAGTTGCTGCTGCTATGTTCATTGAGACGCTCGGCAAGTCCTATACGGTTGTAAGGCCCGCTTGCAAGACTAGAAAACCTTGAATTGTAGGCGGCGAGCGCCATTTGCTCGCCGTCAGCCCATTTTTACGGGCCCTCACCTGCCGCTGAACCGCCAACAAGCTCACCCGCCATGATAGACATCACGCTACAAAACTTCGAATCCGAACTCATCAACGGCTCGGTGCAGCAGCCCATGCTGCTGGACATCTGGGCACCCTGGTGCGGCCCCTGTCGCACCCTCGGCCCGCTGCTGGAGAAGCTCGAGGTCGCCTATGCGGGCCGCTTCAAGCTGGCCAAGGTGAATGCCGATGAGGTGCCGGAGATCTCCACCCAGCTGAGCCAGATGTTCGGCGTGCGCAGCATTCCGTTTTGCGTGATGTTCGTGGACGGCCAACCAGTCGACGGTTTTGTGGGCGCGGTGCCCGAGGCGCAGATCCGCGAGTTCCTCGACAAGCATGTGCCCGCTGGCGAGGTGCTGGAAGCCCAAGAAGAGGTCGCCGAAGCCGAAGACTTGATGGCCGAGGGCGACCTGGAAGCCGCGCTCACCAAGCTGCAAAGCGCGCTGGAGACCGACCCTGCCAATGAAGTGGCGCGCTTTGACTATGTGCGCGCCTTGCTCGAACTCGGCCTCTTGGCCGATGCCAAAGCAGCTTTTGAGCCGGTGGCGGCCAAGGCAGTGGACAGCATCACGCCACATGCCCGCTTTGCCGCACTTGGAGCTTGGCTGGCCGCCGCCGAACGCGCCGCCGCCGGCCTGAATGCGGGCGAATTACAAGCGGCCATTGCCAGCAACAAACGCGATTTCGAGGCCCGCTTTGCGCTGGCCCAAGGCATGTTCGCGCGTCAG
>CAUPEV010000231.1:0-7036 GCA_963510335.1 uncultured Roseateles sp.
CAGGCACTTGCATAGGACCACGCCACAGCATCAAGTTCGGGGTAAGTGATCCGCAGCCCCGCCAGATTTGAGTGTTGATAGAACCACTGGTTGCGCAGCAGATCGTTGCGGCTGGCCACGGCCAGGTGAGTCAGCGGGCTGACTCCGACGATGGCGTCGACGATCCATGCATGGCGTGCGGCAAGCAACTCCGCCGCCGGGCCGCACCACAGCGGCGTCGAACCGAGCAAGGCCAGCGCCGTCGCCGTGGCTCGGCCGGCCTGTTCGCGCGCGTCGTGCGCATCCACAGAACGCTGGCGCCAACGCAACTCGAGCGCGGCCAAAAGGCTGTGTGCCAGCACAAGCATCAGCATCAGCAAGGCACAAGCGGTGATGACGAGCCAGAAGGACTGCATCGGTCCACCCAAAACCAGCAGCGCGGCGCCCGCCAGAGCCGCCGCCGCAAAGGACCAAGCAACAATCCGAGCGCCAGTGCGGCCAGCAGTGGCCGCCGTACCGGGCCAGAATAGCGGCGCGAGCAGACCGGCCACGGCCGTGACAAGCACGCGCAGCGCAGAAGGCTGCCATTGTTCGACGCCCGCTTCAAAAGCGGCCAGCACGATCAGCATCGACACCGCCAGCATGACCAAGCGTGCCGCGATCATTTCGCGGCTATCCCGACTTCGACGATCAACTCGATGGCTGATGCCTCGGGCGGGAGCATGCTGTTGCCGCGCACCGCGCCATAGGGCCCCAGGCTGAGGTCGGACACCACTTCGAAGATACCGGTCGGGTCTCTTTTGATGAAACTGATCAAGGTGCCGGTGACATCGGCGGCAAGTTGGCTGCCATCTTTCGATGTGAATGATCCCGTATAGACCCATTCGACCGCGTCGGCCCTGGAACGGACGTCCACGTCGAGCAGAGCCTCTGCCGCGCTCACCTGCCGACGTTGACCACCCTCGGTCCAGGCCAAGAAAAGCTTGACCCGCTGACCGATCTGGCCGGTTTGGCCGGCTTGGCCAAGTGGCTTCCAGGCAGGCACGTTCGGATCGCGTTCAAGCCCGATGAGAATGCTGGCCAAGTTCAATTCCGTGCCGCTGGCGTCAAGCTCCAACAACGATTCATAGGCCTTTTTTGCTCCTGGGCTGGTGGCCAAGTATTCCAAAGGCTTGCCCAGCACATGCACGCGACCGGGCACGATGAGACGATGTGCGGCTTTCTCGACGACGATACGCCCGACTTGGAATCGTTCACCGCCCAAGGCCTTCAATTGCGGCGCCACCGCTGCACCTGGCGCGCTCGGCTGGGCGCGGGCTAACAGCGGACACAGGGTGACACCGCCCCATGCTTTCAACAGGCCGCGACGCAACATCACTTCTTGCTGCCCATCACCATTCGATGGGGCATGGGCGGCGGCAGCGAGACCGTGCGCAATTCCACAAAGCCGGCTTCGGCCATCCAGCGCTGCACGTCGGCGTCTGCGTGTACGCCGCCATCGGCCGCCGTTAGCATCATGTTCAAGCCGAACATGGAAGCGAAGGGCGGATGCGTGCCGCCCGGGTCGGCGAACACATCACTCACCACCAGCAAACCCCCGCGATCCAGGCATGCTGCCGCGCGTTCGATCAGGCCGCGACAGGCCTGCTCGGTTTCACGATGGAACATGCCGGACATCAGCACGACGTCCTTGCCCGTGCCGAAGCTGGCGCTGTGGTAATCGCCATCGCGCAGGCTCACGCGCTCGCTTGCCCCGGCGGCCGCAACCAATTCACGCGCCACGGCCGCCACACCAGGTAGCTCAATGACCTCGGCATGCAGGCCAGGGTATCGTTCGGTCAGCAGCACGGAGTAGGTACCCGGCCCGCCGCCGACATCGAGGAGACGGCGGCGGCCGGACAGATCCAACAAGGGCACCAGGGCGCGTGCAATGCCGAGCGCCCTATCGTGCATGGCCATGACGAAGCCACGCGTTCGCTCGGCGTCGTCGCCCAAATAGCTTTGTGCCGGAAGTGCCGGCTGGCCAGCGCGCAGCGAATCTTCCAGATGGCCCCAGGCCGAGTAGAGCTGGTCACTGTAGTGAATCACCTTGCCCATGAATGCGGGGCTGCGTGAGACCAGGAACACGGATGCTACGGGCGCGTTCTGGAAGCAAGCATCCTTTTGCTCGAGCAAGCCCAGCCCGACGCAGGCACGCAAAAACAAGACCGTGCTGCGCGGATTGAGGCCCATCCCGGCTGCCACCTCGTCGGCGGAGCGGGCCCCGTCAGCAAGGAAATCAAACAGCCGCAGCCGGTTCGCGGTAAGCAGCGTCTGGCTTTCCCAGTAAGCCGTGCTCAGCCGAACAATCGACGAGGGATCGGGGCCTTGACCCTTCGCTGCTGTGGGTCGTTCACGTTCATCACTCATGCTGGCACCACCTGCTGTGTCCGGTCCATGTCACATTCAAGCTGCATATAGGCGCAGCGATGACACATAAAGCCTTCCGATACCGAAAGCCCGAGCCGTTGACGGATCTCATGGCTGCCACTGCTCAAGGCCTCGAAATAGCTGCGGATGCACGCGTGAAAATCCGCGCGCTGGCGCCCTCCGACCGGCCAGACGAGAGAGTAGATCGGGATGATGCCGCGGCTGCACAGGTCTTCAGCACCGCGCAGCGCGATACGTACCGCCTCTTCCCAGTCCAGGCCATGCTCGGGCTCGAGTTCAATACCGGCCACCATGGCCGAATAGACATTGCCTCGGCCCCAAAAGCGCACGGCGGTTTCAAGCGCCTCGATCCAGCGGGCATAGCCCACATAACGATTCTTGCCCGGGCAAACCTTCGCGAACAGCTCCTCCGACCACATCTCCAAATTGAAGCAAACATGCTGCACCAACTGCTCGGAATGGAATTGCTCGATCAAATCATCTGGCAGCGCACCCGACCCCAAAGTGACGGGAATGCCGCGCGTATTGGCCTGCTTGACGAATCTTGCGAGTTGCAGGAAACGCTCGCCTTCCTTGCGCGCGTCGGTCAAGGAGCCACCGACCAGGTAGATGTGGCGGATCTCGGTCTGCTCGATGACGGCATTCAGCGCCTCGCGCATGCGTTCGAGCGTTGGCGGTGGAATCTCCACCCTCCCGGTCTTCTGCCCCAGGTGTACGGTGCGTTCGTCGGGCGCACCGTAGGCGCAAAACGTGCAGCGCATCGACACACCATCGAGCTTGTGCAGGAAGTATTCGCAACCCGGCGCGACGTTGATCACCAGCATGTCGCCATGGGTGGTGACACCGGCTTGCGAGAACGGCAGGCCGTCGGCGGTCTTTTGCGTCAACCATGGCCGCAAGGGCTCGAATTCGATCGGCACGCTGTAGCCGTTGCGATCGTCGATCAAGCGGTAACCCTGCTTCAGGTCGCCTTGCACATGCCATGGAGAATCGCCGTTACCCAGAATTCGGATCTCGGTACCGTCCGCTGTGTTTATCAGGTAGGGAATGGTGGTAATTCCCTTGCCGGTGGGATCGTGCTCACCGTCCTTGAAGCGATAGGGATAGTAATTGGGCATCGAATGCGAAGCGGCATCTCCGAGCGCCGCCGTGTAGCGGATGCCCTCGCACATCACCTGAACCTTTAACGCAGCCGAGCCGATGAGTGTCGTCATGCCGGCAGTTCCTTCCCTTAAGTGGATCGGTTCTAACTCGATACGCGCACGCACGTTGCCCTCGCCGAACCCAGCCGCAAGCATGACTTGCAACGCCTTCCGGGCCAGCCAATTCGCGCGCTCAAGTTTGATTTAGTTGTAACATTTCCTACGTGCTAAACAGTTCGCCACAAAGCCTTGAATCGCGTTGAGCGAGCCTTGAGTTTCGTTGTGCACAGCGAGCCCTGCCAGCCCGGGCTTACCCTAGCCTTGTTAACCATTGCGCCTTGGAGTTGGAGCCATGCTCTTTTTGCTGACCAATCGAACGCGAGCCAATCTGAGCGCCGCGCAATTCGGCGAACTCGCCACGCTGGCCAAGGCCTTCTACGCATCGATTCCAGTCGATGTGAAAATTCGCGGCGAATGGGCCGCCGCCGACCAATCGCACAATTACTCGCTGCTTGAGGCGCCCGACATCGAAACCGTGCAACGCCTGCAGGCACCCTTCGAGAGATTTACCGAGACCCTGATCGTGCCGGTAGTTAGCCTCACCGGATGGGTCGCCACTTAGGGAGACGCTAGTTAAGTCAACAGCGGCCGAGCGAGCGCGCCTTCGGTTGCGGCCTTGGGCCGCAACCCGATCCACGCAACCTTTGGAACCCAGTCTGCGCTGATGCGACAGGCAGTCTAGAAGTGACATCGCCAAGGCCGCAAGATCGCCAAAATCTAAAGCTGCTGGAGTCAGTTCCGCCAGGGCCGGCTGATCGGCGAGCAAGGACAATCGCGCTGCGGTGTTGGCCTACCAGCGGCTCAAGGTTTGGCGCAAGCTAGCAATAGCTCGGGCATCGCCCGTGTCCGTGTGCAGGCGACTGACGGCAGCTTCCATCACTCTGACGGTGTCACTCTCGGGTGGCAAGGCATCAGCAAAGCGGTTCAAGCGCTCTTGCTTGTGGTGGCGCCGTTGAGGAATTTGACATGCTGCCGAGCGTAGTACTGACCGGCTTAAACCGCCTCGGCCAAGAGTTGCAGCGCGCCCACTTTCCTTGCTCTGAACGCCACTCTGAACGTCCGCCTGAAGAGATCTGTTTGCTTTTGCGCTGCTGCCAGCGCTATATCGCCGCATTCAGATCGGCGCCCTCTACGGTTGTAGGGGAGCGAGGGTTGAAGTCAAGCCTACCATCGAGAACTTGGACCTTCTGGGGCCAGGGCATCAAAGTCAATGGAGCGGCACCGGCCGCAGAAACTGTGGTGCTGAACATCGGTAGGGGCAGTAGCACAGCGGCGAGCCTGGCCCAAAGGCAGTGGCTCAAGCCAAGGCCTTGAACTGCACGCTGACGCACAGACCTGCGCCATCGGCGACTGCGCCCAAATGCACTTCCGCACCATGCTGAGCGGCAGCCCGCTCGACGATGGCGAGGCCCAGGCCGCTGCCGGATTGGCTTTGATCCGGCAGACGAAAAAATCGCTCGAACACCTTGCGTCGCATCTCTGGCGGGATACCCGGCCCTTGATCGCTGACACTCAATTCAACACTCCGCGGGCTCTTGGCAATGGCGACCCGCACCAAGCTGCCTGCAGGCGAGTACTTGACCGCGTTGTCGACCAGGTTGTCGACCAGCGCACCAATGCTCTCGCGGTTCATCGCCAACCCGCAGGCTTCGGGCGCTTCAAGTTCAACCTCAATGCCTCGCTGCAGAGCCAATTGGCTGCTCAGCGCGATGCGGTCGCGCACCAGCGCCACCAAATCATGCGGGCGCAAGGCGATGCTTTCCTGATCGGCGCCCGAGCGAGCCAATGCGAGCAGTTGATGCACCGTGTGGGTAGCGCGTTTGACGCCTTCGTTCAGGCGTTGCACCGACTCATTGCGACGCGCTCCCGGCGGCGCATCCTGCAGTGACTCTGCGTTCAGTTGCATGACGGCCAGTGGCGTCTTCAGCTCATGCGCTGCGTCCAGCAAAAACTCGCGCTCGCGCTCCAGACGTTCTTGCAGCCGCCCCATCAGGCCATTGACCGAGTCGACCACCGGTGCCAGTTCGCGGTAGGGCGTGGGCGGCAATGCAGACAGATCGGTAGCCGAGCGCTGCGCAATCTGCGCGCCTATGCGCTGCAATGGGCCAAAGCCGGCGCGAAGCAGCAGCCAGGACAGCAGCAGCATCACCGGCATGCTGTAAAATAAGGGCCTTGCATAATGAGTTAGGCCATCGGCGCTGAAATGCCAGTCACCCGGCACTTCCTGCCAGCGCTTGACCGTCAGCCCCAAGTCCGGGGCATGCGCTTGCACGAAGAGCCAGCGCGCATCGCTCTCGAACTTTTGCTCGTCCGGCGTCAGACGGTCGCCCATCTCCGGTGGGCCTTGCCGATACAGGAGGCGATCGCCTTGCCAAACTTGCAGCGCAATGATGGGTGCCTCATAGCCAATCCCCATCCACTCTTGTTCGCGCAGGTGCTCCAGCTCAGCCAGGGCAGCCCGCAAGCGTTCGGGCTGGTCGGCCCAAAGCGTGGCTTGCATGCGGGCATGCTCGGCCCATAGTTGGTTGGAGGCCTGGCCGTTGCGTGTGTTGACAACGCGCACCTCGTGGAATTCGCGCAGCATCAGCAGGCCCCAGATCAGCACCAGCACGACGCAAAATGCGCCGAAAGTGCGGCCCAGCAAGGAACTCGTGGCGCCCGGCATGGCGCCCTGGGTCGCCGCCGCCATCATTTGCGCTCAACCAGAAAGCCAACGCCGCGCACGGTGCGCACATAGCCTTCGCCGATTTTCTTGCGCAGATTGAACATATGCACGTCAAGTGCATGGCTGTCTGCGTTAGGCAGCGCGCGCGCCTCCAACTCGCGCCGCGTCACCACGCGGTCAGGTAGCTTGAGCAGGGTCAGCAAGATGGTGAATTCGGTTTTGGAGAGGTTGATGACATCTTCGCCGCGCGTCAGCACCATGCGGCGCTCGTCGAGCTTGAGGTCCTTGACCAGCCATTCATGCAGTTCGGACTCTTGAGCCAGGCCAGAACGCCGTGCCACTGCGCGCAGGCGCGCCAGCAACTCGGGGCCGGCAAAGGGCTTGACCAAATAGTCATCAGCGCCACTGTCCAGGCCGTGCAATCGGTCTTCAATCCCGTCGCGGGCGGTGATGACGATCAGCGGCATCTGCTTGTCATGCTGGCGAATGCTGCGCAGCAGATCCAATCCATTGCCGTCGGGCAGGCCCAAATCCAGCACCACGGCATCAAATACCTGTTGCTCCAGCCAGTAGCGCGCTTCGGTGATGCGGCGCACCCATACCACGTCATGGCCGCCATCTTGAATCAGGGATTGCACCGAGTGGCCATGCTACAAATCGTCTTCTACGAGGCAGATTTTCATGGCGCCAACTGTAGCAAGCGTCGCATTAATGCACTCTTAAGACATTCTTGAGGAAGCTGAGTACGGAAACAGCGATA
>CAUPEV010000232.1:0-7024 GCA_963510335.1 uncultured Roseateles sp.
ATCACGGCTGATGCCGGAGTGGCGAATGCCTTTGTCACGCAGCATGGTGCGCACATCACCGGTCAGCGACTCGGCCTTCTTGGTCAATGCCGACTTCATATCGACCTGCATCAAGAAGTGCACCCCGCCACGCAGGTCGAGGCCCAGATACATCGGGAAGGCATGCAGACTGGACAACCAATGGGGTGAGCGCGACAGCAGATTCAGCGCAACGATGTAGGTCGGATCGGCCGGATCAGTGTTGATCGCCTTGCTGATCGCTTCCTTGGCCTGAATCTGGGCATCAAGGTCGGCGAAACGCGCTTTGATGGAATTGCCTTCCAACTGCACAAAGTCGGCCTTGATCTTGGCTTCAGCCAAGGCAGCCTCGACTCGACTTTGTAGACCCGAGTCGACCTTCAACGTGGCTTTAGCGCTGGAAACCTGCACAGCCGGCGCCTCACCAAAGATATTCGGCAAGGTGTAGATGGTGCCGACGAGCAACGCGAGAATAAGGATCGCGTACTTCCACAGCGGATAACGGTTCATGGTGCTTCCTCTCAGACCCGGCCGCGATGGCTATCTAGCGCGAAGCGCAGGGCCATGCATGGCTGGGGGGCGCCGCCCGGCCGCTTGAGCGCCGGACAGCTTGGCTAAAAGCCGAAAATCTCAAGCAGACCCGAGTCGGGTTTTTACTTGACGGTGCCCTTGGGCAAGACTTGCACCACAGCGCCGCGCTGCACTTGCAACTCGACACCCGGAGCCACTTCGATGGAGATGACGCTCTCGCCCAGCTTGGAAATCTTGCCCAGCAGGCCGCCGGTCGTCACCACTTCGTCACCCTTGACGATGGCTTCAATCATCGCCTTGTGCTCTTTCTGGCGCTTCATCTGGGGCCGGATCATCACGAAGTACAGCACCACAAACATCAACACCAACGGCAGCATGCTCAGCAGGCTGGACTCGGTACTGGCGGCAGCGGCCGGAGCGGCCTGGGCAAAAGCATTGGAAATAAACACAACAGATCCCTTTGGAATGAATGCGCCCGCGACTGCCGATCTACGATCAACGGCCATGGGCGAATGAACGGCGGATTGTAAGCGCCCAAGTTGCCTTCCCTTGGTCGGCCTTAGACCCCGACTTACCCGCAGCAATATGGGGTTGACAAGATGCGCGCGCAAGACCACACTTAAATATATCAACAGCATACCTGCGAGCAAATCATGACTCTTCCTCAGGCCAAAGCCAATCTGCCACGCTGGACCGGCGTCTTCCCCGCCGTCACGACCAAATTCAAGCCCAATGAGGATCTGGATGTGGCCGAAATGGAGCGTCACTTCGAGTTCCAGATCGCCAATGGCGTGGACGGCCTCGTCACCGGCGGCTCGCTGGGCGAAGCCAGCACCTTGACGCTGGAAGAGAAGCTAGAAGTTGCCGCAATCGCGGTGCGAGTGGCCAATGGCCGCGTGCCGGTCTTGGCCAATGTGTCGGAAACCAGCACACGCAATGCCTTGCGCTATGTCGAAGGCGCCGCCCGCATCGGCGTCGAGGGCTTGATGCTGATGCCGGCCGTGCTCTACCCGGCCGACACCCGCGAGGCCATCGCCAATGTGCGCACCATTTGCGCCGCCGCCGCACTGCCGACCATGCTCTATAACAACCCGGTCTCGTACCGGGTCGACCTTAGACCTGAGGACATGGTCGAGTTGGCCGATTGCGAATGGCTGGTGGCCATCAAGGAGTCCACTGACAACATCCGTCGCGTCACCGATCTGCGCAATGTCTTGGGCAATCGCTATCAACTCTTCATCGGCGTGGACGACCTCAGCTTCGAAGCCTTGGCGCTGGGCTGCGACGGCTTGCTGGCCGGGCTGTGCGATGCCTTCCCGGCCGAAACGGTGGCGATCTACAAATTGATGCGCGCCAAACGCTACGACGAAGCCTTGAAGATCTATCAGTGGTTCATGCCTTTGCTGCATCTGGATGTGCATGCCAAGCTGGTGCAGAACATCAAGCTGGCCGAGGCCATGGCCGGCGTCGGCAACGAGAACGTGCGTCGCCCGCGCCTGCCTCTGGTCGGCGAAGAGCGCGCCCGCGTGTCGACCATCATTCAACGTGGTCTGGATACCCGTCCCGATCTCAGTCGCCTGTTCTAAGCTTGGCATGTTCTGCCGAGTGTCGGAGCCTGCGATGATGTCGCCAATATGAAATCAGCGGCAGCCAAGGCCGCCACCCACGATATGAGCGACACGAGCGATACCCCCGACAAGCGCCAGTCTGGTTCTGACGGCGCTGACAAGCGCCAGACTGGTGCCGACGGCGCTGACAGGCGCCAGATCGGTGCCGACGGCGCTGACAAGCGCCGTTATGCAGACCTCGCCTATGACAAGCTGGAATCGATGATCTCGACCCTGGTGCTGCGTCCGGGCTCGCCCATCGTCGAGTCAGACCTGATTGAGCACACGGGCTTGGGCCGCACACCCACGCGTGAAGCCTTGATGCGTTTGGTCGCCAGTGGCTTGATCGTGCAGCAGCCGCGTCGTGGTTTGCTGGTCAGTGACATCCGCTTGGCCGAGCATCTGGACCTGCTCGAAGCGCGTCGGGTGCTGGAGCGCTTGATCGCCAGCACCTCGGCGCGGCGCGCCACGCCGCAGCAGCGCGAAGACTTGCTCACTTGTGCGCGCCAGATGGTGGCTGCCGGCCTCGCCGCCGACCTGACCGCCTATATGGCCGCCGATCAGGCGCTTGACCATGTCAACCATGCCGCCTGCCGCAATCCCTTCGCGGTGGCGGCCGTGGTGCCCATGGCCATTCAATGCCGGCGCTTTTGGTATGCCTATCAGCACCAGGGCGATATGAGCGAAGGGGCACGCTGCCACCTTGCGCTCGCCCAGGCCATCGCCGACGGCGAACCCACGGCGGCGGCCCAAGCCTCCGACAGGCTGCTGGACTATCTGCACCAGTACGCGCAAGCCGTGATCGCTTAAGCATCAGGCCTAACTCGCAATTCAAATTCACCCATGCGTTTCATTGACTCCCACACCGGCGGCGAGCCGACCCGCATCCTGATCTCTGGCGGCCCCGATCTGGGTCAGGTCGATATGGCCCAGCGCCTCGCAACGATGCGCGATCGCCATGACTGCTGGCGCAGTGCCATCGTCAATGAGCCACGCGGCTCGGAGGTCTTGGTCGGGGCGCTGTTGTGCGAGCCGCTGGATCCGGCCAACACCTGCGGCGTGATCTTCTTCAACAATGTCGGCTACTTGGGCATGTGCGGTCACGGCACGATAGGCTTGATCGCCACGCTGGCCTATTTGGACCGCATCAAGCCCGGCGAGCATCGCATCGAAACTCCAGTAGGTTTGGTGACCGCGACCTTGGCAGACGACGGCAAAGTCAGCGTCGCCAATGTGCCGTCCTATCGCTTCGCCAAGCGTGTCCCGCTTGAAGTACCCGGCCATGGCCTGCTGCACGGCGATGTGGCCTGGGGCGGCAATTGGTTTTTCCTCTGCGAAGACCATGGCTTGACGCTGAGCCTGGCTCATGCGGAGGTTCTGACAGATTTGTCCTGGCGCATTCGCCAAGCCTTGCGTGATCAGGGCATCAGCGGCGCTGATGGCCAGGAGATCGACCATATCGAACTCACCGGGCCCGCCCAGGATCCCGCCAACCATGGCCGCAACTTCGTGCTCTGCCCCGGCAAGGCCTATGACCGTTCACCTTGCGGCACCGGCACCAGCGCCAAGCTGGCCTGTCTGGCCGCCGACGGCAAATTGGCAGCGGGCCAGACCTGGCGCCAGGAAAGCGTCATCGGCAGCCTGTTCGAGGCCCAGTATCAAAACGGCGTCGACTCTCAAATATTGCCCCGCATCCAAGGCCGCGCCTACGTCAATATGGATGCAAAGCTGATCTTCCAAACCGGCGACCCCTTTGCCTGGGGCATTCCCGTTTGAAGTCCGGCGCAGGCCTCAGCCTCAAGCAAAGCCGCAGCGCCGATGTGTTGATCATTGGCGCGGGCATCATCGGCGCGGCCTGTGCGCGGGCCTATGCGCGCCAGGGCTTGTCGGTCTGCGTGATCGAGCCAGGCCCGGTCGGCGGCGGCGCCACCGCCGCTGCGATGGGGCACCTGCTGGTCGTCGACGACGAGGCCGGCGGCAATGACGCCGAATTTCAGCTGACCCGGCGCAGCCAGCAGCTCTGGCAGCAATGGCTTGACGAACATGCCGATCATCCGGCGCAGGCCGAACACCAGGCCTGCGGCACCTTGTGGATTGCGGCCGACGCTGAAGAGTTGGCGCTGGCCGAGCGCAAGCAAGCCTGGTACAGCGCGCGCGGCATGGTTGCAAAAATATTGAGCGCAGCAGAACTGGCGCATGCCGAACCCATGTTGCGCAAGGGCCTGGCCGGCGCGCTGCATGTACCCGGGGATGCGCGCGTCTATCCTCCCAAGGTGGCCGCGCGCTGGCTGGCAGAAGCACATGCCGAAGTGATTGAGGGTCAGGTCTTGTCTTTTGACGGCGCCAGCGTCTTGCTGGCCGATGGCCGGCGCCTCTGGGGCGCTTTGACGGTTCTATGCGCCGGGATGGCGAGCCAAGCCTGGCTGCCGCCCGCATGGCTGAGCCCGAAGAAAGGGCAGCTTGCGATCACACAACGCTACCCCGGCATGCTCAAGCACCAATTGGTCGAATTGGGCTATATCAAAAAGGCCCATCTGACCGATCAAGACACCGTGTCCTTCAATGTTCAACCGCGCCCGGGCGGGCAGTTATTGATTGGTTCCTCGCGCCAGATCGGACGAAATGACCGCGCACTTGACCCGGTGATCTTGCAAGAGATGCTGCGCCTGGCTTGCAGCTATATGCCGGGTCTGCGCGACCTGAGCCTGCTGCGCTGCTGGACCGGTGTGCGCCCGGCCAGCCGCGACGGTCAAGCGCTGATCGGGGCCCATCCCCAGCACGGCCGGGTCTGGCTCGCCACCGGCCACGAAGGCCTGGGCATCACGACCTCGCTGGCCACTGCGGAGCTGTTGGTCGACTTGAGCCTTGGCGCCGCGCCGCAGTTGGACGCAGCCCCGTTTTCGCCGAGCCGCTTTCTATGACTCAACTGCTGCCAAACACTCAGATACGCGTTTACATCAACGGCCATGAGAAGTCGGTGCCGTTGGCTTGCAATGTCGCCGCGGCGCTTGCCCATGCGGGTCTGAGCGGCACGCGCCGCTCGCTTACGGGCCAGCCGCGCGCGGCCTTTTGCGGCATGGGCCAATGCCAGGAATGCCGCGTCACCATCGATGGTGTGGCCAAGCGCTTGGGCTGCCTAACGCCGGTAGCTGCCGGTATGAAGATCCTCACCGAAGCATGAAAGTTCTGCACGCCGATGTGATCATCGTTGGCGCCGGCCCGACCGGCATTGCCGCCATCGGCCCCTTGCTGGCGGCGGGGCGCAGCATCATCTGGATTGACCAAGGCGTGCGGCCCGGCGGTCAGATTTGGCGCGCTGGCGTGGTTCAACCCTGGGCGCGCCAACTCGCCGCGCTGCTGCCGCATTCAAATCTGCGCTGCTTGTTTGGTCATGCCGTCATCGCAGCCGAGGGCTCAAACCACCTGCGCCTGCAAAACCTGCTCGATCCTGCTGCGGCCGCGGTCGTGGTGCAAGCGCCGCAAATATTGCTGGCGCTTGGCGCAAGAGAGAAATTTCTACCCTTCCCAGGCTGGACCTTGCCCGGCGTCAGCGGCGCCGGTGGTCTGCAAGCGCTGATCAAATCTGGCTGGCCCATCGCGGCGAAGCGCGTCGTACTGGCCGGCTCCGGCCCATTGTTGTTGGCCGCAGCCGACAGCGCCCTTGCGGCAGGTGCAACGCTCAGCTTGCTCGCGGAGCAGGCGCCGCGCAAGACCTTGATCCGCTTCGCAGCCCGGCTGCCGCTGCCCAAGCTAGGTCAAGCGACAGGGCTGGCTTGGCGACTGCGCGCAGCGCCCTATTTGACAGGTACTTGGGTGGTCCGCGCGCTGGGCCAAGAACGGCTTGAAGCCGTGCTGCTGAGCAATGGCGTCAAGCAATGGGAGCAGCCTTGCGACGCACTAGGCATTGGCTTCGGCCTGCTTCCCAACACCGAATTGGGCGAGCTGCTGGGCTGCCGGATTGAGGCCGGTGCGATAGCAGTCGACTCCCAACTGCAAAGCTCACAGCCCGGAATCTTTGCAGCGGGTGAATGCACCGGCATTGGCGGGGTCGACAAGGCTTTGGTCGAAGGAGAGCTGGCGGCCTCGGCACTGCTTGGCCAAACGGCAAGCGCCCTATTGCTGCGCCGCCACGCGCAGACCCTTCGCTTTGCCCGAGCCTTGAGCAAGACCTTTGTACTGCGCCCGGAGTTGTTGACGCTGGCCGATGCCAAAACGGTTGTTTGCCGCTGCGAAGATGTCTGCTTGGGTGAGCTCAAAGCTCAGCGCAGCTGGCGTGATGCCAAGCTGCAAACACGCTGCGGCATGGGCGCCTGTCAAGGGCGCATCTGCGGCCCAATCACTCAAAGCCTGCTCGGCTGGCCGGCTTCAAAATCCTCACAGGCGGGCCGCGGCGTGCGCACGCCACTGCAACCCACGCCACTGGCCTGCTTGCTGGACGACTGAACCTGGCGTCATCAGGGCGTCATCAAGCTGCGCCTTAATAGCGGAAAAATTGTGCGCCAACCCGTGAAACGGCTGCGCCTCCCATCCTCTTTTCCCTTGCGCGCCAGACTGCTCCATGTGGACTCCAGAACGTCACGACCGCATCATCTCGCTTTTGCAACAGCGCCAGCGCTTGACCACCGATGCCTTTGCGCTTGAGCTGGGCGTCTCCAAGGAAACCGTCCGTCGCGACTTGATCGAGCTGGAGTCCACAGGCAAGCTCAAGCGCATGCACGGCGGCGCCGTGCCCTGCGCCCCGACCAGCGAAACCTTTGCCGAGGCCAGCTATCTGGAGCGGGCACGCCTGCATCAGGCAGAAAAACGCGCCATCGCCCACGCGGCGGCGGCGCTGATCGAGCCGGGCAGCTCCTGCTTTGTCGATGCCG
>CAUPEV010000233.1:0-6960 GCA_963510335.1 uncultured Roseateles sp.
AGTTCCTTGTCTTCAATATTGAGCCGCAGTTCGGTGCTGCCGCCCGGCCGCCAAGCCGCGCAGTCGGGCGACTCAATCTGGCAGACCTTGCTGCGCTGGATGCCCGGTGAGGCCGACCCTTGGGGCAGCACGCTGCCCTGCCAGAGCGTCTTGCTGAACAATGTGCCCACTGCGCGTGCCGCTGTCGAGGCCTGCCTGCGCGGCCTGCATGGAGAAGAGGTTGAAGAGTTGCAGCGCAGCATTCAGCGCAGCCGCAGCCTGCGAGATCTGTGGCACCTGCGCACTTGGCTCTATACAGAAGTGGCGCGCGCTTTCTCCCAAGCGGAAGCTGAGTCGCGTCTGAGCCGGCTCAACGCGCACTTTCAATTCGGTGCCAGCTTTGGCTTCACCGGCCACGCAGCGCGTGAATTGCGCCAATCCAGACCGCGTCAGCACTGATGAGCTTGCAGTTGACTTTGCGGGAGATCCCGCACTTCCCGCCACCCTGGTCCTACGCCTGTGCAGGGCGGCCAGATGAACGGCGCGGTCGCATCGCGCTGCGCCGGGCTTTTGTGGATCTCAAACTCAGCTTTATGCGAGCAGCTGCCGATGTGCCCGGAGACATGGGGCGGCATTTGCAAACCTTGGTTCGCCAAGCTGCCGAGCCGATCGAGCTTTGGCTGATCCACGGCAGCCTGCTCGCCGCTTTGCCCAGGGAGCTAGAGACAGAGCCAGGCCTGAGCCAACGCCACCGCCATGCCTTGCTTGCGGCCATGGCTTCGAGCTACCCCGGCAGAGCTACACGCGACGCTCAAGGCGCTCGAACTTGAGCTTTGCAAAGCCAAGTCCAGGCTGCTCAACTAGCACCGTTCTGTGACTAAGCTGCGAGCAAGGCAGAATGCAGCTCAAGTATGAACATCATCATCCTCGACGACTACCAAGACGCGGTGCGCAAACTGCGTTGCGCGGCCAAGCTAGAGCACCTCAATGCCAAGGTCTTCACCAACACGGTCAAGGGCAATGGCCAGTTATCGGTGCGTCTGCGCGACGCCGAAGTGCTGGTGTTGATACGTGAGCGAACCCAGTTCAACCGTGCCCTGCTTGAAAAGCTGCCGAAGTTGAAGCTGATCGCACAGACCGGCCGGGTCGGCTCACATATTGATGTCGAAGCTTGCACCAAACTTGGCATCGCAGTGGCCGAGGGCGTCGGCTCTCCCATTGCCCCGGCCGAGCTGACTTGGGCCTTGATCATGGCGGCGATGCGGCGCTTGCCACAGTACATCGGCAATTTGAAACATGGTGCTTGGCAGCAGTCGGGCTTGAAGGCCGCCTCCATGCCGCCAAACTTCGGCATTGGCATGGTCCTGCGTGGCAAGACTTTAGGCATCTGGGGTTACGGCAAGATCGGGCAAATCATCGCCGGCTATGGCCGCGCCTTCGGCATGCAGGTACAAGTGTGGGGCAGCGAGGCTTCACGTCTGCGCGCTCAGGCGGATGGTTATGAGGCAGTCGACACCCGCGAAGCTTTGTTCGAGTCCAGCGATGTGTTGAGCATGCATCTGCGCCTGTGTGAACAAACGCGCGGCTTGATCGGCCCGGAGGACCTGGCCCGAATGAAGCCGACAGCCCTGTTCGTGAACACCTCCCGAGCCGAGCTGCTGACCGAAGGTGCCTTGGTATCAGCTCTCAACCGCGGCCGGCCCGGCATGGCCGCGATCGACGTCTTTGAAAGTGAGCCGATCTTGCAAGGGCACCCCTTGCTACGCCTCGAAAACGCGGTTTGCACACCGCATATAGGCTATGTCGAACAAGACAGCTACGAGCTCTATTTGAACGCAGCCTTCGACAATGTATTGAATTTCATCAAGTCCGAGCCGACGAATATCGTCAACCCGGAGGCCTTGCGGGTGTTGCGGTGAGCGCAAGCGCCGCACCGGCTTCGCTCAGCGAGCTGTTCTGGGCCTTCAACAGGCTCGCTTTGCAAGGCTTTGGCGGCGTGCTGGCGGTCACGCAAAGAGAACTCGTGGAGCGCCTGGGCTGGCTCAGCCGCGAAGAGTTTTTGGATGCCTTCGCAATTGCGCAGGTTTTGCCCGGGCCAAATATCGTCAACCTGGCTTTGATGCTGGGTGACCGTTTCTTTGGCAGCCGCGGCGCATTTGCAGCCTTGGCCGGCATGCTCTTGTTCCCATCCTTGATTGTCATCGGCATGGCTGCCTTGTACGGGCAGTTTGCCGTGCTGCCCATGGTCAGCAATGCCTTGCGAGGGATGGGTGCCGTCTCAGCCGGCTTGATCATGGCGACCGGCGTGAAATTGCTGCCTTCGCTGAAAAAGAGCCCTTTGGGCCGTGCAGCGGCAATGATTTTGGCGCTCGCGACCGTCGCGGCGGCCGTCTATTGGCGGCTGCCCCTGCCGCAGCTGCTGCTCAGCCTGGGAAGCATAGGGGTAGCCCTTGCTTGGTGGGGTTTGCGGCGGCTAGCCCGGAGTTCGCAAGCATGAGCGGCACTCAGCCCGATCTCTGGGCCTTGTTCTTGCATTTCCTGACCCTGTCTTTGCTGTCGATCGGCGGCGCGATCACCACGGCGCCTGAAATGCACCGTTACTTGGTCGGTGAACAGCATTGGCTCAGCGACACGCAGTTCACCTCGTCGATCGCTTTGGCGCAGGCCGCGCCAGGTCCAAACGTTCTGTTTGTGGCCGTGCTGGGCTGGAATGTAGCTGGCCTCCCGGGCGCCTTGGCCGCAATGGCCGGCATCCTGCTGCCTTCCACGACCTTGGTGCTGGCGGCCACCCGCTGGGCACGCAACAACCGCGACAGCATTGGCGTACGCGCCTTCACCGCCGGCATGGCGCCGATCACCTTGGGCTTGCTGCTGGCGACCGGCTGGCTCTTGGCGCAGCCCTTCTTGGCGGCGCCCGAGCATAGGGCCAGCACTCTGGCACTGATCGCCGCCACCTTGGTCTTGACCCTCAGAACCAAGCTGAGCCTGGTCTGGCTGGTGCTGGGCGGCGGCGTGCTGGGGGCGCTGGGCTGGGTTTAGCGTTCCAGATAGAAAGCGGGCCGACTAAACCCTCACAGATCGAAAGAGGGCTACTGGCCTTCCAAGATCGAAAGAGGGCTGCTAGCCCTCCCAGATCAAAAGAAGGCTACTAGCCTTCTTTTGTCCCGAAGATCTTGTCGCCGGCGTCGCCGAGGCCGGGAATGATGTAACCCTGCTCATTCAGATGGCTGTCGATCGCCGCTGTCCAGCAGCGCACATCGGGATGAGCGGCCGTCAAAGCAGCCACGCCCTCCGGGGCCGCCACCAGCACCAAAGCGCGAATGTCCTTGCAGCCGCGCTTTTTGAGCAAGTCGATAGTCGCAATCATCGAGCCGCCGGTCGCCAGCATCGGGTCGACGATCAGTGCGGTGCGCTCCTCCAACTGGCCAACAAAACGCTCGAAATAATGCACCGGCTGCAGCGTTTCATGGTCGCGGGCGAGGCCGACGACGCTGATCTTGGCGTTAGGGATCATGTCCAGCACGCCGTCCATCATGCCAAGGCCAGCGCGCAGAATCGGCACCACGGTGACCTTGCGCCCCGCGATCTGGTCGACCTCGGTCGGGCCGCTCCAGCATTCAATCGTGGTTTTCTCGAGCGGGAAGTCAGCCGTGGCTTCATAGGCGAGCAAGCGCCCTACTTCGCCGGTCAGCTCACGGAACTTTTTGGTCGAGATATCGGCCTCGCGCATCAGGCCGATCTTGTGTTTGACGAGGGGGTGTTGAACTTCGATGACGGTCATGGTTTTGACTCTTGGTTTGTGAATGGATGCGCTCAGGCAGACTTGACGGTTCGCTGACGCAAGGCCTCGAACAGACACACGCCCGCCGCCACCGACACGTTCAAGCTCTCCACCGAGCCTTGCATCGGGATGCGCACCAACTCGTCGCAGGTCTTGGCGGTCAGTTGACGCAGGCCGTCTCCTTCGGCGCCCAGCACAAAAGCGATCGGTCGATTCAGGTCTAAGTCATAGATCGACTTTTCGGCCTGATCCGAGGTGCCGACGACCCAGATGTCGTACTCTTTCAGCTCCTTCAGTGAGCGCGCCAGATTGGTCACCATCAAATAGGGCACGGTCTCGGCCGCGCCGCTGGCCACCTTGGCCACCGTGGCGTTGAGGCCGACTGCGTGGTCTTTGGGTGCCAACACCGCATGCGCACCGGCGCCATCGGCCACCCGCAAGCAGGCACCAAGATTGTGTGGGTCGGTGACGCCGTCCAAGACCAGCACCAAGGGCATGCCTTCGATGGTTTCGATCACATCGTCCAGGAACTGTGGCATCGCCAGCGCGGTCACCTTGGCCACCACGCCTTGGTGGCGGGTGGTGCCGGCGATCTTGGCTAGGCGTTCGTCATCACTTTCGATCAGCTTGGCGCCGCCGTCACGGGCGCGGTCGACAAAAGCACGCATGCGCTGGTCGCGCCGCGTGGTGTCGTAGTGGATTTCGCTGATCGAGGTGGGGTGCGTCTTCAGGCGCACGGTGACGGCATGGAAGCCGAAAAGAATTTTGTTGGAGCTCATCCTCGCATCGTAGCGGCAAGGCTGAGTATTCCGATCAAAAACGGCTGGTGCAGCATATAGAAAGTCAGTGACCATCGCCCCAGCAAGGCCAGCGGTGACAGAATCTTGGGCAATTCAGCGCTCAAAATGTCGGCGTGACTCGCCAGCAGCCAGCGGCCCAGCGCAAAGCCCCACAACATGACCCCTAACCAAGGCAAGATCGGCACATAGTCTTCGGCGATTGGCTTGTGGGTGACGAGGCCTAGCCAATTGCTCCAGCGCGAGTCAAAAAAGGGATGCGAGTAAATCTCGGGTGCCAGCCAAGCGGCCAGCCCCAGCGGCCAGCAAGCCCAGACCGGCAAGCGGGGCGCGGCAAAGCGCAAAAGCAAGAGCATCACGGCCATGCCGTGCAGCACGCCAAAGCTGATGAAGCTGCGCGGGTACATCAAGTAGGAGCCGATAGACACCGCCACCGCGCAAGCCGCCACCTGAACCCAGCGCCGCCAAAAGCGCGGCCAGCTCAGGCCTTGCTGCAACGCCAAGGCCTGCCCGATGCCAGCGCAGAGCAAGAACAGGCTGACGATCATTGTGCGCTGACCGGTCCAAACGGGATCGCGGTAAAAGTCTTGGCTGATCCAGCCGAAATGGTTCAAATCAAAGGCGAAATGAAAGCCGGCCATCCAGACGATGGCGGCGCCACGCAGCGCGTCCAGCCTGGGGTAGCGCAGATTTTCAGCGACTGATGGTGGTAATGAAGATGGAGACGAATGCACGAGCAAAAGAGTTCTAGGTGGCGAGCAAGTGCAAAGTCTAAGCGGCACATGTCGCCGAGTTCAGCAAGAATTTCGCAGTTAGGCGTTCAAGCCAGGGCTGCAGACCCTGTGTTACCGTCAGCCGTGCACTAACTCTGATTGGGCAAACAGGCGCACAGCATGAGCCAAAGCCAATTTTCAACGCAAGCCGTCAAGGTAAAAGCACCCAGATTCGCGCGGCTTCGTCAATGGCTGGCCTATTGGCCGGCCGTGCTGGCTGCTGTGGGCGGTGTCTGCTTGTCCTTCGTGCTCTTGTGGGCACGCGAGTCGCAAACCTTGGCCAGTGAACAGGCCCAAATCAATCGCGAATTGAGTGCCATCCGCACCCGCTTGGAAGCCGTTGCACAAGCCACTTTCAGCCCCACGGTTGGCCTTGAGGCGATGATCCAGCTCGACGGCGGCATCACAAACGCCCGTTTTGACGCCCTCAGCCGGCGCGTTGTCAATTTGCTGCCTCAAGTGCGCAGCATCGTTGCCGCACCCGACGACATCGCGCGTTATGTCTATCCCTTGGAGGGCAACGAGGCGGTTCAGAATTTGCGCTACAGCGAGATCCCGGTTCAGTACGCTCAGGTTCAGCAGGCCCGAGCACTCGGTCAGCCCCTGCTGGTCGGGCCGGTCAAGTTGGTGCAAGGCGGGCGAGGTGTCATTCTGCGCACACCGGTGTTCCTGCCGTCGACCGGCACACAGTCCATGGCTTCAGCTGGCGCGCCCCAGGCCGCAGGTCGCTATTGGGGGGTGATCTCGGTGGTGGCCGATCTGGAGCTGTTCATGCGTGCGGCAGGCTTGACGGACCACCCGAGCATGCGTCTGGCTGTATTTCAGTTGCAGGCGGATCGCCAAACCATTCGCGCGCCGATCTGGGGCGATCCGACGCTAGCGACGCTGGCGACAGCCGTGCATCAATCCGTCCAAATGCCCGGCGCGACTTGGTCAATCTCGGCGGCGCCCAGCGCCCCACAGGATTGGCATGCCAATGCCTATGGTCTCGAATTCTTGGCCAGTCTGGTGGGTAGCGCTGCTTTGAGTGCCATGGCAGCCCTGGCGGTGTACCGACGTCGACTGCTGCAGCAACAAAATCGAATGTTGGCGCAGCAAATCGAGCAAAGCCTGCGCACGCAAGCCGATTTGGAAGCCGCTCAGTCGCGCTTCAAAAGTCTGACCGAGCTGTCGGCGGACTGGGTTTGGGAGCAGGACGAGAACTTTCTTTTCACCTTCACCTCGCGCTCCACCGAGGAAGCAACCCAAGTCGGCGGCCCTCAGTTGCTCGGGTTCAAGCGCTGGGAATCGCCGGCCCTGGCGCCCGGCACCGACTGGGCCGCACATATTGCCTCGGTTGAACGCCATCAGCCCTTTCGGAACTTCGAATATGCCCAGTACGCGGAGGACGGCTCGCTACGTTATGTGAGCATCTCGGGCCGGGCGTTTTTCGATGCCCAGGGGCAATTCAAAGGCTACCGCGGCACCGGGCGCAATATCACCGAAAGCAAAATGGCGGAGCGTGATTTGCGGGAATCCAAGGCCGCGCTGACCCTGGCACTCGACCGTCTGCAAGCCGTGCTGGATGCTGCGCAGGAGTTCTCCATCATCGCCACGGATTTGGAAGGCCGGGTCAGTCTATTCAACCGTG
>CAUPEV010000234.1:0-6935 GCA_963510335.1 uncultured Roseateles sp.
CGCCGCCACCTTGAAGCTCTACCCCAGTCCCAAGGCGCAAACAACGGCGCTGGCAGCTTGCGGCTCTTTGGACGCTGCCGTGAACTTGCTGGTCCTGGCGCAAAGCCGTGCCGGCGCAAGCCTGAGTGGCTTTGAAGTGATGAACGCGGTGTCGCTGGGCTTGGTGAAAAAACATTTTCCGCAATTGCAGCAAGCCTTGGCCCTCAGTCCCTGGACGGTCTTGCTGGAACTGTCAGACACCGAAAGTGAAGCCCATGCCAGCACCATGTTCGAAAGCTTGCTGGAGGCCGCCTTGGAAGCCGGCATGATCAGCGACGCGGCGGTGGCTGCCAGCCAGGCGCAATCGCAGTCGATGTGGCATTTGCGCGAGTCGATACCGCTCGCTCAGGCGCAAGAAGGGCTGAACGTCAAGCACGACATCGCCCTGCCCGTCTCGGCAATCCCGAGTTTTGTAGCGACCACCGATGCCGCCTTGCTGCAGGCTTTCCCCGGCGTGCGTCTGGTGGACTTTGGCCATCTTGGCGACGGCAATCTGCACTACAACGTGCAAGCGCCCGAGGGCGTGCCGGCAAAGGATTTCTTGAGCCAGCATGAAGCGGCTATTAACAAAATCGTCTATGACGCAGTGGCCCTACATGGAGGCTCATTTTCGGCCGAGCATGGCATAGGCCAATTGAAGCGCGAAGAGCTGGCCACGCGCAAAGACCCGGTCGCCTTGCACATGATGCGCGCCATCAAAAAAGCCCTGGATCCCCAGGGCTTGATGAATCCGGGCCGCGTACTCTGAGTCCCGACTCAAACAGCCTTGAGGTCTGTTTGAGCTTGGCGAAGGACACAGGCCTCTGGCCTGAGGCATGAGGGCTCAGTCCGCGCCTTGAGTCGCGGTGTTCCCGGCCTTGGCAGGCTTTGCTCCACCGCGAAGCAAGTTCCAAAGCTTGACCAGCATGCGCCAGACAAAACGCACGAAAAGCAGCGTCAGGATCGCTTCAACAAAGGTCAGCACAAACGCGAACAAGCCGTTCCAGCGCGCCGAGCGGCGCTGAAATTTGGCCACCATGCGGTCGCGCGCGATTTCGATGCTGTCGTAGAAGGTCGGGATCACCAGCAGCGTGAGCAAGGTCGAGGTGATGGTGCCGCCAATGATGGCCACGGCCATAGGGCGGTAGAACTCACTGCCCTCGCCCAAACCAATCGCCACCGGCAACATGCCGGCGATCAAGGCAAAGGTGGTCATCAGAATGGGCCGCAGGCGCTTGCGCCCCGCCGACATCAAGGCATCCTCGCGGTCCATGCCTTCCGCCTCCAGTTGCCGCGCGGCGTCCAGCAACAAAATCGCATTCTTGGCCACCAAGCCCATCAGCATGATGACGCCGATAAAGCTCATCAGATTCAAGGTGCTCTTGCTCAGCAGCAGGGCCAAAACCACGCCAATCAAGGACAGCGGCAGCGACAACATCACCGCCAGCGGTGCGGTGAAGGAGCCGAACTGCATCACCAAAACCAAATACATCAGGCCGATACCCGACACCAAGGCAATCCCCATCTCGGTAAAGACCACCTCTTGCTGGCGCGAATCGCCTTCCAACTCAAGGCCGTAACCGGGCGGGAAATTGATGGCCTTGGCAATCTTGAGTGCTTCGGCGGTCACTTCGCCCGGTGAGCGCCCCTGCACATTGGCGGCCACGGCAATGGTGCGCTTGCCATCGGCATGTTGAATCTTGCTCGGGCCCTTGCCCATGGTGACGCTGGCAATTTGCTCCAGGGGCACCATCACATTGCTGCCGCTGACCGCGATCGGCAAACGCTCGATATTGCTGGCGTCAACCCGGTCATTCGGATGCAGGCGCACGGCAACATCGCGTGCCTCGCCGGAAGGGTCGACCCAGTCGCCCACTTCGACACCTGCAAAAGCCACCCGCAAGGCTTGGGCCGCATCGGTCACCGAGATGCCTAGCGAATTGGCCAGGCCGCGATTCAACTCGATTTGCAATTCTTCCTGCGGGTCTTGTTCGGACAGGCCCACATCGACCGCGCCCTTGATGTTGCGCATCTGCGCCATGAAGGCATTGGTGATGTCCAGCAGCTTGCGCGAATCGGCGCCGGTGAAACGAATCTGCACCGGTTTGCGGCCGCCACCGTTCAAATCGTCGGAGACAGCATATTCGGCCCCGACCAGGCTCTTGACCCGTTCGCGCAAGTCATTGGCAACCTCGGTGGCCGAGCGTTCGCGCTTATTGCTCTTGCCGATGTCCACATAAATGCGGCCACCGCCCACATTGATATTGCTATTGGTCGCCACGGTTTCGGGCATCTGACGCGCCAATTGCGCCGCAGCCTCGAGCTTCAAGCGCGAATACTCCAAGCTGCTGCTGGCCGGAGTGCGAACCTCGATCGCTACCATGCCCGAGTCGGTCACGGGCAGGAAGCTGGAGCCACCAAATTTGGCCTGCAAAAAGATCGCACCGACCAAGCTCAGCACCGCAAACACCGCCATCCACACGCGGTGATGCAAGGCCCAGGCGATCACCTGGCCGTAGCGATCGGTTTGATGGTCAAACCAGACGTTGAATCGGGCCAGCAGGCGGCCGACCGCATTCTTGGGCGCCAGGTGATGATTCGGTGGGTCGCCCCAGTAGGCCGACATCATTGGGTCCAGCGTGAAGGAGATGAACAGACTCACCATCACAGACGCAACCACCGTCAGCGCAAAAGGCCGAAACCATTCGCCCGACACGCCCGGCATAAACGCTACCGGGATGAACACCGCCACGATGGCGAAGGTTGTGGCAGCCACAGCCAGACCGATCTCGGCCGTGCCTTCAAGCGCGGCCGTGCGCCGGTCCGAGCCGCGCTCCATATGGCGCACGATGTTCTCGCGCACCACGATGGCATCATCGATCAAGACCCCGATTGCCAGCGACAAGCCCAGCAAGCTCATGAAGTTCAGTGTAAAGCCGGCCAACCAGACTGCGATGAAAGCGGCGATCACCGAGGTCGGCAAGGCCAGCGCCGTGATCAGGGTCGAGCGCCAGGAGTTCAGGAACACATAGACAACAAAAATCGTCAAACCCGCACCCAAAACCAAGGACTCGATCACATTGTTCAGGCTGTTCTGTGCGTCCTTGCCGCCATCCTGCTTGACTTCGAGCTTGGCGCCTGCGGGCAGGGTCTTCTTGATCTCATCAACCAACTTTCGAACCTTGTTGGCGACCGTGACCGTGGACGCATCTTTGGAGCGGGTCACCGCAATGCTCACATTGGGATTGCCGTTGCGCAAGCTAACCCGGCTGATCTCGGCAAAGCCGTCTTCAATCGTGGCGACCTGAGACAAACGCACCAACTCCGTCCCGCGCCGTTTGACCACGATCTGCTGAAAGTCGGCCGGCGATTCGATGCGCCCGATCAAGCGAATGCTCTGGTCTTCCAGCGTGCCGCGCACCTTGCCGACCGGGGCGGTGCTGTTTTGCTCGCGCAAGGCGTTCACTACCTCGGTGACGGACACATTGTTTTCACGCAGTTTTTCAGCATGCAGCAGCACGCTCAATTCACGTTTGAGGCCGCCATTGACAGCAACCACTGCGACACCGGGAATCGCCCTGAATTTGTCCGCCAACTGGTCCTCGGCAATACGCGAAATTTCAGCGTGGCTTTGCTTGCTGCTGGACAAGGCCAGCTGCATGATGGGCTCGGCCGCAGGGTCATTGCGTTCGATCACCGGTTCGCGAATTTCAATCGGCAATTTATAGCGAACGGAGGCAATCGCATTGCGTACCTCGTCCGACGCTTCGATCAAGTTCTTGTTGAAATTGAAGATCAAGACGATCTGGGCATAACCCTCGGACGCCGTGGAGCGCACCCGGTCAACCCCGGAGATGCTTTGCATCGACTTCTCGATGCGATTGATCACCTCGCGCTCGACCGTCTCGGGTGAGGCGCCCGGATAAGCAATGCCGACCACCAGCACCGGCTCTTGCACATCGGGGATCTGGTTGACCTTGAGCTTCTTGAGTGCCAGCAGCCCCAAGCACATCAGCGAGATGATGATGACGATCGTAGCGATCGGCTTCTTGATACTGAAATCGGAAAGGAACATGGTTTACTTCCCCGTTGCAGTCGCCGAAGACGCTGCCGCAATCTGAGCGGCCTTTGCCACGCCGACCGGAATACTGGCCTGGGCCGAGGCCACCATCTGAAGCCTTTGCCCGTCTTGCAAATTGGAACCCGGCTTGCGCAGGATGCGGTCGCCAGCCTTCAAGCCGCTGAGCACGACAAACTCGCCGCGACGGCTATCGCGCTCACCCAGTTTGATGGCAGTCTTCTTCAAGACTTCGCCGTTGATCAGCCAAACAAAGGCGTCATCGCCGGCCCGCACAATCGAGCTATCGGCCAACATCAGCGTGCTGACGCTGCCGGTCTCGACCCGGCCCTCGGCGTAAAGGCCGGCAACCTTGGGCGCGCTACCCGGCGCAAAGTCGACCAAGACTTCCAGCTGACGGGTGGTGGCATTCGCCGCGGCTTCGATGCGGCGGATCTTGCCGTCGAAGCTCTTGTCATCCAAGCCATTGACTCGAAAGCTCACGGCCTGACCGACCTTCAAATCACTCATGCGATCGGCCGACACCAGGCCTTCGAAACGCATGCTGCGTGGGTCCATCACTTTGAAAAGCTCTTTGCCGACCAGCGCGGTGTCACCGGCGGAAACCTTGCGTTCGCTCACGATGCCGTCAAACGGCGCCCGCACTTCGGTGCGCTGCAATTGCTGGCGCGCCTGCGCGGCCCTGGCTTTGGCCGCAACCAAATCACCCTGGGCATTGTTGCGCCGCTGTTCTGCGTCTTCGGTGGCTTGCAGCGAGCTCATACCCTGGGCCTGCAAGGTCTTCAAGCGTTGGAACTGGCGCTCGGCCTGCTCAAAGGACTGCGCAGAGACTCGCGCCGACTCATCGGCCGAGGTCAGCTGTTCACGAATCGAGTTGTCATCCAGACGCGCCAGCAAGTCGCCGCGCTTGACCGTCTCGCCATTCTCTTTCAAGACCTGCAAGACCACGGCCGAAACCTCGGCGCGCAGATCGGCACGCTTTTCCGGCTGAATGGATCCGGTGATCACCGGGCCAGAGGAGAAAACACCCAGGCTCATGCTGAGTTGATCTTCCGGCGCGATCAGCAAGGGCGCCGCCGTGCTCTTGGCGGCCTGCGCTGCGTCTGCCGAGGCGTCTTTCTTATCAGCTTCTTTACCGCATGAACTGAGCGTCAGCGCTGCAAAGAGGGTGAGCAGAACTGGCAAGGCAGGCTTAAAAGAACGCGTCATCTGACGGACTCCGAGTGTTTGTGTTTGATACAAATGAAGCAGCGCGCCAGCATACGCGACATCACCCATGCAGCCAAAGGTCATGGACGTAAAAAACAGGCTCTAGAAAGCCCGGCTCAGAGCTATTGCAATGGGCCCTTCAGAGCCGGTGGCAATGCCAGTGGCAGCACGGCAATGCCCTCGTCAAGCAGCTCGGCGACTTCATCGGCGGTCGCTTGACCGCGGATGCCGTGCGCGTCGGTTTCGCCGTAATGGATGCGTCGGGCTTCCTCGGCGAACTGGTCTCCGACGTCCTCGGTATCGGCCAAGACTTGGGCCAGCGCTGCATGCAGTTTCCGTTGCACTTCAGCGCTCGCATCCAGCGAAATGCTTGGCATCGACGGTGCTGTAGCTGTTGACGGAGCCGACCCAGACGAGGCGTTTGACGAAGGCGCCACGGCGCCTTGCGCTCTCTGGGGCGCCGCTGGCGCGGCGCGCAGATGCGAGACATTCAAATGAGGAGCGGTGGGCCTGCGAGTGATCTGCGAATTGGCGCAGATCGGGCACTCGATCAGCGCTTGCGCGACTTGAGATTCAAAGTCCGCCGCCGAGCCAAACCAACCCTCGAAACGATGTTCGTTGCCGCAGCAAAGATTCAGCACCAGCATCTGCTCAGGCTCGGCGACGATTCATCGGCGGTATCAAGCGGCCTGCCAATCAAGCGCCCATTCACCGCGCTGCCAGCGGGTCAGCCAGAGCAGGCCGATCAGCGTCTTGGCGTCGGTCATCGCGCCCGAAGCGGCAAGTGCATCCAACTCTTCAGTGCTGTGGCTGACGAGCTCCAGGAACTCGCCGGCGTCAAGCGTCTGCTCGCCGGCCACCAAGCCTTGTGCGAAAAAGATCTCTATGCCCTCATCCGAATAGGCAATGGCATTGTGCAAAACCCCGGCATGCGCCCAACGTGACGCGCTATAGCCTGTTTCTTCCAGAAGCTCGCGCTGCGCGCAGCGCAATGGCGACTCGCCCGGATCGAGCTTGCCGGCCGGAAACTCCAGCATCACCCGACCCATCGGATAGCGAAACTGGCGCTCCAGCAGCAAACGGCCATCATCCAAAATCGGCACGATCATCACCGCGCCTGGATGAAGAATGTATTCGCGGCTGGCCTCGCCACCATCTGGCAGTCGAACGATGTCCCGCTTGACCTTGAGAAAGCTGCCCTGATAGACCGACTTGGATTCGAGGCAATGTTCGCGCAGATGAGCGTCGTCGCCCTGGATGCCCTCAGGCTTCATGCCTATTTCGCCGCAAATAACACCACACAAAACCCGGGAAGCCCAGGGTGATGAACAAACAACGCGCCGCGGCGTAGAACTCCCAGCCCTGCGGATGACGTTGACCCAGTTTGGCTTCGATGGCGAAACCCAGGGCCAATGTCAGGCAGGCGAGCAAGGCCAACTCGAGCAGCCGCCAAGCCACTGGCTTGGGCCGGCGCACGGGGCCCAGCAACAACACACGGTGGCTGAAGTATGGCAAGTTGGCCGCCACCATGGCTGCGATCAAGACCAGCCAGACGGCTGTTTCGGATTCCATCGCTTGAGAAAGTCAGGCGTCAGGTGGCCAGCGTCTTGACGATCGCCGTGGCACACAA
>CAUPEV010000235.1:0-6918 GCA_963510335.1 uncultured Roseateles sp.
CCGCGATGACCGCGCCGGGCACCGCATAACCGAGCGACACCACGCGCGTCGCGGCGCCCAGCAAGCGCCCACCGGCCGAGATGCGCGCCGCATAGGCCAAGACCAACGCCAAAGCCACCGCCAACACGGCCGAGATCGTGGCCAATTGCAAACTGGTCCAGGCCCATTGGACAAACCGCGCCAAGGGCAGGCCAAACTCGCCGTAGCGAGCTTCTAGCCACATCAACTTCAGCAAGGCGATCACCGGCAGCACAAATCCCAACAACACCGGCAAGCCGCACAGCACAAACGCGCCGGCCGCCGTCCAACCGTGCAATTCCAGAGGGCGGGCCTCGACGGCATGCTGGGCGCCTGTCCGGCTGCTGGCAAAACGCAGCCGGGCTTGCGCACGGCGCTCGAACCAGAGCAGGGCCGCCACCGCAAACAATAGGACGGAGGCCAGTTGCGCTGCGGCCATGCGGTCATTCATGACCAGCCAGGCCTTGTAAATGCCTGTGGTCAGGGTGCTCAAGCCAAAGTAGGCGCCGACGCCGTAATCAGCCAGGGTCTCCATCAAGGCCAGCGCCACGCCCGCCGCCAGGGCCGGCCGCGCCAAGGGCAGCGCCACCTCGCGTACGCGCCGCCAAGTGCCAGCCCCCAAGATGCGCGCCGTTTCCATCAGCGTGACGCCGCGCTCCTGCAAGGCCGTGCGAGTCAACAAGTAGACGTAAGGGTACAGGCACAGCACAAACAGGAGCACGGCACCCGGCAGACTGCGCACATCGGACCAAAGCGCGCCTTGCGCGCCGGTCAAGGCCCGCAGCCAGGTCTGCAGCGCACCGCTGTACTGCAGCGCATCGGTGTAGGCATAGGCAGCCACGTAGGCGGGCATCGCCATAGGCAGCAACAAAGCCCACTCGAAGCTGCGTCGGCCGGGGAAATCAAACAAGCTGATGGCGGCAGCGGTGGCACCACCCAACAAGACCACGCCGATCGCCACACTGAATGACAGCAGCAAGGACGAGCCCGCGTATTCTGGCAAGACAGTGGCGAACTGATGCCTCAGCACGCCCCATGCTTGCTCATCCAAGGTGAACCAAGAGCCCAGGATGCCCAGCACTGGGACCGCCAAGAGCAGGCAAACAACGGTGATCAGACGCAGCATGCAAATAAACGAAGTAGGGAGCGAAGACTTGCCAATGGATGCTTGCCGGCACAAAGGATAAGCACAAAGGATAAATGCGAACAAGGCGCGTTCTGCGCGACAGCGGTCGCCCGCTATCATACGGGCCATGTTTCTAGCCCTAGACCAGATCGGGCTGCGCTACCCCGGCGCAGCGCTTCCGCAGCCGCAAGCTCAGGCAAGTAAAGCCAGCGGTCCACGGCTCGGCGCCGTTGAATCCCTCAGCTTGAGCTTGACCAGCGGCCAGATCGGCGTTTTGATCGGCCCGTCGGGCTGCGGCAAGACCTCGGTCTTGCGCTGCATTGCGGGCCTGGAAAGATTGCACAGCGGGCGCATCAGCATTGCCGGCGAGGTCTTGGCCGACGCGTCGCTTGGCCTGCACCTGAACCCGGAACAGCGCCGCATCGGCATGGTGTTCCAGGACTATGCCCTGTTCCCACACCTCAGCGTCGCCGACAACATCGGCTTCGGATTGCGGCATTTGAGCCGCCCGGCGCGCGCCGCCCGCATTCAGGAAGTGCTGGACCTGGTCGGCCTGGCCCATGCGGCCAAACGCGCCCCGCACCAACTCTCGGGTGGGCAGCAGCAGCGGGTGGCGCTGGCCCGAGCCTTGGCGCCGGCACCGCGCCTGCTCTTGCTGGATGAGCCGTTCTCCAGCCTCGATGTCGATTTGCGCGAGCATTTGTCGCAAGAGTTGCGCGCAATTCTGAAAAGCAGCGGCACCACAGCGCTGTTCGTCACCCATGACCAGGCCGAGGCTTTCGCCATCGGTGACGTGGTCGGCGTGATGAACCGCGGCAGCCTGGAGCAATGGGATGCGTCCTACGCCGTCTACCACCGCCCGGCGACCCGCTTTGTGGCGGACTTCATCGGCCACAGCGTGTTCACGCCCGGTCGCATCGTGCAAGGTGAGCAAGGCCCGGTAGTGCTGACGCCCGTTGGCGCACTGATGGACACCGAAGCCTGCGCGCTGGCCAGCGCCTACCCCGGCGGCCTGTGCGATGTGCTCTTGCGTGCCGATGACATCATTCACGATGACTTGGCTCCGGTGAAAGCCCAAATCGAGCGCAAAGTTTTTCGCGGCGCCGACTTTCTCTACACGCTGAGATTGGGTTCGGGCGAGCGCCTGATGGCTCATGTGCCGTCACATCATGACCACCAAATCGGCGAATGGATAGGCATACGTGCCGATGTTGATCATGTGGTGACGTTTGCCAGGCAGCCAGCCGCCGTCGCCACGCCCTGACAAAGCACTGCGATATCGCAAGTTCCGTCTGTTTATTCCCGCAAAGCCCTGATTTGCGCCGCCAAATGGGGGTGTATCCCCAGCGCTCGAAAGGGCTGCCCGCATATACTTGTCAAGCGAAATTTGTGCCAGCCCAGGGCTAGGCAAAAACGCGTAGATTTTTGATTTTTCGCTAGACGGATAGGACGGACTCACATCATGAGTGCCAAATTCAAAGTTGCAGGCTGGCTGGCCTTGGGCGTCGTGGCCGGCGCGCTCGCGACCATGCAATTGCAAGCCAATGCGCGCAGCAGCCTGTCGCCCCTGCCGCTGGAAGAGCTACAGCAACTCGCCGCCGTGTTCGCGATGATCAAGTCCGACTATGTCGAACCGATTGACGAAAAGAAACTCATCAACGACGCGATCGCGGGCATGGTGGCCGGCCTGGATCCGCACTCGCAGTTTTTCGACAAAAAGAACTTCAAGGAATTCCGCGAAGGCACAACCGGCAAATTTGTCGGCGTCGGCATCGAAATCGGCATGGAAGACGGCTTGGTCAAGATCGTCTCGCCGATCGAAGGTTCGCCCGCTTTCCGCGCTGGCCTGAAAAGCGGCGACTTGATCAGCAAGATCGACGATTCGCTGGTGCGCGGCCTCGGCATAGACCAAGCCGTCAAGCGCATGCGCGGTGAGTTGGGCTCCAAGGTGCAGCTGACGATCTACCGCAAGAGTGAGAACCGCAGCTTCCCCGTCACCATCGTGCGGGAAGAAATTCACAACCGCAGTGTGCGCGGCAAGATCATCGAGCCCGGCTACGCCTGGCTGCGGGTGAGCCAGTTCCAGGACAGCACGGTTGACGACTTCGCCAAAAAGCTCGAGGAGCTTTACAAGCAAGAGCCCAAGCTGAAGGGCTTGGTGCTGGACTTGCGCAATGACCCGGGCGGTCTGCTTGAGGCCTCGGTTGCGATCTCGGCAGCCTTTTTGGACAGAGATTTGGAAGTTGTCAGCACCAATGGCCAGATCGCCGACTCCAAAGCCAGCTTCAAGGCCAGCCCCGACTACTACCTGCGCCGGGGCGGCAGTGACCCGCTGCGCAATTTGCCGGCCGCCTTGAAAAAGGTGCCGATGATTGTCTTGGTCAACGAAGGCTCGGCCTCGGCCAGCGAGATCGTTGCCGGCGCCTTGCAAGATCACAAGCGCGCGCTTGTGATGGGCGCACAGACCTTCGGCAAGGGTTCCGTGCAGACGGTGCGCCAGCTCAGCCCCGAAACCGCGCTGAAAATCACTACCGCGCGCTACTACACGCCGAGCGGCCGCTCCATCCAGGCCACCGGCATCCTGCCCGACATCTTGTTGGACGAGACCGCCGAGGGCAATGTCTTCGCCGCCCTGCGCACCCGCGAAGCCGATCTGGAAAAGCACCTGAACAACGGCAAAGAAGAAGTCAAGGACGAAGCACGCGAGAAAGCCCGCGAAGAAGCGCGCGAAAAGCTTGAGGCCGAATACGCCAAAAAGAATGAACCGCCCAAGCCACTGCCCGAGTTCGGCAGCGCCGAGGACTTCCAGCTCAACCAGGCCTTGAACCATTTAAAGGGCTTGCCGGTGCTGGTCTCCAAGACCGCCGTCGAGCGCAAGGCCGAGGCCAAAATTGACGAGTGAGCCGAGCTAGCCTTGAGCACAACAGCCCGCCTTTTAAGCGGGCTGTTTTACTTGGTGGCCGCGCTATGCTTGGGGCCATGAATGACGAGCAATTACTGCGCTACTCCAGGCATATTTTTCTGGACGAAATCGGCATCGAGGGCCAGAAGCGCCTGCTGAACTCGCATGCCTTGATCATCGGCGCGGGTGGCCTGGGTTCGCCCGCTGCGCTCTACTTGGCCAGCGCCGGTGTCGGCAACATCACCCTGGTCGATGACGACGACGTTGATCTGACCAATCTGCAACGCCAGATCGCCCACACCATGGACCGCGTGGGCATGCCCAAGGTCGACTCCGCGGCGTTGAGCCTCGCCGCGCTCAACCCGGAAGTGCACGTCAGCGCGCTGCGCCAACGCGCCGATGCGGCGCTGCTAGACCGTCTGGTGGCCGATGCCGATGTGGTCCTGGACTGCTGCGACAACTTCACCACTCGCCAAGCCGTCAACCGCGCCTGCGTCAAGCATGCCAAACCTTTGGTGGCGGGGGCGGCGATCGGCTTTGATGGTCAGATCAGCGTCTATGACAGCCGCCAGCCTGCGGCACCTTGCTACGCCTGCGTGTTCCCGCCCGACAGCCAATTCGAGGAGGCCCGCTGCGCCACGATGGGCGTGTTCGCGCCCTTGGTCGGCGTGATCGGCAGCATGCAGGCTGCAGAAAGCCTGAAACTGCTCTTGGCCATGCCCACAAGCCTGGCTGGGCGTTTGCAGATGCTGGACGGCCGGCGCATGGAGTGGAGTGAAATACTCGTGCGAGCCGACCCGACCTGCGTAGTCTGCAGCAACGCGAAAAGTAATTTAACGCATGAAACAACCACCTGATTCAAAAATACGCACGAAAATTATTCGCAGCCTCACGTAAGCTGCGTCCCGGCAAGCCAAGCTGCCCTCCCGACCCTCACCGACCCCATGAACAAGCGCAAACAGCTGATCGCCCGCAATTTCCCGACCGCCAAGGAAGAAGCCCAAAGCCTGGCGCCGCAGCCCAACTATGACCAGCCGGGCAGCGCCTATCGTTTGGCCTTTGATGACAATGAGTTCCTCTTGCGAGAAGAGCTGCGGCCGGTGCGGATGCAATTGGAGCTGCTCAAGCCCGAGCTGATGCAGCAGGAGCTGGGCATCAAATCGACCATCGTGATGTTCGGCAGTGCGCGCATCCCCTCGCAAGAAGAAGCGCAAGCCTTGCTGACCCAGGCACGAGGCAGCAACAACAGCGGCGACGCCGAGCAGATCAAGCGCGCCGAGATGCAATTGGCAATGAGCCATTACTACGAGGAAGCAAGGCGCTTCGCCGCCCTCGTCACGCGCGCCTCCAGCGAGCGCAATAACCCGATTTATGTCGTCACCGGCGGCGGCCCCGGCATCATGGAGGCTGGCAATCGCGGCGCCTTTGAGGCGGGAGGCAAGAGCATTGGCCTGAACATCGTGCTGCCCTTCGAGCAGCACCCGAACCGCTACATCACGCCTGAGCTGTGTTTTCGCTTCCACTATTTCGCGCTGCGAAAGATGCATTTCCTGATGCGCTCGGTGGCGCTGGTGTGCTTCCCTGGCGGTTTCGGCACGCTCGACGAGTTGTTCGAAACCATGACCTTGATACAGACGGGAAAAAGCCGGCGCCGCCCTATCCTGCTGTTCGGGCGCGAGTTCTGGACCCGCCTGATCAACTTTGATTATTTGGTTGAGACCGGCATGATTGGCCCCGCCGATGTGCGCCTGTTTCACTTCGTCGAGACCGCCGCAGAAGCCTGGGCGCTGCTGGAATCCGAATACGACATGAACCCGGGCGCGCACAGCGCCGCCTAAACACAAAAGGAAGACCCACATGACCACCTTGCGATCCGTATCCTTGATCGGTGTGCCCACCGATATCGGCGCCGGCGAGCGCGGCGCCAGCATGGGCCCCGAAGCCCTGCGCGTGGCCGATCTGGCCAAGGCACTGAAGAGCCACGGCGTCGATGTGGTCGACCGCGGCAACCTCAGCGGCCCGCCCAACCCCTGGCTGCCGCCGGTGGACGGCTACCGCCATCTGAGCGAGGTGGTCGCTTGGAACCAGGTCACGCACGACGCGGTTTACGCCGAACTGAAGGCCGGCCGCATGCCCATCATGCTGGGCGGCGACCATTGCTTAGGCATCGGTTCGGTCAGCGCGGTGGCCAGGCATTGCCGCGATACCGGCAAAAAGCTGCGCATTTTGTGGCTGGACGCCCATGCCGACTTCAACACCAGCAAGCTGACGCCCAGCGGCAATGTGCACGGCATGCCAGTCGCCTGCCTGTGCGGCTTCGGCCCACAAGAGTTGATCGAGATTGGTGGCCAAGTGCCGGCGATCAGCCCCAAGTGGGTGCGCCAGATCGGCATCCGCAGCGTCGACGCGGGCGAGAAGCGCTTTGTCCATGAGCAAGACCTGGAAGTCTTCGATATGCGCTATATCGACGAGATGGGCATGCGTCACACCATGGAGTTAGCATTGGCAACGCTGGACGCCAACACGCATCTGCATGTCAGCTTCGATGTGGACTTTCTGGACCCGGCCATTGCGCCCGGCGTCGGCACCACCGTGCCCGGCGGACCGACCTACCGCGAAGCCCATCTGTGCATGGAGATGATCGCCAACACCGGCTATATGGGCTCGCTCGATATCGTCGAGCTGAACCCGGCGCTGGATTTGCAAAACCGCACGGCCAAGGTGTCGGTGGATTTGATTGAGTCGCTGTTTGGCAAATCAACCTTGATGAGAAAGTAAGTTTGCCCTGCCTGCGGCAGACGGCAAATCAACCTTGATGAGAAAGTAAGTTTGCCCTGCCTGCGGCAGACGGCAAATCAACCTTGATGAGAAA
>CAUPEV010000236.1:0-6912 GCA_963510335.1 uncultured Roseateles sp.
CCACTATGTGAAGCCGGGTGATCCTTTGGATGGCGACGCCTATGAGCGTGCGACTTCGGTCTATTTTCCGCGCCGTGTCATTCCGATGTTGCCCGAAAAGCTCTCCAACGGGCTGTGCTCCTTGAATCCGAACGAAGACCGTTTGTCGATGGTCTGCGACATGCTGGTCACCGAGAGCGGTGAGGTGCATGCCTATCAGTTCTATCCGGCGGTGATCCGCTCGCATGCGCGGTTTACCTATACCGAGGTGGCGGCGGTGTTGGCAAATACGCATGGCCCCGAGGCCGCCAAGCGGCGCGAGCTGGTGCCGCATTTGCTGCACTTGCACGAGGTCTACCGGGCCCTGCTGGCGGAGCGCGGGCGGCGCGGCGCGATCGACTTTGATACGGTGGAGACGCAAATCGTCTGTGATGACAACGGACGTATCGAGAAGATCATTCCACGCACCCGTAACGAGGCGCACAAGCTGATCGAAGAGGCCATGCTGGCGGCCAATGTTTGCGCGGCTGATTTCATCGCGCAATCCAAACATGGCTCCTTGTTCCGGGTTCACGAAGGGCCAACGCCGGAGAAGCGAGTTGCCCTGCAGGCCTATTTACGTGCCTTGGGCCTGGGGCTCTCGATTGGCGACAACCCCAAGCCTAGCGAGTATCAAGCGATTGCCGCGGCTACCAAAGACCGGGTTGATTCCACGCAGATTCATGCGATGCTTTTGCGCTCGATGCAGCAGGCGATCTACACCTCGGCCAACGCCGGCCATTTCGGCCTTTCTTATCTGGCCTATACCCATTTCACCAGCCCGATTCGGCGCTATCCCGACTTGCTGGTGCACCGCGTGATCAAGGCGATCCTTGCCGACAAGCGCTACCACCTCGATAGCGGCAAGATGGATGTGCCAATGGCGGCCAAGCGCCCGGGGCGGGCGGCGCCGATCGATCCTGCCAAGGCCAGTACCGAGATCGAGCGCTGGGAAGTCGTGGGTGCGCATTGCAGCGCCAACGAGCGCCGCGCCGATGAGGCCTCACGGGATGTTGAGGCCTGGCTCAAGTGTCGCTATATGCGCGAGCATCTGGGCGAGGAATTCGCCGGCACCGTCAGCGCAGTGACCAGTTTTGGCTTGTTTGTGCAGCTTGATGCGCTCTACGTCGAGGGATTGATTCACATCACCGAGTTGGGGGGCGAGTACTTCCGCTTTGATGAGGTGCGCCAGGAGTTGCGTGGAGAGCGCAGCGGTCTGCGCTATGCCACCGGCGCGCACGTGCAGGTGCAGGTCAGCCGGGTGGATTTGGATGCGCGCAAGATTGACTTCCGTCTGGTGACAGACAGTGACGAGACCAAGCTGCTTGCGCGGGCGATGCGTGACAAGGCGGGGCTTGGCGTGGCCGAACGACAGGCGGGCAATTCGGTCGAAGCCTTGGAGCAAGTGCGGCGTACCGACCGTGAGGTCAAGAATGGAACCAAGAGCGCTCGCAAGGGGCGCCAGGCGCGTGGCGGCGGCTCAGCCGGTGCGGCATCCTCGCATCCCGTCAAGGCAGCGAGGCAGACCGCCCGCGCTGCAGCTTCGGCAAAGCCCTCCGGTGGCGGAGCGTCTGAGGCGCGTGCACGCAAAAGACGTTAGGCGTCCTTGGGTCGATCAATTGCGGAGGTGGAGTGCATACATGCGCTCCACCAAGTCGGCTGCCCGCAATGGGCCGTAGTCCTGGCCTTCGGCGGCAGCGCCGTGCCAGTAGCAGGCTATGCAAGCAAGTTCGAAGGCTTCCACACCGTTGTGTTGGGCCCATAGTCCACCAAGCCAGCCGGCCAGCACATCGCCGCTGCCTGCGGTGGCAAGCGCGGCATTGCCGCTCGAGTTGATCGCGGCTTGACGACCTGGGCCGGCAATGATGCTGCCCGATCCTTTCAAGATGAGCACGCAGCCCAACTGGTCGGCCAATGCTTGCGCGGCCGCGAGACGGTCGCCTTGTACGGCCGCAGTGTCGCAAGCCAATAGCCGAGCTGCCTCCAAAGGGTGGGGGGTCAAAATAGTGCTGAAGCCGAGGTTTCGGCGCTGCTTGAGGCTTGCGCGCAAGCTTGCGTCGGCCGCGACTGCATTCAAGGCGTCTGCATCCAGCACGATATGTTGGCCGTGTTGAAACAGCGTTGCCAAATGCTCGGCGATGTCGTGACCGCCGCCGCATCCGGTGACCAATACCTTGCGGCTCCAGTCCGAGATTCTGTTCGGGTCTCGCAAGCGATTCTGATCAAAGTGCATCAACTCCGGCCTTTGTGCGTCGACTTCATCGGCAGGCGAATTCAGCAAACAGGCGTAGACCCGACCCGCACCCGCCGCCAAGGCCGCGCGCGCGGCAAGTCGAGCAGCTCCGCGCATGCCGCTTGCGCCACCCAGCACCAATACATCGCCTTGGCTGCCTTTATGTTTGGTATGGCGATCGGCAGACAGCGCCCGCCAGTTTGCGAGCGTCGAGCGGCCCAAAAGCATGGCGTCGCCAGGTGCACCGAGGCTGACGCCTAAATCATCGAGCCATAGCTCGCCGCAATGCGCGCGGCCTTCAGCGGTGAACAGTCCTGGTTTAAGGGTCAGCAGCGCCAGGCAATGCTGCGCGCGCACGGCGGTTTCGCCAGCCAATGAGCCCGTGTCTGCGTTCAGGCCGCTCGGCAGGTCGAGCGCCAGTACCGGGACGCTCAGGCTGCTTAAATTGTTCAGTGCTTTGATGGCGGCGGCCATCTCGGAGTTGGGTGGCCGGCTGAGGCCTAGGCCCAGCAGGGCGTCCAGTCCCAAGCGCAACCCTGCTGGCGGCTTCATGTCGGTGCTGATGGGAACGCCGGCCAGATGGGCTGCCTTCAAAGCAGCCCCTGAGTCTGCTGGCGGAGCTGAACTCTTGCTTGCCAGTAGGCTGACCTGTACCGGCAAGCCCTGTTGATGCAGCAATCGGGCGGCCACAAGGCCGTCGCCACCATTGTTGCCGGGGCCGCAGGCAATCCATATGGGCCCGGAACCTGCCGGGGCTAGCGCCAAGCTTAAGCGTGCTGCAGCGAGGCCGGCTCTCTCCATCAGGCTGCTTGCCTGGTCGTCCGGAATGAAGGTCTTCAGGGCTGCAGCTTCAATTTGGCGGCTGCTTGTCACATTGAACAAAGGCCAAGGCGCGAAATTGGGGAGGATTCTTTTTTGCACCTTCTTAGCTTGTCAGGCGAAGCGACTTATGTCCAGTCCTGTCGTGTCGATCGCCTCGTCGCTGGGCTTGCGGCCGGCCACTTGATCGGCCAGCGCGCGGGCGGCACCGCAGGCCAGAGGCCAGCCCAAAGTTGCAGGGCTGCCTTGCGCAAGATTCAACCAGATGCCGTCTCGACCGCAGCCGCCCAGCAGCGGCAACCCGTCAGCAGCCAAGGATTGTGAGCCTTGCCAGCGTTGCACTTGATTGCTTTGCATCGCCCCCGGAAACCAGTCATTCAAGACCCGGTGTAAAAGCTCTAGGGTCGAGGTCTTGAAACGATCGCCGGCGATGCCCGGTTCGATGCAGCCTGCCAAGCGGACCCGTTGACCAATTCGGCTGATGGACACTTGTTCTTGCAGGTCCAAGAGTGCCGCTCGCGGGCCAAGATCGGGGTGAGCTTCAAGTTGTCGCAAGGGGGCGGTGATGGAGTAGCCGTGCATTGGGGTCAGCGCTGGCTTGAGCTTGAGGGCTCGTAAAAGGCTGGCGGCGCCGACACCGGCGCAAATGATGATGGCGTCGAAACTGTCTTCGATGCGGCCCATCTCTGCCGGGCGGGTGTCGCCGGCGTCCTTGTTGTCTCCTGAATCGCTCAGTCGAGGCGACTCCGCCAGGCTATCGAGCGGCGGCGTGTACTCATGAGTCAGTCGTGCCGGCGTGCCGGGCGTCAGATGGCAGACCGTGGTGTGAAAGCGAAACTGCACGCCCAAGCGTTGCGCCTCGATGCGCATCAAATGGGTGAACTGCCGACAGTTGCCGCTCTCGCCTTGGCTCAAATGCACGCCACCATGCAGGCGCGTATCCGGGTTCAGGCCTGGCTCTTTGCGCAGGCACTCCTCGGCCGTCAGCGTTTGGGCGTTGATGCCCATTTGCGCCATCTGGGTCAGGCTGTTTTGCGCTGCGCTCAAATCGCGCTCGCTGCGCATCAGAACCAGCACGCCATCGGCGCGCTCGTAGTCGATCTGCAAGCTGCGGCGCAATTCAGAAAGCCGAGCATTGCTGAATAGCGCCAGCTTCAACAGTCGCGCTTGCAGATCGGCCTGGCCTTTGTTTCGGCTTGCCCGCCAGCGTTGCCAGCCCCACGCCATCTTGGCGCCTGTGCCTATGCCCGGAAAATGTGCTTGGCTCCACGGCAAGCTCAGCCCTGGCGCGGTGAATCCTGCGTTTGCAAAGCTGCCTTCAGCGGCGACGCTGCCGCGGCGCTCAAATACGGTGACTTGATGTCCGTCTGCTGCGCATTCGTAGGCGGTGGTGACGCCGGCAATGCCGGCGCCGATGATGGCAATGCGCATCTCTTTAGTCTCTGCTCAAGGCGTGTTCAACAATTTGGGCCTGCCCCGGCAATTGGGCACTTTGCCTGCTCATGCTCCGGGCTGCCGGGCGCTATGAAATCGACCAGTTGGTGCCGGGCAGTAGGGGTGGGCAAGCGCCGAAAGGCTGGCTAAGTAGGCGCTTGCCCAATGGCTTCAGCGCGGCTGCAGGCGCCGCCAATATTGGCATGGTGGCGGCTTTCGCGTCCCGTCAGTGTAGTGCCGATTGGCAAGGCAATCGCTCGCTGGCTCGGGTCCCTGGGTGTTCTGAGTCAAGGGATTGTGCGTACGAAGATGACGCTTTCGGCCTGTGTCAGGGGGCGCCGTCCAAGGGTCTGACTAAGGATTGTGTATACTCCTTGGGTTTTGCCGAGCTTTCAGGGGTTTTCCCTGGGGTCGTCCGGCAAACATTTGTAAGTCAATCGCAAACCGGCCACTGAGAGGTGTTGCTGCTGTATTCGGCTTCAGTCCCCGCATCGCATTCATTTGTTTTGCTGACTGAAGGTCAAGCTGCAGAGCAATTCGGGCCGGATTTAAGACACAACCTTCGGAGTCAATGAATATGTCCGTAACAATGCGCGAAATGCTGGAAGCCGGCGTCCACTTTGGTCACCAAACTCGTTTTTGGCACCCCAAGATGGCCCCGTACATCTACGGCCACCGCAACAAGATTCACATCATCAACCTCGAGAAGACGCTGCCTGCGTTCGAAGAGGCGATGACCTTCATCCGCAATCTGTCCTCCAAGGGCGGCCGCGTGATGATGATCGGCACCAAGCGCCAGGCGCGCGAAGTGATCGCTCTGGAAGCCCAGCGTTGCGGCATGCCTTATGTTGACCAGCGTTGGTTGGGCGGCATGATGACCAACTTCAAGACCGTCAAGGTTTCCTTGAAGGCGCTGAAGGATATGCAAGCGCAAGTTGATGCCGGCACCCAGCCAGCCATCAAGAAAGAAGCCTTGATGTTCCAGCGCGACTTGACCAAGCTCGAGCGCAATATCGGCGGCATTCAGGATATGAATGGTCTGCCTGACGCCATCTTCGTGATCGACGTGGGTTTCCACAAGATTGCTGTGGCCGAAGCCAAGAAGCTGGGCATCCCGGTCATCGGCGTGGTTGACACCAACCACTCGCCAATCGGTATCGACTACGTGATCCCTGGCAATGATGACTCGGCCAAGGCTGTGGCTTTGTACGCTCGCGCCGTGGCTGATGCCGTGCTTGAAGGTCGCGCAAACGCCGGCAACACCGTCGTGCAAGCCGCTGCTCCTGCAGGCGATGAGTTCGTGGAAGTCAGCGAAGGCGCTTAAGTTCTTGGCGCTTCAATAAGGAGGGGGCTGATTCAGTCCCCTTTTTTTCAAAGCATAGCAATTTGGTTTGACAGGGCAGCGATGTTGGCCTTGCCCGCAAACCGCTTGAATACGGAGATTAGAAATGGTTGCAATTACCGCAAGCATGGTGGCCGAGCTGCGTGCCCGCACCGACGCCCCAATGATGGAATGCAAGAAGGCATTGACCGAAGCCGAAGGCGATCTGGTCCGTGGTGAAGAAATTCTGCGTGTAAAGCTGGGCAACAAGGCCGGTAAGGCTTCTTCGCGCGTGACCACCGAAGGTGTTGTCGCTGCTGCCGTGGTTGGCAACACCGGCGCCTTGCTGGAAGTGAACTGCGAAACCGACTTCGTGACCAAGAACGATGCGTTCCTGGCCTTCGTCAATGCTTGCGCCGTCCTGGCTGCCGAGCATGCGGTCGGTGATGTGGCCGCTTTGGCTGCCTTGCCTTTGGCGCAAGAGGGCTTCGGCCCGACGGTCGAAGACGTGCGTCGCGGCCTGATCGGCAAGATCGGCGAGAACATGTCGCTGCGTCGCATCAAGCTGTACGCATCGGGCGCCAAGCTGGCTTCTTATCTGCACGGCACCCGCATCGGCGTGATGGTCGAGTTCGACGGTGACGAAGTTGCCGCCAAGGACGTCGCCATGCACGTGGCTGCAATGAAGCCGGCTGCTTTGTCTTCTGCTGATGTCTCGGCTGACCTGGTCGAGAAAGAGCGCAAGATTGCTGCCGAGAAGGCTGCCGAGTCCGGCAAGCCTGCCGACATCGTCGCCAAGATGGTTGAAGGCTCCGTGCAGAAGTTCCTGAAGGAAGTCTCTTTGCTGGACCAAGTGTTCGTCAAGGCGGCTGACGGCAAGCAAACCGTTGCCGGCATGCTCAAGGACAAGGCCACGACGGTCAAGAGCTTCACGCTCTACGTGGTGGGCGAGGGCATTGAGAAGAAGGTCGACGACTTCGCTGCCGAAGTGGCCGCGCAAGTGGCCGCAGCCAAGGGGCAATAAGCTCCGAAGCAAAACAAAGGGCGCCACTGGCGCCCTTTACACTTGTGCTTCGGCGCGGACGGC
>CAUPEV010000237.1:0-6899 GCA_963510335.1 uncultured Roseateles sp.
TGAATTAAGGAGTCTCGGTGAACAATCAGTGGTTCTCGAAGGTAGCTGTTTGGGTAGTGATCGCATTGGTGCTGTTCACCGTGTTCAAGCAATTTGATCGTGGTGCAGCTCAAGGTGGCCAAATAGGCTATTCCGAGTTTCTGGATGAAATTCAGGCGCATCGGATCAAGCAAGTGACCTTGCAAGAAGGTGGGGCTGGAACAGATATCCTGGCCGAGACCACCGACGGTAAGAAGCTGCGCGTGGCGGCGACCTATCTCGATCGTGGTTTGATCGGTGATCTGCGCAATAACGGCGTCAAGTTCGATGTCAAGCCGCGCGAAGAGCCGTCCTTTTTGATCAGCATGCTGATCAGCTGGGGACCCATGCTTTTGCTGATCGGCGTTTGGGTGTACTTCATGCGCCAAATGCAAGGCGGCGGCAAGGGCGGTGCGTTCAGCTTTGGCAAGTCCAAGGCTCGCTTGCTCGATGAAGCGCAGAACACGACGACCTTTGCTGATGTCGCCGGCTGTGACGAGGCCAAGGAAGAAGTCAAAGAGCTGGTCGACTTCTTGAAGGATCCCTCCAAGTTTCAAAAGTTGGGCGGTCGCATTCCGCGCGGTGTGCTCTTGGTCGGCCCTCCAGGCACTGGTAAGACCTTGCTGGCCAAGGCGATTGCCGGCGAAGCCAAGGTGCCTTTCTTTGCGATCTCGGGTTCAGACTTCGTTGAGATGTTCGTCGGTGTCGGCGCGGCGCGTGTACGCGATATGTTCGAGCAGGCCAAGAAGAGCTCGCCTTGCATCATCTTCATCGATGAAATCGACGCTGTGGGTCGCCACCGCGGCGCCGGCGTCGGCGGCGGCAATGACGAGCGTGAGCAGACCTTGAATCAGATGCTGGTCGAGATGGACGGCTTTGAGACCAATGTCGGCGTGATCGTGATGGCTGCCACCAACCGCCCGGACATTCTTGACCCGGCCTTGTTGCGTCCCGGTCGTTTTGATCGTCAGGTCTATGTGACGCTGCCCGATGTGCGTGGCCGTGAGCAGATTCTGAATGTGCACATGCGCAAGGTGCCAGTGGGCCAAAACATCCGTGCCGATCTTTTGGCGCGCGGCACACCTGGTTTTTCAGGGGCAGATTTGGCCAATTTGGTCAATGAAGCGGCCTTGTTTGCGGCTCGACGCAGTGGCCGAGTGGTCGAAATGGTCGACTTCGAAAAGGCCAAAGACAAGATCATGATGGGCCCAGAGCGCAAGTCCATGATCATGCCGGAAGAGGAGCGCCGCAATACCGCTTATCACGAGGCCGGTCATGCTCTGGTGGCCAGGCTGATGCCCAAGACCGACCCGGTTCACAAGGTGACGGTGATTCCTCGTGGCCGCGCCTTGGGCGTGACCATGCAGCTGCCCGAAGGCGATCGCTATAGCCTGGACAAGGAGCGCATGCTCTCAACCATCTCGGTGCTGTTCGGCGGTCGTATCGCCGAAGAAGTGTTCATGAACCAGATGACGACCGGCGCATCGAATGATTTCGAGCGTGCAACAGCGATTGCGCGTGACATGGTGACCCGCTACGGCATGACCGATGAACTCGGCCCTATGGTCTATTCGGACAATGAGGGCGAAGTCTTCCTGGGTCGTTCGGTCACCAAGACCACCAATATGTCCGAGGAGACCATGCGCAAGGTTGATCTGGTGATCCGCCGCATCATTGACGAGCAATACGGTATTGCGCGCCGTCTGATCGAAGAGAACCAGGACAAGATGCATGCGATGGCCAAGGCCTTGTTGGAGTTCGAAACCATCGATGCCGACCAAATTGAAGACATCATGACCGGCAAGCCTGCTCGCCTGCCCAAGGACTGGACGCCGCCGAGTGGTGGTGTTTCGGATAGCGCTGTGCCGCCAGTCAGCACCGACACACCCGCCGCGGCGGTGTAAGTCGACTGGGTTTTTTTGCTGGCTTTGCTGAGCTTGCAAGCAGAATAAATTCGGGATCCGTCTGTGAAGGCGGATCCCGTTTTCTTTGTCAAAAGCGGACCCAAACTTTGTGTCCGATTAAAGGACTCTACCTTTATGCATTGGCAGACCACTCGTTTTCAGATTGATCTGGGTCGCCCCCAGGTGATGGCAATCGTCAACGTCACGCCTGACTCTTTCTCCGATGGCGGGCAGTTTGCATCGCCCCAGCGAGCGATAGAGCATTGCGAACGCTTGGTTCGGGAGGGTGCAGACATTTTGGATATAGGCGGCGAGTCCAGTCGGCCTGGTGCCGTGCGCTTGTCGCTTGAGGAAGAATGGGCGCGTGTCGAACCTGTGCTGGCAGCAGCAACAAGTTTGGGCGTGCCGGTATCGGTTGATACCTGCAAACCCGGCATCATGGCGCGGGCACTGGATCTTGGCGTTGATGTCATCAACGATATTCATGCTTTACAAGATCCTGCTGCCTTGGCCCTGTTGGCTGCTCATCAGCGCTGCGGCGTGTGCTTGATGCATATGCGCGGCACGCCCGGCACGATGCAGTCGCTCAGTACCTATGACGATTTGCGTGGCGAGGTGTCGGGGTTTCTTGCGGCGCGAGCGCTGGCACTGAGGTCCGCCCATATCGCGCAGCAACGAATAGTCCTTGATCCAGGCTATGGTTTCGCCAAGACGACAGAGCAAAATTTTGAGTTGCTGGCCCGTCAAGCGGAGCTGCTTGAGCTGGGCTATCCGCTATTGGTGGGTTGGTCACGCAAGCGGGCACTTGGCGATGTCACTGGTCGCCTCGTCGAGCAGCGCTTGGCGGGCAGTCTGGCGGCTGGTTTGGCGGCAGTTGCCCATGGCGCGCGGATTCTGCGTGTGCACGATGTCGCAGCAACGGTGGATGCAATCAAAGTTTGGAGGGCGGCGTCGGCTGGGGGTTCGGCGCGTCATCTAACTGATGGACAATTGTTCTAATCTTTTTACAGGGGCTATTGACAATGACGCGTAAGTATTTCGGAACCGACGGTATTCGTGGCACGGTTGGGCAAGGCCCGATCACGCCTGACTTCATGTTGCGTCTTGGCCACGCAGTTGGGCAGGTGCTGCGCAAGAACGGGGGGCGCCCCAGCGTTTTGATCGGCAAGGACACCAGAATTTCTGGCTACATGATCGAATCCGCGCTTGAGGCTGGTTTCGCCTCTGCGGGTGTTGACGTGTTGCTGACCGGCCCATTGCCGACGCCAGGTGTGGCTTATCTGACCCGTGCGCTGCGCCAGGATTTGGGTGTGGTGATCAGCGCATCGCACAATCCTTTTGCCGACAATGGCATCAAGTTCTTTTCGGCAAAAGGCGAGAAACTGCCCGACGCATGGGAGCTGGCCGTCGAGCTGGCCCTTGAAGATGCGCCCACTTGGATCGACTCGGCAAATTTGGGCCGAGCGCGCCGAATCTCGGAGGCGCGAGGTCGCTATATCGAGTTCTGCAAGAACAGCTTTGGGCAAGACTTGAGCCTCAAGGGGCTGAAGATCGTTGTCGATTCGGCCAATGGCGCAGCATACAACGTGGCGCCCGATGTGTTCCACGAGTTGGGCGCCGAGGTGGTGTCGATTGGCTGCACGCCGAACGGCTTCAATATCAATGATGGCTGCGGTGCGACCTCGCCGGCCGCCTTGGTCAAGGCCGTCAAAGAACATAGCGCGCACTACGGCGTGGCGCTCGACGGTGATGCAGATCGCTTGCAATTGGTCGATGCCGAAGGGCGTTTGTACAACGGCGATGAGTTGCTCTATCTGATGGTGGCTGATCGCCTGGCGCAGGGTGGGCGTGTGCCCGGCGCTGTTGGCACGCTGATGACGAATATGGCGGTCGAGTTGGCAATCAAGGCCTTGGACGTGGATTTCGTGCGTGCCAAGGTGGGTGACCGTTATGTGCTGGAGGAGCTCAGCGCAAGAGGCTGGCAGTTGGGCGGCGAGGGTTCTGGTCATCTCTTGGCCTTGGACAAGCACACGACCGGCGACGGTATTGTCAGTGCCTTGTTGGTTCTTCAGGCGGTCATTCGCACGGGCAAGAGCATGTCCGAGTTGTTGGCGCCGGTCACATTGTTTCCTCAAGTCTTGATCAATGTTCGCTTGCAGCCTGGCCAAGACTGGAAGAGCAACGCTCAATTGGCGCGCGTGCAAGCCGAAGTGACGGCTGAGTTGGCTGATCGCGGGCGGGTGCTGATCCGAGCCTCGGGCACCGAGCCTTTGCTGCGCCTGATGGTTGAAGCCAGCGACGGCGCGATCGCACAGCGTTGCGCGGAACGTCTGGCCGAGGCGGTCAGGGGCTGAAGTGGCGACGCTGGGGCAAGCGCGCAGTTGCCCCTTCTCGACTGAGCAAGTGTTCGATCGAGCACTTGCTCAATGGCCAGTGACGAGGCCTATCCATTCATAGATGGCGTAACGCACGCGCATATAGCCTTCTTGGGATGGCGCCCAATCAAACAGTTCAGAGATCCCGTCACGTTGCAAGCCAACCGGCCCCGCGATGATCTCCATATTGCCTTGAGCCGCAGCCCTGAAGGCCTTGAGCGAGCGCGGCATATGTTGCTCGTGTGTCACCAAAACGATCTTTCTGATGCCATCGGCTTGCAGCAGTTGAACGCTCAGCGCCGCATTCTCTCGGGTGTCGCGAGAGCTCCCTTCGGCCCATCGCAAGGGCGTGGCGTACTCTTCTCTGGCGGTCCGTTCGGCAATCGCTGCTTCGCTGACTTTCAAACGCTTTGCTGTCCAGCCTATGCCGCCCGAAAAGCCCAGCGGCGCATTGATTTGTTTTGCTAGCCAGACACCGTAGCGCAAGCGCGTCAGACTGATCTCATCCAGGCTGGATCCGCCGTACTCGGGCACAAATTGCCTAGCTCCTCCGCCCAATACCAGCACGGCAACATCGGCTTGCGCTGCGCTGCGCTGCTTCAAGTTGGTGACCTCTTGCGCCGTGAGTGCGGGAGGGGCGAGCAGCCAATGCTGTGTCAACAGTTGCCCGATGGCCGAAGTGCTGCTTAGCCAAACTCCAGCGACGCCAATGATGATTGCCAATGCCCCCGAGAGGCGGCGTTTGCTTGTGCGCCCAAGCAGCCAGGCGCCGAGCAGAATCAGCAACAGAAAAGGGACCGGGGGGAGCAGCAACGTCAGCGCGAAGGGCTTGAGCTCATACAGGATCGGGACAGGATTCAAAGTCGGTCCAGTAGCAAGTGCGAAGTCGCCAGGCGAAGGGGAGTACAAAAGCTCTTCTATGCGGCGCCAAGCATTGAATACGTTCAATAATTGCGCAGTGTTGGAGATTGGTAGCGTTTTTTATGACTGCTTCGAAGAATTCTAAATCCCCGCTGGCTTCGCGCTCTTGGAAACCCTGGCAGCACGCGCTTTCAATCTTGCTGGGCATTGTTGTTCTGGCCTTCCTTGCCCTTTGGCTTTTGTTGCCGCGCTGGATTCAGACCTCGGGCGCCGAATTGGCAAGCAGTGCACTTGGGCGCAGCGTTAGCGTGCGAGCGGTCAGCGTGCACCCCTGGGCTTTGGCCTTGACGCTGGAAGGCGTGACGGTCGCCGGTCAGTCGCAACAGAGCGAAGACCTGTTCGAGTTGGAAAAACTCAGGCTCAATATGTCTGTCAGTTCCTTGTGGCTCCGCACACCTGTGCTGGAGTCCATCAGTGTTGAGCGGCCGACCTTGCGTATCGCCAGATTGGCCGAGGGGCATTACGACATCGATGACTTGCTGGCGCGTTTTCTCAAGCCCAAAGCCGAGCCTAGTCCCGACGCCAAGCCTTTTGCGCTGGCTCTATACAATATTTCGCTGAGCCAAGGCACGCTGATTTTGGACGATAGGCCTGTCGAGCGGCGTCACCAGTTGAGCGAACTGACGCTGGATTTGCCGTTTTTGTCGACTCTGGCGACCGATGTCGAAATTCATGTTCAGCCGCAACTGGCCGGTCGAATGAACGGCGTCGCATTCGGCGCAAAAGGGCGCGCTTTGCCGTTCGCGGATCGGCGCGCCGCCACACTTGATTTCAAGCTGGATGCCTTGGATCTCGCAGCGTTTACGCCCTATGTGCCGGCCACATTGCCGCTGCGCTTGAAGCAGGGGCAGCTTGATGCAGCCTTGAATTTGAAGTTTCAGCAAGCAAGCGGAAAGGCGCCTGAAATCGGTCTTTCGGGGCAAATCAAGTTAAGTAAATTCGCCCTGCAGACGCCGGCAAAAGAGCCTGCTTTATCTTGGGAGGCTTTGAGTGTGCAATTGCTTGACGTACAGCCATTGCGGCAAGCCGCCAAATTGGGCGTCGTCAGCTTGCAATCCCCGAGGTTTTCGGCTTCAAGAGACCGCCGAGGCAACTTGCTGTTGGCAGGCATAGACCAGGCAGCCAAACCAGTCCCTTTGAGAAATGAGCCGGTCAGCGCCGGGATTGGTGCAAAAAAGCCTGAGGCCAAGGCTGCCAACTTGGCATTGACGCTAGAGCGCTTCGAGCTCAGTGATGGCGAATTCGATTGGCAAGATTTGTCGACCCAGCCAAAGGCGAATGCGAAGCTTGAGGCTGTTGAATTCAGCGTTAGCAGCTTGACCTGGCCCATGAAATCCACGGCGCCAATCAAGCTGGGCTTGCGCGCGCGACCTACGGCAATTGCTGGCAAGAATGAGCCCGCGCGCCTTGAGGGCTCGGGCAGTCTGAGTGCCGAAAACTTGAACTTCGATTGGCGTTTGCAAGGTTTTGAGTTGCAATGGCTGGCGCCCTATTTGCAGGCTCAGGCGCCGCTGCGCTTGGCCGGCTTGGTGGCAAGCCAAGGCAGCTTCTTGCTGGCCCATCCTTTGGAGGCCAAGCCCGCCCAAAGGGCAAGCCTGAAGTTGCTTGATCTGCAACTCCAGGCCTTGTCACTTGGCACCAAATCGGCGCGAGATCCCCTGTTGCGGATGACGGCGCTGAA
>CAUPEV010000238.1:0-6852 GCA_963510335.1 uncultured Roseateles sp.
GAACGTCAGCTTTGCGGCGCATGTTTGAACTGCCGGCCTGGCGCAGGCCGAGACATTGCGACGGCCCTGACGACCTGCCAACTCAGTGCCCATACCGGGTATTCGCCCAGAGTCGGCGAAGTCACACAATCGACCTGTTCCCGACATCCACCTCGCCAAATTGAGCGTCGTAAAGCTGCCCCTTATCTCTAGAGGCAGCCGAGACTGGGCATCGACCAGCGCATATACGGCTGCAAGTCTTGCGCCCGACAGCGGATGCTGATCTACACGAGCATGCAGACCCTGCTTGAATTCCAGGGTAACAGGACTGGTACCGCCAACCCGCCTGCGTGCTACTGGACGAACTTGATCAGCGCTTGCATCGGACTCGGTCGACTGAGGGCGTCGATTTCAGAGTGAAAATTCCCGAGCTTGACGAGCCCAGTCAACTGCTCGCCGTCTCGATAGAAGAGAGCCGGGTTTCCGCATGGCGTGAAGTAGGCGATGTCACCCGTTACGGGCTTGATGCTGGCCGGCGCGCCTTGGGTCGACAAGCGTTTCGGCAAACCGCCGACCTTCTCGGCTGATGCGTAGTCTTTCAAGGTCAAGGTCAAGGTCAAGGTCAGCGGCAGCAAGGCAACAAAGTACCGCGAAGCAGCGCAGTCTTTCAGCCTAGCGGTGTGCACCGTACCATCGAGATAAAAACGGATTTTCATGGCTCGTGCTGGCGGATTGGATGACATGGCGGTCGGTCGGGTGCTGGCCGCGGTGATTGTAACGACCGAACCCAGGCCGGCGGCGAACCTACGTCGACTCACTAGCTTGCCGGCAGCAGCGACTTTTGAACTGCTCTTCATGAGTGCCTCGCGCCGTTCAAGGGAATCGTCCACACTCTGATGTGCGACTGATGCCTGTCACTCCACTGCCCGAACTGGCAACGCTCGGATGCGCTGGCTGATGCTGGTGGCACGATGCTGTGGCTCGCCAACAATTTGATCGTGGGCTCTATCGGCGGTAGCTTGCTGGAGGCGACCATCGCTGCGACCAACTACTGGATGATCTGGCGAACCTATCGCAAGGGTTCGGATTCACAAAACTCAAATTAGCAAGAGTGAGTCAACAGGCTCGACTCACGCAGGTCGCATGCAATGGCTTTGCCTCAAATCGTGGCCTAAAAATGCGTAGGAGCGGCCTCGACGATTGGTGCTTGATGATCCGCTCAAAATACCAGTTAATGACGCCAGCCTGGCCCGAGTCAAAGTACCATAGGCAACTCGCAAATCAGGCCACAAAAGCCGCCTGACTAAGTACCCGACAATCTAGCCGGCCAAGGCTGAAAATCATGCCTTCCGCGGGCTGCTGGCGGCAGGTATCGCAAGGAGAAAAAAGCAAAATGATTGTGGTCAGTGGCGAAGCCTTGATGGATGTGTTTGCAGGAGAGAGCACCTCCACCGGCGTGTTGATGGATGCGCGTATCGGCGGCTCGCCACTGAATGTGGCGATCGGCCTGTCGCGGCTGGCGCAGCCGGTGGCATTTTTCGGCGCATTGTCGACCGGCTTTCTCGGTGACCGCCTGCTGCAGGCGCTGCAGGACGAGGCGGTCGACACCGGCTGCACCTTGCGCCTGGCCGCGCCGACCACGCTGAGCCTGGTCGGCCTCGATGCGCAGGGTGTGCCGAGCTATAGCTTTTATGCCGACGGCGCGGCCGACCGCCTGCTGCCGCTGGAAGCGCTGGCCGCCGTGCCCGCCGCCCAGGCCTTTCATTTCGGCTCCTATGCGATGGTGGTAGAGCCGGTTGCCACCACCCAGCGGGCCTTGATCGAGCGCGAATACCGGCGCAGCGTGATCGCCTACGACCCCACTATTCGCCTCAATGTCGAGCCTGACTTGGAGCGCTGGCGCTGCACGCAGCAGTGGATGCAGCCGCGCACCCATCTGATCAAGGTCAGCGATGAAGATTTGGGCCTGCTCTACCCCGGCGTCGCAGCGGCGACGCTGGCGCAGCAATGGCTGGCGGCCGGCGTCGCGCTGGTGGTGATCACCCGCGGCGGCGACGGTGCCTGGGCCTGGACGCGCAACGCCCATATCAGCATGCCGTCGGTGTCGGTCGAGGTGGTCGACACCGTCGGCGCCGGTGACACTTTCCAGGCCGCGCTGTTGACTGCCTTGGCCGAGCGCGGCGTCTTGAGCCCTGCTGGCTTGGCGACCTTGTCCGAGCAGACGCTGACCGCGGCGCTGAGCTTCGCCGCAAATGCCGCCGCCATCACCTGCTCGCGGCGCGGCGCCGACCTGCCCCGCCGCGCCGAGCTGGCGGCATGAAACTGGGCCCTGCCCTTGCGGCAGCCTTCGCCAGCGCTTTGATGGGCACAGCAGCGGCGGCCGCAGTGACAGATTGCGGCGCCGACAAGCTCGGCACCGCGCGCACGCTAACGCTGGAACGCAAGGGCGCAGCCTATGGCCGCGTCCAATATGGGCCGCTGCCGCTGGCGCCAGGCGAGGTGGTGCTGACCTTTGACGATGGCCCGCAGCCAGGTGTTACCGAGCCGGTCTTGCAGGCGCTGGCGCAGCAATGCGTGCGAGCCAGCTTTTTCATGACCGGCGAGGCTTTGGCGCGCGCGCCCGAGCTGGGTGCGCAGGTGGCAGCACTTGGCCATACGGTCGCCATGCACGGCTACAAGCATTCGCACTTTGCCGACCTGCCCGAGGCCGAGCAATTGGCCGACTTGAAGGCGGCGCAGGCGATCCATCAGCAGGTCTTCGGCACCGAGCCGGCCGCCTACCGCTTCCCGTTTTTGCAGGAAACCGCCACGCTGAAGTCCGCGCTGAAGGCGCAAGGCATCACCGTGATGTCGGTCGACATCGGCATCGACGACTGGCTGCCCGAGCAATCACCACAGCTGCTGAGCGCTCGCCTGCTGGAGCGCCTGCGGCCGACCGGCGGCGGCATCATCCTGATGCACGATGCCCAGCCGCAGCTGGCCGCGGCACTGCCCATGCTGCTGCAGGCGCTGCAACGCCAGGGCTACCGGGTGGTGCACCTGGCCTGGCCTTGAGCTAAGGCTTGGCGCTGCCGATGTGCTTGGCCAAGAAGGCTTCGACCCGGCGGGCGAAGTCGATCTGCGCTGACAGCTCGCGCCAGCCATGGGCTTCATCCGGGTAGCTGACCCACTCGGGCGGATGGCCGGCAGCCTTCAGCGCGTCGCGGATGCGCAAGCCATGGGCCAAGGGCACGCGTTTGTCTTTTTCACCGAAGGCCAGCAGCAGCGGTGCGCGGATACGCGCGGCCTGCGCCAAGGGCGAAACGGCGGTCAGCATGGCGGCATCTTTTTCGGGATCACCGACCAAGGTGCGCAGCCCATGCAGGCGCGCCGAGCGGGAGATATCGTCACTGACCCAAGCCTCGCCAGTTAAAAACAGAAAGGGGTCGGTGACCGCCGCCCAAGCAATACCGCAGCGATACAAGTCAGGATGGCGCACCAGGCCCATCAAGGCCGAGTAGCCGCCGTAGCTGGCGCCGGCAATACAGGCCTGCTGGCTGGCCAGGCCCTTGGCCTGCGCCCAGAGCAAGGCATCGGCCACATCGTCCTGCATGCTTTGACCCCATTGCTGCCAGCCGGCGCGGAAATGCGATTTGCCATAGCCGCTGCTGCCGCGAAACTCCGGGCTGATGACCAGATAGCCGCGCGAGGCCAGAAACTGTTCCATTGCCTGCCATTGCCAATGGCCGATGCGCACCCAGGGCCCGCCGTGCACCAGCACCACCGCCGGCGCCGGCTGGCCGCCAGGCACACCCGTTGTTTGGGCGTTAGGCAGCGTCAACCAGACCGGCAAGTCATGCCCATCACGCGCCTTGATACGCTGGAAGTCCACCGTCGCCATCTGACGCGGAGTGATGCCGTCCATGATGCTGGCCAGCGTTTGCCAGCGCTTGCTCGCCGCTTCGTAGAGCAGGAGACGTCCGGGGTCGGTGTCGGAGAACGACCTCACCAGCACCACCTGGTCGGGCTTGCCGCAGCGGCGACAGTCAATCCGGTTGACGCTGCCGGGCAGGCGCTCATCAACCAGGGCTTGCAGGCGCTGCATGGGCTGATCGAACCATTGCGTCATTTCAGCATCGGTGTCCACCCGCACGCCCAGCGGCGCAGCGCCGGGCTCGCCCTGCACCAGGCTGCCGCGGAAATCAAAACCCGGTGTGCTCAGCACGGCTTGCGCGGCCGGCGCCCGGCTGGCGAAGTCAAACTGCGTCAGCACCTCCCAGCCCTCGGGGCCGACCGGATGTGTCACGAAGAGCTTGCCGTCGTCGCTGACCCCCACCGGCTCGAACGCCGGCTCCAGCAGGCTGGATTCGGTGAGCTTGCGCCAGCTCGTTTCGCCCGCCCCCCGCCATAGCAGTGCCGTGCTGTTGTCCGCGCGGGTCAGCGCCGCACGGGCTTCGCCCCGGCTGTCAAATGCCCACCAGACTGCGCTGCCCGGAGCGCCTGTCAGCTGCATGGAGCGCGTGCTGCCGCTGCGTGTGTTCAGCCACATCGGCATTGAACCCACATAGTCGCGGCCGCGGAATTCCGCCGCGCCGATGATCACTTCGTCCGGCTTGACGCCCTCTTGTTGCGTCGGCACATGCAGCAGATGATGGTTGGCTGCCAGCGCCTCGTGACGCTTCATGCCATCGGCCACCAAGGGCGCGCCGGATCGGCGTATCAGCTGAATGAACCTGGCTCCGTCGGCATCCACCGCGTACAAACCCGGCGCACGCTCATAGACCTCGCGGCTGCCGTATTGCAGATCGGCCAGACTGAACACCAGACGCTCTTCGCCGACCCAGTCAAAGCTGACGACATCGGCATCGTCAAAGTTCGCGACGCTGCGCGCGGTCGGCGTTGCCCCGAGCGAGATGATGACCAGGCTGACGCGCTTGGACCCGCGCGCCGTGCTCAGCGCGACCTGCTTGCCCGAAGGCGACAGTTTGGCCTCCAGCACGGCCGGCTGCTGGAAGAAGCGCTCGATGGGCAGTGGCGCTTCGGCAGCCCCAGCGGCGCGCGCCAGCAACACCAGCCCCAACAAGAAAAGACTGTTTGGCATCATCACTTCGCCGCGTTGACGATCGCTTTGATCGTCTTCGGGTAGACCTGCAAAGTGCTCTTGCGGTTGAACAAGCCCATGCTGTGATCGCCCGTCGCGCCGGCATCCCAGTAGACCGGCACCGCGCCGTGCGTCCAGGCCGAGCGGGCAATGTACTGGTCCCAATAGCTGCGATAAACGCCGACCGGGTCTTTGGACAACCGCGAAACAGCGCCGAACTCACCCAGAATCACCGCCACGCCCTGGTCGACAAAGCGGGCTTTCAGCTTCTGGAACTGCGCTTCCACATAGCCCTCGTCAGCCCAATGCTCGGGCGATGCCGCCGGGTCAACAACGGCCGCACCCCATTGCCAATATTTGTCCGGCGTACCGTCCCAGTAATTGCTGGCCAGCGTGAAGAAATAGGGGTCATAGAAATGCACCTCCAGCATCATCCGCAGGGCGACGCTGTCACTGGGCATCACGGTGTAGCTGACAGCATTGTCGACACCGGTGTTATAGCTTTGCACGACCAGATGGCGGGCCAGATTGTTGCCGCCGGTGGCACGCACCGCATTGACGAAAGTCTGGTTGAAGCCGTTCTGCACCGCCAGATTTTCGGCCGTCGGCGGATCGTAATTGCCCGGCATCATCACTTCGTTGCTGCCGGCGAACAAAAGCATGTCGTCTGCATCCTTGAAGTTGTTCGCGATCTGGGTCCAGAACTTGGCCAGCCGCGCATTGACCGCCGCTTGATGCGCGTAGTCGGGCACCATCCAGCCGCCGTCCCAGTGGACATTGATCAAGGTGTACAGGCCCGCCTTCCTGGCATAGCCGGCCACCTGGCTGACCCGCGCCAGCCAGGCGGCGCTGATGTTGTCGTCAGCATCGGCGTATTGCTTCCAGGCGACCGGAATGCGCACGGTCTTGAAACCGGCCGCGCGCACGGCATTGAACATCGCCTGCGAGGCGGGCGGGTTGCCCCAGGCGGATTCGGAGCCTTGTGCCTCCAGGCTATTGCCCAGGTTCCAGCCTGCGCCCATCAGTTGGGACAGTTGCACGCTGCTGAGCTCACGCATGCCGGGCACGCTGATCATGAAACTGGCGCTGCTGCTCGTGCCGCAGCTATTGCGATAGCTGGCCACCGCCGTGCAGCTGCTCTTGGCGAGCAGGGCCACGCTGGCGGCCGAGCTGTTGAGGCCGCAGCCGCTCCAGCGAATGGGCCCGCGGGCGGCCGACCGCACCGTCAATTGCAGCGCGCTGCCGGCCGGCGCGGTGGCGCTATTGTTGGCGCTGGCTACGGCCCCATTGACGGCGATGGCTGGGCTCAAGACCGAGGCCGCGCACTTGGCGTCGGCGTAGGCCGTACCCGCCATCATGCCGGCCAGCATCAGCAGGAGCGGCCTGGTTTGGAGGCGCTTGCGGTAGCCCGCCACGCCCACCAGCCCGGCCAGCAAAAGCCAGGCAGAAGCGGGCTCGGGCACCGGCGTGGCCGACAGCACCTGGGCCGAGGTCAGCAGCGCCACCTGGGCGACCGCCATATTGGCCGAGCTATTGCGCCAGGTGACGGACAAGGTCCAGGGGCCGTCATAACCGAGCGAGTAGTCCGGTGAATCAATCACCTGGGCCTCGGCGCTGACCAGGTCGCTGCCGAAGTCGCCCGACCATATGGCCAGACTGGCCAAGGCCGAAGCTGTGCCACCCGCACCCTGGACGGACAAGCTATCGAGCGTGAAATTGACGACGATCTGGGTTCTGGCCCCGACCATGAAGGCCGCGTCCCAGAGCCGCGCCAGCGCCGACGCCGACTCGCC
>CAUPEV010000239.1:0-6700 GCA_963510335.1 uncultured Roseateles sp.
CCGGCAGTCGCGAAGATGGTGAAGCCGGCAACAAGCAGCACAACCACAGCGACACTCAACAAGATTCCCAGCCTTGCTTTGCCACGCTTGAGCCACGGTAGCGACGGCCGGCCCGTGCAATTGCCCTTGCTCACTGCATAGCCCATCACGGCCAGTGGGAATCCGGCGTGCCAAAACATATACATTGCTGACGAAGTCTGTAGCCCCGCACCCAGCAGTCCGTCAGGCGCGAACAGGCCAGGAAAGACTAGGGCGTAAGCGGTGGTCGCCGATGCCGTGAACAAGTAGGCGCCAGCCAGCACCAGCATGGCCACAGAGCGCAAGGCCCGGTACTGGCCGAACAACAAGACCGCCGTGATCAGATCGCAAATCACCAGGGCAGTGACATAGATCGGAATAAAGGCGGGAACTTGAGGCAACGGCGTGCTGGCGTAGGCTACGGCAGCGACAAAGACTGTCGTCGAAACCAGCACCGTCGCCCAGGCCGCCCCAAGCTCGCGGCGGCCGGCGGGTTCATTCGAGAGATAGGTCCAAGACGACTGGCTAACCGGAGTTGCTTGCATGGTCGCCCCCAGGTAGACGAGCTCAACAACACAATGAAGTGGCCGACCCAGTCTACGCCGGCACTTGGCCTGTCGATCGGCGATTTGACAGGGGTAAGTACTTAGCTGCCCGTAGACATTTGGATCTAGGCCCGCACCGCCGCCATTCGAAGGCAACGGCTGTCAGCCAACTCGGGGCCCAGGCTCTGTACCAAGTCAGCCCAGGCCTGCGCTTGCCGCACCACTTGGCCAACCACCAGAATCGCGGGACTGGGCAATTGCTCACGCAAGAGCATCGCCGGAAGCTCGGCCAGATGGCAGACCTGTTGACGTTGCTGGGTCGTGTGGGCGGCCGAGATCGCCGCTGCCGGCGTGTCGGCACTGAGGCCGCCGTTGATCAGCGCCTGCACGATCTGCTCGGCTTGGCTCAGGCCCATATAGATCACCAGGGTCAGCCGGCTGCGCGCGAGCGCCGCCCAGTCAGGGCCGTCGCCAGCGCGCGCACCGTCGCGGCTGTGACCGGTGACGAAGGCGACACCGGGCGCATGGCGGCGGTCGGTCACCGGGATGCCGATGCTGGCTGGCGCGGCGATGCCTGAGGTCAGGCCGCTGACCACCTCGACCCTGATGCCGGCGTCAAACAGCGCGTCAACTTCTTCGGCGCCACGGCCGAACATAAAGGGGTCGCCGCCCTTTAGGCGCACGACACGGGCACCGCTGCGGGCTTCCCGAATCATCAAATCATGGATGAAGCGCTGCTCGGTGGACGCGCAGCCGCCGCGCTTGCCGACATACAAGATGCGGGCCGCAGGATGGGCCAAAGCCAGCACGCGCGGGTCGACCAGATCGTCGCTGAGGATCACATCGGCGGCCTGAATGCGCTTGAGCGCTTTGAGCGTCAAGAGCTCTGGGTCACCGGGGCCGGCGCCGACCAGACTGACGGGATGGCACTCGTCGCTTTTCATGGATTCACCTCTTCTGTTTGGGCTTGATGAAACACCGTGCTGTCGACCAATCTCCGCAATGCCGGCAAGCAAGAGCCGCATTGGGTGCCGCAGCGCAATGCGGCTTGCAAGCCCTGCAGACGCTCTGCCGGCGAGCCGGCACAGGCACCGAGTTGAGTCCGAATGCGAGCTTCTGAAACATCAAAGCAGTTACACACCTGCGGGCTGCGCGGAGCCAGATTTTGCGGCGCAGCGGCCTCGGGCGCCAACAGCCGGCGACCATGCGGTGCCACCAGAGCGGCATCGCGCCAGAGTTGTTGTATCCATGCTCCCTCGCCGGCCTCGCCCACCCGCAGCAGCGCTTGCAAGCGAGCCTCGGGGCCAACGCCGTCGAGCAAGAGCAAACGCGTGCGGCCGCGCTGTGCGTCGGCATAACGCAGCAGCTTGACGCCCTGCAGCTTCAGCAGCGCAGCAATCCTTGCGACCAGCTCCGGCGCCGGCACGGTCGCATGTGCGGCCTCGAACGACCAACCCTCTTTCCCCGCTTGAGCCGGGACCGGCACGCAACAGGCATGGTCGAATTCGGACATCAAGTCGCGCAAGGCCAAGCCCAAAATAGCCGCCTCGGCCGGCGCCACCCAAGCCGCCGCGCTCAGGCGCCAAGGTAGATCCAAGCGCTGGATATCCACCGCCGCAAATTTCAATTCGGGCTGCATGGAGTCGGGGCAAAAGGCCGGCTGAGTCAGGGCGTTGACGCCCAGCAAGGGCTGGCCCCCGGTGCCGCGGCCGGAGATGAACTCTTCGCCCCAATGCATGGCCAGATCGGCCTGCGCCGCAGCAATGTCGGGGTCCGCCCGCAAAGCCACGACCATTTCGCCGCGACGCGACCGTACCCGCACCAGGTCACCATCCTTGAGGCCGCGACGCGGCAGGTCTTGCGGGTTCATGCGCAAGACCGGCGCTGCCTCATGGCCGAACAAGCGGCTGACCACGCCGCTGCGGCTCATGCCATGCCATTGATCGCGCAGGCGACTGGTGGTCAGGCCAAAAGGAAAACGCGCGTTGACCTGCTCGGCACAGGCTTGATAGGGCTTGCTCACAAAACGGGCGCGGCCATCGGGCGTGGCGAAGCGGCCATCTTCGTACAGCCGAGCGAGGCCTTTGGCAGCACCTTCTGGAAACGGCCATTGCTGCGGACCGTCGCGGTCCAGCAGGGCATATGTGAGGCCGCTGATATCGAGGTCGCGGCCACGGGTGGCCTCGCGGTGCTCCAGCCACAGCGCCTCGCTGCTTTCGAAATCAAACAGACTGGGGCGGCCGGGCCGCAAAACAGGCTCCAACAAGCGCGCCACATCGCGCACGATCTGCCAGTCTGGCCGCGCTTCCCCAGGCGGAGCAATCGCGGCACGCACGCGGCTGATGCGGCGCTCGCTGTTAGTGACGCTGCCGTCCTTCTCGCCCCAGGTGGCGGCGGGCAGGATCACGTCGGCATAGGCGGCCGTTGCCGTGCCAACAAAGCATTCCTGCAAGATCACCAACTCGCAGCGCTCCAGCGCGCGCCGCACCAGCGCCTGGTCGGGCAGCGACTGCGCCGGGTTGGTGCAGGCTATCCACAAGACCTTCACCTCGCCGCGTGCGGTGGCCTCGAACAGCTCGACCGCTGTCTTGCCCGGCGTGCTCGGCAAGGCGTCCACACCCCACAGGGCGGCGATCTCGGCGCGATGCGCGGCGTCTTTGGGGTCGCGGTGGCCGGGCAAGAGCGTTGCCATGCCGCCCACCTCGCGCCCGCCCCTGGCATTGGGCTGGCCAGTGAGCGAAAAAGGCCCGGCGCCGGGCCGGCCGATCTGGCCGGTGGCCAGGTGCAGATTGATCAATGCGGTGTTCTTGGCGGTGCCGCTGCTGCTTTGGTTCAGCCCTTGGCAATACAGAGACAGCGTGGCGGGTGACTGAGCAAACCAGCGCGCGGCTTGCAGCAAGTCCACTTCTTTGATGCCGCAGATGCGCGCGGCTTGGGTCGGCGTCATGTCGCGCGCCAGTGCCTTGAGCTCGGCAAAGCCTGCGGTGTGAGCATCGATAAAGAGCTGGTCCAGCAGACCGTCCCAAATGCAGGCATGCAGCAAACCCAGGCACAGCGCCACATCGGTGCCGGGCAGAATCTGCAGATGCAGGTCGGCGAACTCGGCGCTCTCGGTGCGGCGCGGGTCGACTACGATGATCTTCATCGCAGGCCGCAAGGCCTTGGCCGCTTCGAGTCGGCGGAACAGGATCGGATGCGCCCAGGCCGGGTTGGCGCCGCTGATGAAGACGCAGTCGGCGTGGTCCAAATCCTCGTAGCAGGCCGGCGGCGCATCAGCGCCCAGCGTCTGCTTGTAACCCACCACGGCCGAGCTCATGCACAAGCGCGAGTTGCTGTCGATATTGTTGGTTCCGACCAGCGCGCGCGCGAGCTTGTTGAAGGCGTGGTAGTCCTCGGTCAGTAACTGGCCGGAGATGTAGAAGCCGACCGAGTCGGGTCCGTGCTCTTCAATGACGGCAGCCAGTTTGTCGGCCACATGCTTGTTGACCGCGTCCCAGCTGCGCGCCACCAAAGGCGCGGTCCGCTCGGCTCGCAGCGCCGGCTGCAGCAAGCGCCGGGTTTGCAGCACCACCGGCGCAGCGGTCAGATGCAGGGTGGAGCCCTTGCTGCACAGGCGGCCGAAATTGGCCGGGTGATCCGGGTCGCCACGTACGCCGGTGATGGCGCCGGCCTGGCTCTCGATGATCACCCCACAGCCAACGCCGCAGTACGGGCAGGTCGAACGCGTATCCATGTGGTTTCAGCAGCTGCGCGTGCAGGGCCCGGCTTTGATGGGTTCAAACTCCAAGCCCACCGTATCAAGCTCTCGCTGATTCAGCATCACCTGACCCTCCTCCACCCTGACGCTGAACTTGGCCGTGCAGCCCTCATCGGGTGCTTGCGCCTGGCCGCTGTCGAGTGCAATCGTCCAGTTGTGCAGCGGGCAGGCAACGGCCCGGCCGAACACGATGCCTTGGCTGAGCGGGCCGCCCTTGTGAGGGCAGCGGTCCAGCAGCGCGAACACCGCGTCATCGCTGGTTCGGAACAGGGCCACCTCCGGGCCTGCAGCGCGCTTCACGCGGCGCGAACCCAAGACCGGGATATCGCTGACCGCGCAGATGGTTTTCCATTCGTCCATGTTCTTGTCTCCCCTTTTCACAGCGCTTCAAACTGACGCAAATCGACCTTGGCCTTGTCGAACTCGAACCAGGGGTCGGGCTCGCCGGCCAGCGCGAACTGCAGTTGCGCCCACAGTGCGCGGCGACCCTCAGCGTCTTCAAGAATCTTCTGCTTCACGTAGTCGATGCCGACGCGAGAGACATAGTGCACGGTGCGCTCCAAATACCAACCCTCGGTGCGGTAGAGCTGCATGAAGGCGCCGGTGTACTCCAGCACTTCTTCGGCCGTCTTGAGCTTGGTGAGGAAGACCGCGACCTCGGTCTTGATGCCGCCATTGCCCGCCACATACATCTCCCAGCCGCTGTCCACGCCAATGATGCCAACGTCCTTGATGCCCGCTTCGGCGCAGTTGCGTGGGCAGCCCGAGACCGCGAACTTGACCTTGTGCGGCGCATACATACCCACGAATGCCCGCTCCAGGTCCTTGCCCATTTGCGTGCTGTCCTGCGTGCCCATGCGGCACCACTCGGAGCCGACGCAGGTTTTGACCGTGCGAAGCGCCTTGGCGTAGGCGTGACCCGAGGGCATGCCGATGTCCTTCCAGACGCCGACCAAGTCTTCCTTCTTCACGCCCAGCAAGTCGATGCGCTGGCCGCCGGTGACCTTGACGGTGGGGATCTTGTACTTATCCACCGCGTCGGCAATGCGGCGCAGCTCGGAGCTATTGGTCTCGCCGCCCCACCTGCGCGGGATCACCGAGTACGTGCCGTCCTTCTGGATATTGGCGTGCGCTCGCTCATTGATGGCGCGGCTTTGCGGATCGTCCTGCGCCTCCTTGGGCCAGCTGGAGATTAGGTAGTAATTCAGGGCCGGGCGGCAGGTCGGGCAGCCGTTTGGGGTCTTCCAGGCCAAGGCCTTGTAGCTGGCCTCCATGCTGATCAGATGCTGCTCGTTGATGGCGTCACGTACATCCTGATGGCTGAGATCTGTACAGGCGCAAACCGCCTTCTTCTTCGGTGTGGCCGAATAGTCGCCGCCGGCGGTGAACATCAGCAACTGCTCGACCAACCCGGTGCAACTGCCGCAGGACGCACTCGCCTTGGTGTGCTTGCGCACCTCATCCAAAGTGAACAGGCCCTTGTCCTTGATCGCCTTGCAAATCGTGCCTTTGCTGACCCCGTTGCAACCGCAGACTTCATCGCTGTCCGCCATGGCGGCCGCCTTGTTGTGGCCTTGATGACCCACATCGCCGATATTCGATTCGCCAAACATCAGCTTGTCGCGGATATCGGCGACCTTGCGACCCTCGCGCAGCAGCTTGAAGTACCAGGATCCATCGACCGTGTCGCCATACAGGCAAGCGCCAACCAGCTGGTCATTCTTGATCACGAGCTTTTTGTAGACCCCGGCGAAGGGGTCGCTCATCACGATTTCTTCGAAGCCATCGCCGCCGGTGAAGTCGCCGGCCGAGAACAGGTCGATGCCCGTAACTTTCAACTTCGTGGACACCGAACTGCCGGTGTAGCGGCCGATACCGAACTGCGCCAGATGCGTGGCGCACACCTTGCCCTGCTCGAACAGCGGCGCCACCAGGCCGTAAGCGATGCCGCGATGCGCGGCGCATTCGCCAACCGAGTAGATGCGCGGGTCGGTGACCGTCTGCAGCGTGTCGCTGACGACGATGCCACGGCTGCAGTGGATGCCGGCACTCTCCGCTAACGCCGTATTGGGGCGGATACCAGCGGCCATCACGACCAGGTCTGCCGGGATTTCGCTACCGTCCTTGAACTGCACGGCCATCACTCGGCCGTCTTTGCCGCCGATCAAGGCCTGCGTCTGCGCACCGAGTTTGAACTTCAGGCCGCGCGCCTGCAGCGATTGGCGCAGCAAGCCGCCCGCCACATCATCAAGCTGGCGCTCCATCAGCCAGTCGCCGATATGCACGACGGTCACCTGCATGCCCCGCAGCATCAGACCGTTAGCGGCTTCCAGGCCGAGCAAGCCGCCGCCGATCACGACCGCGTGCTGGTATTTGGTCG
>CAUPEV010000240.1:0-6658 GCA_963510335.1 uncultured Roseateles sp.
CAATGCCTCCGGCCGCAGCATCAGTGGCCTGATCGAGGCCGACACGCCGCGCGCCGCGCGGGCCTTGTTGCGCGCACAAGGCCAGGTGCCGCTGAACCTGCAGACGGTGCAGCAACATGGCCAGGCCAGCGGCAGTCGCTTCACGCGCAGGGTTTTCAATGCCACGGCACTGGCGGTCTGGACGCGCCAACTCGCCGGGCTGGTCGGCTCGGGACTGCCGGTCGAGCGCGCGCTGACCGCGCTGACCGATGAATGCGAAGACCCCCGTCAGCGCGAGTTGCTGTCGCAGTTGAAGGCAGAGGTCAATGCCGGCGCCTCGTTCGCGCGCGCCTTGGCGACCGCCCCGCGTGAGTTCGATGAGGTTTTCTGCGGCGTGGTGGCGGCAGGCGAGCAAAGTGGCGCGCTGGGCCAGGTGCTTGAAAAGCTTGCCGACGATCTGGAAGAGCGCCAAGACCTGTCCGGCAAGCTGGTCGGCGCGATGGCTTACCCGGCCATCGTGTCGCTGATCTCGGTGATGATCGTGATCTTTCTGGTCACTTATGTGGTGCCGCAGATCGCCACCGTGTTTACGAATTCCACGCGCGCAGTGCCGTTCTTGACGGTGGCCATGCTGGCCATCAGCGCCTTTGTGCGGCAATGGGGCTGGCTGATGATTCTGACCCTGGTCGTCGGGGGCATGGGCCTGTCGGCGGCGCTGCGCGGCGAAGCCTTCAGGCAGCGCTTTGATGCGGGCATTTTGCAGCTGCCCCTGATCGGGCGCCTGGCGCGCGGCTATAACGCGGCCCGCTTCGCCGGAACCTTGGCGATGTTGGCGGGCGCCGGCGTGCCGATTCTGAAGGCGCTGCAGGCCGCGGCCGAGACCTTGTCGAACCGCGCGATGCGGGCCGACGCGCTCGACGCCTTGGTTCAGGTGCGTGAAGGTGCGCCCTTGGGCTCGGCGCTGGCCGGCAAGAAACGCTTCCCCGGCATTCTGGCGATGTTCGCTCGCCTGGGCGAGCAGACCGGGCAATTGCCGCAGATGCTGGAGCGCGCCGCCAAGCAACTCAGCGTCGAGGTGCAGCGCCGCTCGATGGCCGCCGCGACCTTGCTGGAGCCCATCCTGATCGTCGTGATGGGCGCCATCGTCTTGATGATCGTTCTGGCGGTGCTGATGCCCATCATCCAATTAAATACTTGGGTCAAATAAAACATGGCGGCGAATCTGGACGGACAGTTGGTCGTCGCCATCTCGTCCCGCGCGCTGTTTGATTTCGAAGAAGAGAACGAGCTGTTCGAGGCCGGCGATGACCGCGCCTATATGGCGCTGCAGGAAAGCCGACTTGACCTGCCGGCCAAGCCCGGTGTCGCGTTCTCGCTGGTCAACAAGCTGCTGGCCTTCAACACCGCGGAGCGGCCCCAGGTGGAGATCGTTGTGCTGTCGCGCAATGACCCGGTCTCGGGCATGCGGGTGTTCCGCTCGGCGGCGCATTACGGCCTGAACATTCAGCGCGGCGTGTTCACGCGCGGCGAATCACCCTGGCGTTATTTGCGGCCCTTGAAGGCGCAACTGTTCTTGTCCACCAACGAGGCCGATGTGCGCTCGGCGCTGGCGGCCGGCGTTGCCGCAGCGCGGGTGCTGCCGCTATCGGCGCGCGCCTCGGCCGAGCATCCGTTTGAGCTGCGCATCGCCTTCGACGGCGACGCCGTGCTGTTCTCCGATGAAGCGGAACAAATGTTTCAGCGCGACGGGCTGAACGCTTTTCAAAGCCACGAAACGACCCACGCCAACACGCCGCTGGCGGCCGGGCCATTCAAGCCGGTGTTGGAAGCCCTGCAACGTTTGCAGCGTGAACCGAACGAGGCCATGCGGGTGCGCACGGCGCTGGTGACCGCCCGCAGTGCGCCGGCCCACGAGCGCGCCATTCGCACGCTGATGAACTGGCAGATCGAAGTCGACGAGGCGATGTTTCTGGGTGGCCTGGCCAAGGGTGAATTCCTGCGCGAGTTCGAGCCCGACTTCTTCTTCGATGACCAGGCCGGCCATGTCGCCAATGCAGCACCTCATGTGCCAGCCGGCCACGTCGCCTCGGGCATCTCGAATCGCTGACAATGCCGCCGGCGTGGCCATCAGCGCCGCCAGAACCCTCAGTCCCACAAGGAAGACCTTGATGATCAAGCCCCCTCTTCTGGCCGCTGCCGTGCTGGCCGCCCTGCATGCGCCGCTGCTGGCAAGCACCGAGGGCTTTTACCGCCAACCGGCTTTGCACGGCAATCATCTTTTCTTTGTCGCCGAGGGCGATATCTGGCGCGTTGAATCAGGCGGCGGCCAAGCCCAACGCCTGACCACACACCCTGGCGCCGAAAGCATGCCGGCCGTCTCGCCCGACGGTCAATGGCTGGCTTTTGTGGCCCAGTACGACGGACCTGGTGACGTCTATCTGATGCCGGTGCAAGGCGGTGTGCCCAAACGACTGAGCTGGCAGGCTTCGGCGCAGCGCGTTTGGGGCTTCAGCTCGGCCGGCGAGGTGCTCTACAGCGGCCCATCACAGTCAGGCCAGCCTATCTCCCAGCTTTATGCCGTCGATCCGAAAACCCTGCAAGCCCGCGCCTTGCCGGTCGGCCAAGCCAGCGACGGCGCACTCAGCGCTGATGGCCGGCGCCTGTACTTCGCCCGCAACGGTTTGAGCAGCGACAACGCCCGCCAGTACCGCGGTGGCGCGGTGGCGCGCTTGTGGGTGCTGGACTTGAGCGGGCAAGACGAAGCCAAGCCTCTCGTCGCCGAAGGCGCCAATGACTCCCGGCCGCTGCCCTATCGCAGCGCCAGCGGTGAGCGCGTCGCTTTTCTGTCCGACCGCGACGGCAGGGTCAACCTGTGGTCGGTCACCTCAGAGGGGACGGACTTGCGCCAGCACAGCCATTTCAAAGGCTGGGACATTCGCCACGCATCAATTGAGGGCACGCGTGTCAGCGTGGCGGTCGGTGCCGACCTCTATCTGCTTGATCTTGAAGCGGCCGCTCCCAGTACGGGTCAACGCCTAAGCATCAATTTGAGCGGAGACTTTGACCAGCAACGCCAACGCTGGATCAAGAAACCGCAAGACTTCCTCACCGGCACCGCGCTGGCCCCGAACGGCGAGCGCGTGCTCTTGGCCAGCCGCGGCCGCTTGGCCACGCAAGGCATTGGCCATTTGCGCCGGGCCGAGCTCTTGCAGCCGGCAGATGGCCGCTGCCGCACAGGCGCGTTCAGCGCCGACAGCGCCCATGTCTTCGCGCTCTGCGACTTCAGCGGCGAGCGCGAGATCTGGCGTTTGCCGGCCAATGGCCTCAGCAATGCTGAGCAAATCACTGTCGGTGCGACGGCCATGCGCACACAGCTACAGCCCTCTCCCGATGGCCGCTACTTGGCCCATACCGACAAGGAAGGCCGGCTTTTCCTGAGCGATCTGAAAGTGGCTGGTCCGGCCGCCACCAAGTTGATCGGCCATGACCGCTTGGCAGCCGACATCAAACATCTCACCTGGTCACCCGACAGCCAAGTCTTGGCCTTCACTCAGCCACTGAGCCAGAGTGGCCGCGACCAATTGCGGCTCTACAACTTGGCCGACGGCAAGACGCACACCGTCAGCAGTGACCGCTATGAGGTCGAAGCGCCTACCTTCACGCCCGACGGGCGCTGGCTCTACTTTGCCTCGCAGCGCAATTTCTCGGTCACCGGCAACGCGTCGCCTTGGGGCGACCGGAATATGGGGCCATTTTTTGACAAACGCAGCAAGCTCTATGCCTTGGCACTGCAGCCGGGCCAGAGCTTTCCGTTTGCACCCAAGGATGAATTGACACCCATTGAAGCCAAGGCAGACAGCAAGGCGGACGGCAAGAGTGAAGGCAAGACCGAGGCCAAAGCGGCCTCTGCCAAGCCCGCCATCGCCTGGGCAGGTCTGGCCGAGCGCCTGTTTGAGGTGCCGCTGCCCCCGGCCAACTACGGCGATCTGCGCAGCGACGGCAAGAGGCTTTGGTGGCTGGAGAGCGAGGCCAGCAGCGCGCCTGAGCGCAAGAGCAGTTTGAAAACCGTCGTCATCGACCGGCTGGGCGCAACACCCGAGACCGTCGCTACCGATGTGCGCGAGTTCGCCCTGAGCGCCGATGGCAAGAAGCTGATGCTGGTGCGCAGCGCCGCACCCGGCGCGGCAGCTGAGATCTTGCTGGTCGAGGCGGCGCCCAAGCTACCGACCGAGCCGGCAAAGTTTCAAGTCAAATGGAGCGATTGGCAAATCGCCACCGATCCGAAGAAGGAATGGCAGCAGATGTTCGCCGACGGCTGGCGCCTGCACCGCGATCATTTCTACGACAAAGACATGCACGGTGTCGACTGGCCAGCGATGCGCGCCAAGTATGAGCCGCTGGTCGCCCGCGTCACCGACCGGCTCGAACTCGCCGAGCTGATGGCGCAGATGGTGGGCGAATTGAGCGCCTTGCACAGCCAGGTGGGGGCGGGTGATGTGCGGGCCGCCGCCGAGGAGCCCGGTTTGGCGGGCTTAGGCGCCCGGCTATCGCGCTCGCCAAATGGGTGGCGCATTGAGCATATCTACCGCAGCGACCCGGAGTTGCCGAGCGATGCCGCGCCGCTGGCTCAGCCGGGCCTGAACATCCAGGCGGGCGATGTGATCACCGCCATCAACGGTCGCAAGACCCTGGACGTCGCTCACCCCTCCGAGTTGCTGCGTGGTCAAGCCGGCAAGCAGGTACTGCTGCAGCTGCTTGCCGCCAACGGCAAGGACAAGCAGGCCGTCGTCACTCCGGTGGCACATCGGCGCGAGCAGCAACTGCGCTTTGGAGACTGGCGCTACTCGAACGCCCGCTCTGTGGCGGCCGCCTCGGATGGCCGCATCGGCTATTTGCACTTGCGCGCGATGGGGCGCGACGACGTTGCCGACTTCGCTCGCGAGTTCTATGCCCAGACCGAGCGCGAAGGGCTGATCATCGATGTGCGCTTCAACGGCGGCGGCAATATCGACAGCTGGATTCTGGAGAAGCTCATGCGCCGCGCCTGGGCCTTCTGGCAGCGCCGCTCGCCCGAAGGCGCGCCGCCGGCCAGCTCGAATATGCAGCACGCCTTCCGTGGCCATCTGGTGGTATTGGCCAATGAGGAAACCTACTCGGACGGGGAAACCTTTGCCGAAGGCATCAAGCGCTTAGGCCTGGCCCCGGTGATAGGCAAGACGACCTCGGGCGCGGGCGTCTGGCTGTCGGATCAGAACCGCTTGGTCGACAACGGCATCATGCGGGCCGCCGAAAGCGGCCAGATAACGGCCGAAGGGCAATTCCTGATCGAAGGTGTCGGCGTCAAGCCCGACATCGAGGTGGACAACCCGCCGCGCGCGAGCTTCCTGGGGGGCGATGCACAGCTGGATGCAGCGATCGCGCATTTGAAGCAGGCGATGACCGCCAAGCCAAGGGTATTGCCAAGGCCTGGGCCTTACCCACGCCCGATCCAATTGCCTTAAGGAAGCTCTGCACAAATCGGGGCGAGGCCGGGTAGTGCGGATCGGGATGGGCTGCAAGACGCAGTTTGAAGCCAATAGCCGTAGCTATTGGCGAAAAGTGCAACGCAGCAGACCGCCCGAGACCGCGCTTGCACGGACCGGCTTGATTTATGCAGAGCTTCCTTAACTGAGCTCGACCCGGGCAAACTTGCGTTTGCCCACTTGCGCCACAAAGCTGCCGGCCTCCAGCTTCAAGGCCTTGTCGCTGATGGTGACGCCGTCAATCTTGACGCCGCCCTGCTCGATCATGCGGGTGGCCTCACCACCTGAGGCAACCAGGCCAGCTGCTTTGAGCATGGCGCCGACGCCCAGCGGCGCGCCGCTCAAGGCTACCTCTGGGATGTCATCTGGAATACCGCCGCGCGCGCGGTTATTGAAGTCAAGTTCGGCCGCGTCTGCCGCCTCGGCGCTGTGGAAGCGGGCGGTGATCTCCTTGGCCAGCAAGACCTTGGCTTCTTTGGGGTTGCGGCCGGCGTCCACTTCGGCCTTGAGCGCCGCGATCTCGGCCTCGCTCTTGAAGCTCAGCAAGGCAAACCACTTCCACATCAGCACATCGCTGATCGACAAGACCTTGGCGAACATGCTGTTGGCAGGCTCGCTGATGCCGATGTAGTTGTTCTTGGACTTGGACATCTTCTCGATGCCGTCCAGCCCTTCGAGCAGCGGCATGGTCAGAATGCACTGCGGTTCCTGGCCGAATTCCTGTTGCAGGTGGCGCCCCATCAAAAGATTGAACTTCTGATCGGTGCCACCCAACTCGATATCGCTCTTCAAGGCCACAGAGTCGTAGCCCTGCATCAGCGGGTAGAGGAATTCATGCACCGAAATCGGCGTCTGCGCGGCGAAACGCTTGGTGAAGTCGTCGCGCTCCATCATGCGCGCCACTGTGTACTTGGCCGCCAACTGACTCATGCCGCGCGCACCCAGCGGATCGCTCCACTCGGAGTTGTAACGGATTTCGGTCTTGGCAGGGTCCAGCACCAGGCTGGCCTGGGCGTAATAGGTCTCGGCATTGGCCTTGATCTGCTCTTGCGTCAGCGGCGGGCGGGTCGCATTGCGGCCCGACGGGTCTCCGATCATCGAGGTGAAGTCGCCGATCAGAAAAATCACCTGATGGCCCAGGTCCTGCAACTGGCGCA
>CAUPEV010000241.1:0-6652 GCA_963510335.1 uncultured Roseateles sp.
GAAGCAACAACTCGCTGAGGTCTGGCCTGAGCTGGAGATTGTGGCTGTTGCCAAGAACGGCATCGAGGCGGCCGAGCAGATCAACGCCTTGCAGCCCGAAGTCGCCTTTCTGGACATTCAGATGCCAGGCCTGACGGGTCTGGAGGTGGCGCAAGGCATCGAGGGCAGCACGCGTGTGGTGTTCGTGACGGCCTATGACGAATATGCGCTGGAGGCTTTTGACGCTGCCGCGATCGACTATCTGCTCAAGCCGCTCAACACGGGCAGATTGCAGAGTTGCGTAGCGCGTATCAAGGCTGCGCTGGCCCTGCCGCAAGCCGCTGAGACGGCACGTTTGGCCGAGGCCTTGCAGCGTTTGCTGCCCAGCACCGCGCCCTCGCAGCTACGGCTGCGCTTCATTCGCGCCGCCAGTGCCGATCTGGTGCATCAAGTCGCGGTGGAGGATGTGTTGTTCTTTCACGCGGATGACAAATACACGGTGGTCAAAACAGCGCAGGGCGAGCATCTGATCCGCACCACCATCACCGATCTGGCGGCTCAACTGGACCCGGCACAGTTTTGGCAAGTGCATCGCTCGACGCTGGTCAATCTGGCTCATCTGGCCGGCACCAGGCGCGATGAAATGAGCCGCTTGTTTCTGCGTATCAGAGGCCATTCGCAAGAGCTGCCGGTCAGCCGCGCCTATGTGCATTTGTTCAAGGCGATGTAGAGTCGGGGCCAAATCAGGGGGCTCACAAGAATCCGTACAGGCCCGATCATGAGTTTTTTCTCGCGCACAGCTCGCAGGCATTCGCCGTGGCTTTTGGTGATTGTGCTGATCCCGCCCTTGTTGATTTCAAACATGGCCAGGGCCGCCCCGGTCGAATGGCTGGCAGCGGAGTTGCCGCCCTTTGTGTGGCAGACGAAAGACGGTCCGCAAGGTTTGGCCTACGAGTTGGCGACACAAATGTCGGCCAAGATCGGCCGTCCCATGACTTTGGCGTTTTACCCCTGGGCGCGTGCAATTCGTATGGCTGAGAGCGGCGCAAACTACGGCGTGTTCCCCTTGGCGCGCACGCCTGACCGCGAAAGCCGCTTCAAGTGGCTGATTCCGTTGGCGCAAGTGAACTACACCTTCTTCGGCCTCAGCGGGAGCAGCGTTGACTTGAATGACTTGGCAAGCTTGCGCACGCAACGCGTTGGGGTGCTGCGCGGCTCGCCCATCATCAAGAATTTGCAGGCCGAGAAGTTCAGCCATATCGTGCAAGCCAAGGATTACAAGGATCTCTTGCGCCTCTTGAATGAGGGCATCATCGCTGCGGCCTATGCCGGCGAGCCGATGTTGCGTGCCGCAATTGACGAGTTCAAATTCAAGCCGCAGGACTTTCGCTCGGGGCTGAGCTTGAAGTCTGCCGAGCTCTATATGGCAACTTCATTGGGTCTCGATCCTGCGGAAGCCGAGCTGTGGCTGCGGGCCTACCGCGAACTGCAACAGGACGGCACGCTCGCTCGCTTGCAAAGAAAGCATTTGCAAAGAGCCAATTGAGGTTCGCCATGCAGTTGGCGCAGTTCATGCCATGGGCGCGGCCAGCCTCGATGGCAAGAAGCGGGTGGCCCGATTGAATTGACGCACAGTATGCTGTGCGCCCTGATGGACTGATTGCTATTGATGAAACCCTTTGATCTCGCCGAACTGACCCTGTTAGCAGCCATCTGGGGGGCCTCTTTTTTGTTCATGCGGCTTGGCGCCCATGAGTTTGGTCCGGTGGCGATGGCTGCTGTGCGCGTGGCAGGTGCCAGCCTGATGTTGCTGCCTTTGTTGGCGGCGCGTCAGGGCCTGGCTGAATTGCGCAAAGAATGGCGGCCACTTGCCGTCATTGGTTTGCTCAACAGTGCTTTGCCCTTTGCTTTGTTCAGTTTCGCTGCGCTATCGATTTCGGCCGGTTTGTCCAGCATCATCAATGCCACCACGCCGCTATGGGGCGCCTTGATCGCTTGGCTTTGGCTGGGTCAGCGACTCAATAGCCTGCGCATCATCGGTTTGAGCTTGGGTTTTGCGGGTGTGCTGTATCTGGCGTGGGACAAGGCTTCGTTCAAGCCGGGTTCTGATCACAGTGCGGTTTGGGCTTTGCTGGCCTGCTTGGCTGCTACTTGCTGCTATGGTTTGGCGGCCAACTTCAGCAAACGCTACACATCGCATATTGCGCCGCTGGCGGTGGCCACTGGCAGTCAGGTCTATGCCGCCCTGATGTTGCTTGTGCCTGCGCTGATTTTTTGGCCACAGACCAGCCCCAGTCCCCAAGCCTGGGCAGCGGTTTCTGCCTTGTCACTGCTGTGCTCGGCGCTGGCCTATATTTTGTATTTCCGTTTGATGAGCCGCATCGGCCCGACCAACACGATTGCCGTGACCTTTCTGATCCCGGTATTTGCCGTCTTGTGGGGCTACTTGTTCCTGGACGAAATGTTCACGCTGAAGATGGCGGCGGGCTGCGCCGTGGTGCTCTTGGGCACGGCGCTGGCCTTGGGGCTGTTGCGTCGCCGCGGGCAATGAACCCGACGCTGTTCTTAGGAGATCGCCTGCCCAGGCACATCCTTGAGCTTGCGATACAGCGTGCTGCGCCCTATGCCCAACTGCCGTGCAGCTGATGCCAAGTTGCCCCGGCAACTCAGCACAGCTGCTTGAATGGCTTGCAGCTCGGTCTGGCGCAAGGTGGCCGCTTCACTCAAAACAGCATCTCTGGCTTGCGTTGGCAAGGTAGCTGGCAGGGCCACTGTCGAAGTCATGTCTACATTTGCAGGCGCTCGACTCGCGCTGAGCAGCGCTTCGGAGCTGCTTGTGAGCGCAGCTGCGCGGTCTAAAGCAGCTGCCGCCGAGGCAATGACTCGCTCATTCGGGCCGAGACTGGCGGGGTCTCCGTCAAACCCCATGGGCGCAGACTTGGCGCTTTCAGACATATATCTGTGGCCTAAGCTCAAAACCCCATGCAAGCATTGCAAGGGTGCAGCGCCGCCGCCCTCGACATGGGCAGCCACCAGCAAGTCGCCAATGCCGACGGGCCTTCCGATGTCATTGGGCGCGCCTGAATGAGGCGGCTTTGACCGCGCCAATTGCAAAGGCTGATCGGGCTTGCCACGGGTATGTGCAATCAAACCGGCCAAATCAATGCCAAACAAGGCGGGCAAGGCGCTGCGGCGCAATTGCGTCGCCGTCTGCCCCAATATTTCAATCGCACTGCGATTGACCCCGAGCACACGCCCGGCCTCATCCAATGCCAAGACACCTTCGCGCAGAGTCCCTAGGTTGGCCGCAAGAGGATGAATATGCAGGCGCATGCTTTGCCGGAACAAATCATTGAACCATTGAGCCTCGATCATGCGGGCGGCCATCGTCGCCAGAGCCAAGGTGTGCGGGTGATAACTGCGACGGTCACCGGACACATTGATCACGCCGAGCAAAGCTCCCTTGTGATCAAAAAACGGCGCCGCCGAACAGGTCAAGAAATGGAATTCGCGCAGATAGTGGTCCTGCCCGTTGACGAAAGTCGGTGCTTCGTTCATCAAGGCGGTGCCTACCGCGTTGGTGCCCTTGACAGCCTCGGACCAAATGGCGCCTGGCCTCAATGCAACGCGCTGGGCGCGCTCCAGAAATGCGGGGTCGCCCAAAGCATGTAGCACCACACCGCTGGCGTCCGTCAACAGCACCATGCTGTGAGCGTGTATCAGCTGCTCATAGAGCATCTCCATCACCGGCAAAGCCTGCGCACACAGCCTCGCATTGCGATGCCTGACCTCGAGCAGATTTTCAGCGCTCAGGCAGCTCATATCGGCTCGCTGCAGCGGGCTGAGCCCGAACACTTGGCAGCGTTCGTGGGAACTCATCATTGAGCGCTGCTGCTCAGCCAGCCGCTCGGCTTGTGGAGCAGCTCTTGTGTGTGAGCCGAGCTGTGAATCGCCCTGTGGCCTGTAGTTGCTTGCAATCAATCCTACCCCCTGCTGTTTATGACAGGCTACCACCGACATTAGGCCGATCGGACCTCGGAGTTAGGGGGGGTAGGGGTCAGGACTTGCCCCTATTGTGCGAATAGCAAAAACGAAAACGCAGTACCGGCGGATGAGAGCTCGTCAGGCATTGCTGGTGGCGCGCACCTCGCTCATGGTGGTGACACCCTGCAGGACTTTGACAATGCCGTCTTGCCGCAAGGAGCGCATGCCCTCGTTGAGCGCTGTTTGCAGCAATTCTTCGGCACGCGCGCCCGTCTGAATCTGGCGACGCAAGGTCTTGGACATCATCAGCAATTCATGCAAGCCGGCGCGACCCTTGAAGCCACTCTGTTCGCAGGCTTCGCATCCTGGGCTGTGAAATTTCATCAGCTTGCCGTTCTCGGCATAGTTGGCCAGCCATTCGCTCAGCACGGACTCACGTGACGGCCGCTGCTCGGGCGCAAATGCGTGCAAGTAGTCATCTAGCCACTCGTCTTGTTCGGCTTCGGGCAAGGGGCTGCTGACCCGGCATTGCGGGCAGATGCGCCGCACCAGTCGCTGTGCCAAGACGGCCAGCAAAGAGTCGGCGAAGTTGAACGGGTCCATGCCCATGTCAAGCAGCCGGGTGACGGTCTCGGCAGCACTGTTGGTGTGCAAAGTGGACATCACCAAATGCCCGGTCAGCGAGGCTTCGACCGCGATCTCGGCGGTTTCCTCGTCACGAATTTCACCCACCATGATGACGTCCGGGTCGGCTCGCAAGAAGGCCCGCAAAGCCTTGGCAAAGGTCCATTCAATGCGCGGGTTCATCTGCACCTGACGCAGGCCGGCTTGGGTGATTTCGATCGGGTCTTCGGCCGTCCAAATTTTGCGGTCAGGGGTATTGATCTGACTCAGCGCCGAGTGCAGGGTGGTGGTCTTGCCCGATCCGGTTGGCCCGACGCAAAGCACCATGCCGTAGGGCCTGTTGATGGCGTAGTTGAGATTTTTCAGGTTGTACGGCGACAGGCCCAGCTTCTCCAAGGGGATAGGCTTTGATGATGACAACAAGCGCATCACCACGTCTTCCAAGCCGTTGTTTGTTGGGATCGTTGCCACCCGCAACTCCAGCTTGTGCTGGGGTGAAAAGCGTGCAAAGTTGATCTTGCCGTCTTCCGGTTTGCGGCGCTCGGAGATATCCAGATCGCACATGATCTTGATGCGCGCAATCATCGCGTTACGGTAGGTGTTGGGCAACTCCAGATAGGGCTTCATCACACCATCGCGACGAAAGCGAATTTTCAGCTTTTCGGTGCCTGGGTGGGTCTCGATATGAATGTCGGACACGCCCTGGGTGCTGGCGTCGATGATCATGGTGTTGATCAGCCGGACCAGCGAGTTATCACTTTGCTCGATCGGAGGACCCTCATCGCGCTGGCTTTGCTCCAGGCCTTCGCGCTCCAATGTTTCCATCAGCTGGTCGGCCTTGTCGAGCGAGAAGTCGGCTTGCAGGGACGGGAGGTTCAATTCGCTGCGTGATACCGAGTCTCCGCCCAAGCGCTCATAGGCCTCAGGGATGGCGAATTGCAGCGAGCCAATCTTGGTCAAGGTGGGTGTGACCTTGAGCTGGGAGATGAATTCGATTTCATCCAAGGCGTCGCGGCGTGTCGGGTCTTCCATCGCCACGATCAAACGCCCGTCGCGCAGCAGCAGGGGCAGGACTTCGAGTCGCTTTGCAACTGCAAAGGGCAGCTTTCGAATCGCATCAGGCTCGATCGCAAAGTTCTCGACGTCGACCAGCGGATAGCCCATCTTGCGCGCCAAAGCCGACTGCAGAGCTTGCCGTGTCACCACACCATTGCGCACCAGCAGCTCACCCAGCGGCACCGAGCGGTCTGCCCTTTGCAGCTCCAGCGCTTGCTCCAGCTGGGTCTGCGAAATCAGGTCCAGCGCCAGCAGCGCCTCACCGATACGGACCATGGGCATGCGCGCTTGCTGCTCAATGGCCAACATCAATTGATCGGCGCTGACGATGTGCTGCGCCACCAGAATGTCGCCAACCCGCCGTGAACGCAGGCTTTGTTGTTCGGTCGCCGCCGCGTTGACTTGCTCCGAGGTGGCCAATTTGTCCTTGACCAGCAAGTCGCCTATGCGTTCACCGATTTCAAAGTGCGCCAAGACCTCGCGCGGAATGAAGATTCGATACACCGAATCATCGCTGTCGCTCAGCGGCTCAAACAAGAACAGCCCAAGTTCATCTTGACTGTGCCCGATGGTCAGACCTTGCAGTTCACCTCCACCCACAAAATAGAGCCGAAATTCACTGCGTGGACGTTGGTCGAGCTGCAAGAGATTGAGCTCGCCACTCCCGCTGCCGGCTGTTGGCGCGGCGATGACCGGCTTGAGTAACTTCAATGTTCTGAACTGCCCGAACTTCAAGGGCATGGCGTTGCGCGCCGGCGGCACCAGGATTTGCGCCAAGCGGTCTTGCACGATCATGGCGACGAGTTGACCGGTACTGCGACGGTTGTTCAGGCCCAGAATCTCGCAGGGCTCGGCCGCGGTTTGGGGCTGCTGGCGCGGGTAGGCCGCATAAGGCGGCGCAGGCCAGCAAAAATCACGCGCAGCTGTACTGTCCTCTCTGTCCTGTGTGACCGATCGGGCGGTGGACAAGAGGCTGTCTTGCGTCGGCCAGCTCAGCGGTGTGGACAGA
>CAUPEV010000242.1:0-6635 GCA_963510335.1 uncultured Roseateles sp.
GCCATATTCGCCTTCACAAGGTGCGCAATCACGCGACCATGGGTGGCGGCGGCCACACCAAGGTCCTTGTACAGGAAGAAGTCCCGCAGCCCGTCCGGGCGCCAAGGCGTGTCGGCCGGCTTGATATGAGAGAAATCGGTACTGATCGAATTCAACATGGCGCCACACTTTCAACAAGGGTTGAACACAGGCGGCGAGCATGCATAAAGCGTTCCCGCGCGGCCGCCTTGGCGCGGGACTTGCAAGCCCGCTCATGAATTCATGCGATATTGAGTCTTAGCGGCGGCCTTTTGCCTCACTGGCGCCGCAGCCAACCCAGGAGGCCTATTCATCATGCAGACCTTGAACGAAATGCTGGCGCAGAAGTTCTTGACGCCGGATCAGCACTTTGAAATCCTCAGCTGGACCACACGCGCCAAGACGCCTGAGAAGATCCTCGAGATGCCACCGCATCTTTGGCGCACGCTGGAGCTAGCCTCGGTCTTGATGGGCTTCGAGGTGGGGCCGGCCGAGGCTTAGCGCTTGATTCGGCTCAAAAGCCGCGCAACTCCATGCGCACCATCTGGAAATGCACCACTTTGGCATTCGCCTGCTTGAGGCTCACCAGGCGGAAGCTCTTGCCGCTGCCCGTCTTGTAGACGCGCTCGCCGGGGTCGCCGCTGACCTCGGCGCAGCCGTGTTGAGCCTCCTTCTTCTTATCGGCTTTTTCAGACTTCTCTGACTTGGCCGCCAGCGCGGCCGGGCTGCCATAACTGCAGTCCAGCACGGGCCCATGCTGGCTCAAAGCCTCACGGTAGAAGGCGCCTATGCTGTCGATGCTGTCCGTGCTGGAGAACTTGGAGACCAGCAGCTTGAAACCAAAAGGGCCGAATGACAGGCCAACAGTGACGCCGGGTTTGTCATCTTTGTCATCCTGCTGTGCGATGGCGCCGGGGTAGGCCGGCAGGCCAATATCCTGCAGCCGGGCTTGTTCCTTGACATTGATGCCCGCCACAAAGCTCTTGCCGGTATTGGCTGCCGCGTCCGCTGCATGGGCCCAGCTGGGCGACAGCAGCGCCAGGCCGAGGCTCAATGTGGACAAGGCACGCGAGGCTGAAAAGCGGCGGTTCGGTTGGCGTAGCTTCATGGCTGGATCGCTTACAAGCATGTGATGGACGCCAATATAGGCGCGGAGCCCGGCGCAGCGAATGGCAGTTCGACCAACTGCGCAAAACAAGGCATGGGCCGTCGCGCAATCGGATCAGGCCGTGGCAGGCGGCGACGCAAGACCGAGCCATGGCGGATACCATCACGCGATAACCGAGCTCAGACATGCCAGAAACCATTTTTGAAATCCCCGCCCTGCAGAGCCAAGACGATGCCGATGCCGTCATGTTCGAGCTTCAGGATCTGCCCTGCGTCAATCAGGCCGATGTCGACCTGCCCAAACGTCAGGCCTGGGTCAGCCACACGGCCATGATCGCGGCCGAGGACATTGCGGCGGCGCTGCTGGAGGCGGGCTACGCCAGCAGCGTCACGCCTGCCGCGGGCTGACACAGGCCACTGCATGTGCACATTTGGCGGCTGCCAGCATTGGCGAGCTGGCAAGCTGGCTCCGTAGAATCTCGCCATCATGCCAAGGCCCATGCCCGCCCCCCGACAAGTCAAATGCATACGACGCCAAGGCCTGAGCGCTGTGCTTCTTTTGCTGTGCTGCCAGGCAAACCAAGCCCTATCAGCACCGCCTGCTGTGCCCACGATCAACGGCGCCGCAGTGCAAAAGCTTGCCGACGGCATTCTGGGCCTGATGAGCTATATGGTCGCGCCCGATGTGACCACCAGCTCGATGTCAATCGAGAACGCCACCACCGCGAATCCGGGCTTGCAGATGCTGCAAGCCGGCGGCGGCTTCACCTGGAGCAAGGCGCTGCCGCTCTATCTGGAAGGCAATCTCGCCTACGCCCGTTACGACCCCAAGTTCTCCATCCCCGGCGACCAGCGCCTGGTGCCGGTGGACTGGGAGGCGCTGTCCGGCAGCGGCGGCCTGGGCTGGGACTTCGTCTTCGCCGAGCATTGGGCGCTGCGGCCGATGCTCAATGTGTCGCTCGGCTATGTGGCCAGCTCGCTGGACATTCCGAAATGGTGGCAAGGCCAACGGCAAAGAAACGAGGGCCTGGATTTTCTGGACGGCGGCAAGATGCGCGCGCGCGGCTTGGGCGGCTCCTTGATGCTTGACTATGAGAGATATTCACCCGAAGCCGACCATGACTTTGAGCTGCGCTACACCAACTTGAAGCTGCGCAATAGCGGCGATTTGGCCGATGTCATAGATGCACGCGCCTCGGCCACCAGCGCCAGCATCTGGGCGCGCCGCCGCGTGCCGACCGGCTGGGTCGCTTTGGACCGCCCGGTACGCTATGTGGTCGAAGGCGCGTTCACGCGCTTCCTGGGTAGCCAGACCGAAGTCGGCGTTGACCGGATGGCGATGTTGGGCGCGGGTCTGGAGCTGGACAGCAGCGCCCGCGAAGTCTGGGCCACCCGTTGGCGCGCAATGGCGCGCTACAAATTCGGCCCTGATATTTCCGGCTGGTCGCTCGGGCTGGCGGTAAGCTTTTGAACGCTCAAGGCTTGCTGCTGTAGTTCAAGGGCAACCAGTCATAGCCCGCCTTGGCGTTCGGGCGCAGCTGTCCCAGGCCGGGAAAAGAGACATGAGCGATGGCCAAGTAATGGCCTTTTTCAGCGGCCTCGGCAAAGACTTTTTGACGCTGCGGTGCGGCGGCCTTGGAGTCGCTGTCGAACGCGATCGTGACCGCCGGATTGGGGAACTGCACGGCCGCCACATGCATCAAGTCACCCAGGATCAAGAGTTTCTGCCCCTTGCTTTCGACCGCATAGACACTGTGGCCGGGCGTGTGACCGGGCGTGGCAATGCTGCTGACGCCGGGCACCAGATGCGTCGGGCCGCTGAAAGTTAGCAATTTTCCGGCGTCTTGGTAGGGCTTGATTGTGGCCATCGCGCTCTTGAAGCCGGCTTGAGCATCGGCGGGGGCCTTCTCCATCTTCTCGCTGCTGAGCCAATGCTCGGCCTCGGCCTTGTCCATGCGCAGCACCGCATTTGGGAACGCCGGTTTGCCGTCCGCCGCAAGCAAGCCGCCCATATGGTCGCCATGCAGATGGGTGATGTAGACCTCATCGACCTGCTCAGGCGCATAGCCAGCGGCCTTCAGGTTCAGCATCAAGCGGCCCAAGGTCGGGCCGAACAGGCCGGCCGCGCCGGTGTCGATCAGGACTAACTTAGTCCCCGTATTGACCAAAAAGGCATTGACCGAAGTCTCCAGCGGCAGCTTCAGATAGGCCCGATCCAGCGCGGCTTGGACTTCGCCCGGCGCGGCCTGCGTCAACAGCTTGTCCATTGGCAGCGACACGGTACCGTCGCTCAAGGCGGTGATCTCGAAGTCCCCCAGCATCATCCGGTAATAGCCAGGCGCCTGCGCTTTGACTTGTGGGGCGGCGGCGTAGGTGCTGGTCGTCGGCACTAAAGCGAAGGCAGCGGCGATGGCAAAACTCAAGGCGGCAAGGCGATTCATGGGTTTTCCTTTGGTGAGACCGGAACAGGCCGCACAGCATAGCAAGCACCCAAAAATCCTGCCGGCGATCGCCGACAATTCCGATTGGCGCCCGCCGCTGCGCCTCAAAAAACATGACGCCATGATCAAACGCATCCCTATCGCCAAAGGCTCAAGCGCCCATGTTCTAAGCCTTGAGCGCCGCCCGGCCAGCCCGGCCGATCTGCCCTTCTTGCTGCACTTGCGCCAACAGACCTTTCATGCCTATCTGGCCGAGGCGGGGATAGCTATAGACGCCGACAGCGACCTGGCGCGCGTGCTGTTCAAGTTCGATGCAGCCGAGATCTTGCTGCACCGGGGCCAGCCGGCGGGGCTGCTGAAGATGAGTCGCGACGAGGGCACTTGGCTGATCCATCAGCTGCAGATCGCACCCGAGCTGCAAGGCCAAGGTTTGGGCGCGGCCTTGCTGCGGCAGTTGCAGTGCGAAGCGGCCGCTACAGGTGCTTGCTTGGACCTGGGCGTCTTGAAGCGCAATCCGGCCCAGCAGCTCTACCGGCGCTTGGGTTTTGTCGACTACGGCGAAAATGAGCTGGAATACTTGCTGCGCTGGCGCGCGGCGCGGCTTGACGACGAGTCAGCCAAGCCATGCCCTTCAGCCGGTCAGTGAACGCCCTTGATGAAGTTTTCCCACATGCTCGAAACGCAAATACCACCTGCCAACTCCAACTCTGCCGATGTGCTTGCCTTCGCCAACAGCCACTGGCGGGTACGCCGGCCCAAGCCTTTTGTGCTGGTGATCGAGGGAGAAGTGGGCGCTGAAGCGGCTGCGCCTTGTGACTACTTGCACGACAAGCTGTTGCTGCCCGAATGGCGCGAGGCTTTCTACCAACTTGTCGACGCCACCGGCCTGGTGGTCTGCCTGAATCTGCACACCCAACACCCGACCTACCGCGATGTGCGCGGGCGCTCTAGCAAGGGGCGGCTTAGCCAGGGCGAGTATTACCACCATGATGGCTGCTCGGGCCCGACCAAGCCGCGCTTTGTCGAGATCCGCTGCCCCATTCAGCCGCAAACGCGCGGCGTGGCGACTGCAGTGGCGCCACATCATGCGGTGGTGGCGGCGATGGTGCAGGTGCTGCCGGCCGCGTTGGCGGCCAACTTGGCGTCAGTACCGGCCTTGGCCGGGCAAGACTTGAGCCAAGCAGCCCTCAAGCAAATGAGCGAGTCGGCACTGGACCAGCTGCAAGGCCTGATCACGCGCACGGTGCGCAAGAAGCTGAATGCCGAAGGTGCACGAGCCTACTTTCGCCAAGTGGATCTGGCGGCAGATGCCTACTTCGAGCCCTGGCAGCTGGGCGAAAGCCGCATCATCGCTAACGCCAACAGCGGTGTGACGATGCAGCACCGCCGCGCCTACCAAACGCTGCATACCGGCGGCATCGCCAACGGGCATCTGGTCAAGCGCTGGCCGAATGAGGAACTATTGTTGCCGGGCCAGGTGCTGGACCCCGCCTTTATCGCCGCGCTATGCAGCGAGGAAGAAGAAGGCGAAGACCGAGCAGAGGCCGCCGATGGGGGGCAAGCCTGTTACTTGCGCCCCCATTGACTTGAACTGACGCTCAGTCAGGAATTGTCAGCACACCAGCGGCAAAGCCGATCGCATCCGACGCGGCCGGCGTGGGCGCCCAGACCGGCACATTGGCCAGCGTCACGTTGACGCCAGCCGCACGCGGTGTGGTGTGCACGACCTGGCTGGCCGGCAAGGCCGTGCCGTTCTTCAGATGTGCCCACATCTGGTCCATCGCACGGCCGAAATAGACATGCAGTGGGATCAAACGGCTGTCATAGCCCAGCAGCGCACCGAAGGCGATAAAGGTGTCGAAATGCTGCGCGTTGGTGACTTCGTAATAGCGGGTCTTGGACGTTGCCGCTTCAAGCACCTGGTTCTTGCCGTAATAGGCGCGACCCGCATGATTGACCGGGATCAGCGTGTCACTGCGGCCCGCCACGATGATGGTCGGCACGGCGCGCAGTTTGGCCGTTAGCTGCACTTCACCCATGCCGGCAATGACGCGGTCGGACAGGCTCTTTTGCACGCCGAACAGGCCCGCACCGCTGACCGCATCTTTGCCGGTCACCAAAGAGCGCATGCACAAAGCGCCGTCGAGCGCGAAGTCGGCCAGCCCAACACCTGCCGCGCCGCTGCCGGCCGAAACAGCCAGGAAGTCCAACTTGGCACCACCGACCGAGTCATCGAATACGACGTTGACGCCCGAGGTCGGTGGCACACCGTTGCCGCTGGAGAACAGGCCCGCTTGCGTGACCGGGTTTTGCGCCACCACATCGCCGGTCGCATTGGTGTTCGCATAACTAAAGCCGCAGACCCTATCGCTGGGCTTGAAGCGGCCATAGCTGTTCACATAAGTGACGACGATGGAGTTGGTGGCGAAACGGTAATGCGACTGCTGCAGGAAGTCGTTTTCGGCCTGCCAGCCATAGGCATGCATCTTGGCCAGCGCTTCATCGGCCTGCTCGGCCAAAGTGGCGCCGCTCAAAAGGCCACGCGCCTTCAAGGCCGAGCAGCGGTTCTGCGCGCTGGTGGTGTAGGCGGCCGGCCAGAAGGCCGGGCTCAAGGACAGTCCGGCTTGCGCCGATACCGCCGCGCAAGGCTGATAGATATTGGCGTAAGAGAAATAGTCCACCAGCGGCTTGCTGTGCGTTGCCACCGCAGCGGCTGCGCCTTGCTTGATCGTCAGGCCGGTGTTCGCGCCGGGCTGGGCGTTCGGCTCGGTCACGGCCACACCGTCGATCAAACTTTCTGTATCTTGCTCGGCAGCAGCCAACGCGGCACCGCCACCGTTGGACACCGAGGAGGCGATCACAATCGTGTTGGCCGGCGTGATGACGACTTCCTTCTTGCCCGGCTGGGCCGCGATATCGGTGCCGTATTTTTCGTTCAGCACATAGAAGGCCAGCTTGACGGCACGCAGCGTGTCGCGTCCCCAGTCCTTCTCGGGGTTCTGCTGCGAGTGCGCATGCTTGTAGGCGACCCGGTTCGGATACGCGGCGATATAGCCCAAGCGCTCGGCC
>CAUPEV010000243.1:0-6625 GCA_963510335.1 uncultured Roseateles sp.
AACGTCAGCTTTGCGGCGCCTGTTCGAACTGTCGGCCTAGAACAGGCCCGGACAGTTCGAGGGGCCCGACTGCTTGGCAACTCGGTGCCCATTGCGGGCATCCAAGGTACCGACCTCTAGGTCAACGAGGCAGCAGCTGCAGTCATTGGCCGCTTTGGGCCGGACTCACGGTGCCGGCCATATAGCGGTCACTTGCCCGGGGCAGATTTTGCGGCGGCGATTTCGAGTCTCGAATGTGCAGCGGTCATTCGCGCAAGAAATCTGGCAAATTGCGCAGCTGTAGGCTAGGTCCCCCGAAGTGGGGGATGTAGACGGCGCCGAATCCCCGTATAAACCCGGTCTCGCATTCGTATTCAAGCCAACTTGCCTAAACAAACCATGAGAAATCGTTTCGCTGCCACGCTGTTCCTCGCTAGCTTTCCCATGCTTGCATACGCCGATGCGTCGTTGAGCTTCAGTCTCGGCGTTGAGAGCAGCAGCACACAAGAATTCAAATACCTTAGTAGCTCGGACCTGCCGGTCAGCTTTAATAGCGGCCTGAAGACCATTTCAGCCGGCAATGCCAAGGCCTCGCTGCGGGCCTGGGCCAACCCGAGCACCGGTATGTTCAAGTCCATCGTCAGCGCTGAGGTCGGCCCCGGGCTGGCCCCGATCAACACCGCCAACGCCTATGCGAGTTTCAATCTGGGCGACACCCTGCGCTTCACCGGGCCCGGCGACAAAGTGCAGGTCAGTTTCTCGCTGTCGCACGACACCGTGATCAGCGGCATGGACGCGCAGCAGTTCAGCGCCTACGAGCAGATCGACCACATCATCCGCGCTGGCTCGCGCAACAGCCTGTCGCTCAACTACTCGGTAGCCAATCCAAACTATGACCCCGCTGCTACCTGCATCGATTACGGCAGCGACGGAATGTATTGCCCACCCGAGACGCAACAGACGCTGCACATCAGCGAGTACAAAGGCGGGGAAACCGGCGGCCAGTTTGAGTACCAGAGAAATTATTGGACCGGTGTGCGCCAAGTTGTGCGCTTTGGTGAGGGCGACGGCCATTACACCGCTACCGATACCTACACCTTTGAGCTGCCTACCAATGTTGACATCAGCTTGGGCTATAGCGCCGCCAACAACGCGGAGTGTTACCACATGGCCAATTGCAGCCTGCTGAGTGATGCCTCGCATTCGGAGTATTTCGGCATCAGCGTGCAGGGCGGTAGCTTCACTTCGGCGAGCCAGTACCAATACCTCGGCTTGGCGGCGGCGGTGCCGGAGCCCGAAAGCGCCTTGATGTTGTTGGCCGGTCTGCTGGGTCTGGCTGCTTGGCGCCGCCGCCAGGTCCGCGCCGACTGAATGATGGCTTGGGCGAAGTAGAAGTAGAAGAATCGGCGCCTTAGGCGCCGTTGTTCCTTGGCGGGCCTTCGTTGGGTCGCGTATGAACCTAGCTCCATACGATTTGACATGGATCGAGGAAGCGGATTTCGGGCACTCAGGATTTTGACGTCGAGAACAGCGAGATGCAGAAGGCGGTTAGTTGCGGCCGCTGTAAATACACGTAGCGGCAGCTTCGCGCACTGAGTTGCCACGCAGTCAGTACCTCAAACACCGAGCGATCAGCGGTCGCCCTTGAGTCGGAACACGGCGACGGCGTGCACCAACTGCTCCGCTTGAGTGCGCAGGCTTTCGGCGGCCGCAGCCGATTCTTCGACCAAGGCGGCATTCTGCTGGGTTGCTTTGTCCATGTGTGTGACGGCTTCCCCGACCTGGGCCACGCCCTGGCTCTGCTCGACGCTGGCGGCGCTGATCTCGCCGACGATGTCGGTGACCCGGCGAATCGACGCGACGACCTCGGTCATGGTGCTGCCGGCCCGGTCCACCAAGGCTGTGCCCTGCTCAACCCGCTCGACACTGGCGCCGATCAAGCTCTTGATTTCCTTTGCGGCCTCAGCGCTGCGTTGCGCCAGGGTGCGCACCTCACCGGCCACCACCGCGAACCCGCGACCCTGTTCACCCGCCCGGGCGGCCTCTACCGCCGCATTGAGGGCGAGGATATTGGTCTGGAAGGCAATGCCGTCGATGACGCCGATGATGTCGCTGATCTTGCGTGAGCTGTCGTTGATGTCTTTCATGGTGGCGACCACCTGGGCCACCACCTCGCCCCCCTGTGTGGCCACGCTGCTGGCGCTCTGCGCCAGTTGGTTGGCTTGGCGGGCGTTATCGGCGTTATGTCTGACGGTTGCACCCAGTTCTTCCATGGAGGCCGAGGTCTGTTCCAGCGCGCTGGCTTGCTGCTCGGTCCGGGCAGAGAGATCGTTGTTGCCGGAAGCGATTTCTGCGCTGGCCGTTGCGACGCTTTCCGAGCCTTGCCGCACCGTGTGCACGACCTGGGCGAGGCTTTGCTGCATCGTGTCCAAGGACTGGACCAGCAGGCCAATCTCATCTCGCCCGCGAACCTTCAGGGTGGCCGTCAGATCGCCTGCGCCTATCCGTTCGGCAACACGGCTGGCATGGGCCAGGCCACCGGAGATGCTGCGCGACAGATGCCAGCTCAGCAGGCTTGCCAACACGATGGCGACCACAAAAAGCACGGCGCCCATGATGTAGATCTGCCGAAACGAGGCTTTCACCTCGGCTTGGGCCGCTCTTACGCTCTCTACCTCTCCATCGACCAGTTGCTGAGTCACGCGGATGTATTCATCGGTGGCGGGCGCAAACTTCTTCTGCACCAGATCCCGCGCGCCTTCGCTCTCTCCGGCGGCTTTCAGGCTGTTGACTTCGTCGCGTACGGCCAACCAGCTTTTGCGGACCTCTCCGACCCGGTCGGCACGTTGCCGTGAGGCGGGGTCCTGTACCATCTCGAGAAATGCCTTTTGCGTCTCCGAGGTCTGCTTGGTGGTGTCGGCCATCTGGTCTTTGAAGAAGGCCAGCAGCGTCCCGCCTTCGGAAAACGCCACCGCCAGCGAACGCGCTGAGTTCTGGCGTACATGGCCTTGCCAGTAGCTTGCCAGCTGCACCAATGCGGCCGAACGCTCCATCCTTTCGGTCGCAGCAGCCGCTTTCTCGACGCGCAAGGCCGTAACCGCAGCGAGCAGGATGAACAGCAGGATCACGGTCCCAAAGCCCAGTTGCAGTCGGGTCGATATCTTTAAGTCACTCATGCTTTGTCTCCTATAGATCGATTCACGCCTTGAGTGCAGGGTTGTCGGCGAGTGTAGAAATCCACTCGCCGGGCATCGCGGCGAAAAGCGACCCCAAGGCGCTGATATCGGCCACGCCAGAAGGCACTTGAGGCCACAGTTGCCGTGAAGGAAAGCGGGCCAAAGTGGGGGCAAAACTAGCCAGTGAAACGGATGAAGTCCATGCTCACCCTCTAGACGGGCTTTCGATGATCAGGCGATAAGCAAGCCAAGACGAGCAGCAGCACGCGCAGTTGATGCGTCAACGGGTTCGTCATCGGCCGTTGCGGTCCATGTATTGGAAATGCACATGCGTGATCCATATATCGCACCAGTGGGGGACAGCAGCCGCAAGGCGCTTCGCACTGACCTTGGTTCTCTGAACCTGCCTGCGCTGAAGTCGCCGCGGCTGTTGGATCGTCTTCGCGAACGCATCCGTTTGCCGTCCTGAAAGCGGCCGCTGGTCAATGACCGCTTACTGACAATGATCAGGGCTCAAGAAGCTCAGTTGGGACGACCGCAATGGGCACCGTGCCGGCGCCCACTCTGCGCGACCGAATGACAAGAACTGGCCGGTAGCGGTAGACTCGATTTGGGCTGCGAAGCGAGGTTACCTTTGATGGCAGGATTGACTTCTGCAACGGAAAGGAAATGAGCGATGCCCCAGACTGTCAAGCAACTCCAGGCTTATATGATGGCTCGACTCGCTAACAGCGAAGTTAGACGCAATCGAACTTTGGACGACCCTCTCATTCAGCATTCATACACGGATGAGACAAGGGACATCGTCACCAAGTTGCAGTGGCTGGACGCTGAAGAAGTGATCCATGGGATCTTGGTCGACGACAACCCTAGCGTTGTCAGATATGTCGTGACCAGAACTGGGGAAGTCCTGGGGGAAACGGTCAACTAGCAAACCTACTTTCAGGGGGCATTGGCCTTAAATCTCAAGGTCGCATCCACTCCACGACGACGTTTTGGCTGGCCAGCGAACGACTGCTCCGGGCACCTTGCGGCCCGCAGCAAGAGTTGGGACCGTGCGAGAAAGGGAATTAGCCGAACCAGTACGGTTGGCGCTGTGCTATTTGCCTCAGCCAAAGTCAACTGTCCTTGACGGTGACATTTGCAGTGGAGCGCTTGAATTTCCTATGCGTACGGGCTCTGCTTGAGTCCCGGGCGCCAAGCCCCAGACTCAATCGGGCAACAAACTCATCATGACCTCTTGGGTGGCCTTGTCGGCCCCCATGTCGGGACCAGCGTTTGCCGCCACCAAAACGCCGCGGCCGGACTCCGGGAACAGAGCCACCAGTGCAAACCAGTTGCCATCTGAGCCGGCATGCATCAACACCGGTCCCTTGCGCCCGGCCAAGCTCGCCTGCACGCCCCAGCCAAGGCTGCCCTCCCCACCCGGCAGGACACTTTGCATCAGGCGGTAGGACGAGGGGCTCAGTAATTTGCCGGCGCCTTGCTGTGCCGCCAGCTGGTCCAGGCAAAAGCTGGCCCAGTCACGCATGCTCATGTGCAGATTACCGGCCGGTGCAAACATCGCAGGATTGCTGTCCGTCGCCTTGTCTACAGGTTTGCCCTGCGTATGACCTGTGTTCTGACCCTTTTTGGTAGTGCCAAAGCCGACCTGCTTCATGCCCAGCGGCTCGAACAATTCTCGTCGCATCAGATCCTCATAGCTGCTGCGGGTGGCGCGCTCGGCGATGGCGGCAGCCACCATGAAACCGGTGTTGCTGTAACTGACTTTGCTGCCCGGTGCCGCCACCGGCGCTTCCGACAGGGCTCGGGCGATATAGGCAAGACGCTGCTCGGTCGGGGAACGAGTGTCGGTGTGGAACGTTTCAAAGTACTTTTCATCACTGAAGTTCTCCGGCAGACCCGACCGATGCGACAGCAATTCGATCAGCGTCACCTTGCGGTACTGCTCGTTCATCTGTTCTTTCAGTTCGGGCAACAGCAACTCCAGCGGCGCATCCCAGGACAAGACGCCCCGGTCAACCAGCTTCGCCAACAGGGCCGCTGTCATTGGCTTGCCGTCGGAGCCAATCAGCCAGACGTCGTCGAGCTGCACGGTGTTCTTGCCGTCGTTGCGGCGCAGGCCAGTCGCCTCCTCCTGCAGAATCTTGCCGTCGCGCAGTTCCACGACGGCGATGGCGGGCGTCTTGCTGCCCTCCAAAGCCTTGCTCAAGGCCAGTTTCAGATCACCGGCAGCTTTGGTTTGGGCCTGCACGGCCGAAGCCGCAGTGAGCATATACAGCGAGACCGCCAAAGTGGTGAGTAAGCGAGGCAACAACATGGAACATCCTTTGAAGGCGTGGGGCGGGGGAAAGAGCTCGCCCGGTTGGGCTTGGTGGTTACAAGTTAGCAGAATGTGTGCCAGGCTTCGACTTGCACTCAATGTCAATCAAATCAACCGCTTACCTATGACGACGGCCACTCCCACCTGTCCACGGACAGTCTGCGGACAGCCAGCGGACAGTCAATGCTGTCAGACCCCTCGCACGTGTTCGCCAGGATAGTTTCGATAGGCAAGGAGTTGGACCGGGGCGTAGCCGTAGTCGGCTCTGGGCACGGTGCAGATCACCACGTGCACGTTCGCAGTTGACGCAAGCGGCGCCCTGATGCCAATTCGCAGCTTATGAAAGCTGTCGTTGGGTCAGCCTTCGTCTCGCGCCCAGTCGGTCGCACACCCCGACTCCGCTGATCGGCAGCTTCGGGAGGTGCTGCAGACATTCGTCCAACGAAATGCTCATCGGGTCGCTGTAGCGACTGGTTTTTCAGAATGGCAATTACTCCACCCAAACTTCGACGCGGCCCATGATCCACCGATGATGGACGCAGAAGTGATGCGTGTTACTGAGGTGTTCGCGGCGATCAAAGACCCGGTGAGCCGCCGTCGCGTCCGGGCGGTAGTCGAGTAATTTTAGGAGGCAACAGAGCCACCTCCTGCATTGTCCAGTCCTGCGCCAAAATCGGGCAGATGAAATTGAACGAGTGGATCAAAGCGGCCCGGAAGCGTATGGGGAAAACCCAGACTGAGCTTGGCGACATCGTGAATGTCGGCAAAGCGAACGTGTCGCACTGGGAAAAGGGTACGCATCAGCCGAGCTTCGACACCATAGTCGCCATCGCGGCAGCAAGCGGCATGCCGCTGCCGATACCGGATGGCATCAAAATCCCCCCATCAAGCTTCTCCTCGAAGGCTTGGGATATTGCCAAGGCCATTGACTCGATCAAAGACGATCACCTCCGTGAGGTGGCCTATTCAATGTGCCTATCTAACATTGAGACGCTTTCAAGCCTTGAGAGCGCCGAAAAACCCGCTCTGCTGCGCAGACCTCACCCTTGCGCAAAGCAAAGTTAGTCGCATCATCAGCATTGGTGAACACAGCGGCAACCATCCCCAGGCTCGCCATCTTGGAGGACAGCTCACGGAAGAGCTATCC
>CAUPEV010000244.1:0-6502 GCA_963510335.1 uncultured Roseateles sp.
CAGCGTGCCGCTGAGCAAGGCCGCAGTCTGGGAGCCGGCGCAGCAGCGCGTCAGCTTGGCCGACTTCTCGGCGCTGCGCACGCCAGGCGACTACGAGATCCGGCTCGACGGCGCCCCCGGCCTGAGCCGCTTCAGCATCGCCGCCAATGCCTACGAGGCCGTCAGCGCCGCCGCCATCAAGGCTTTTTACTTCAACCGTGCCGGCATCGAGCTAACGCCCAAATACGCCGGCGCCTGGGCGCGGCCGGCCGGTCATGCGGACACCCGCGTGCTGGTCCATGCCTCGGCCGCCAGCGCCGGCCGCCCCGAAGGCACGGTGATCAGCAGCCCCAAAGGTTGGTACGACGCCGGCGACTACAACAAATACATCGTCAACTCGGGCATCACGGTCTACACCTTGCTGGCCGCCTTTGAACATTTCCCCGAATTCTTCAAACGCCAGTCGCTCAACATCCCCGAGACCGGCAACGGCATCCCAGATTTGCTCAACGAGACGCTGTGGAATCTGGACTGGATGCTGAGCATGCAGGACCCGCTCGATGGCGGCGTCTACGCCAAGCTGAGCAACAAAGGCTTCGACGGCGTGGTGATGCCACATGAGGCCAAAGCCGAGCGCTATGTGGTGCAAAAGACCACCGCTGCGGCGCTGAACTTTGCAGCCGTGATGGCGACCGCCAGCCGCGTCTTCAAGGCCTACGAGGCAAAGCATCCTGGCCAGTCCGCACGCATGTTGAAGGCTGCAGAGAAAGCCTGGGCCTGGGCCGAAGCAAACCCGACGGTGATCTATAGCCAGCCCGCCGACATCCACACCGGCGGCTATGACGACGACAAGGTCGCTGATGAATTCGCCTGGGCCGCCGCCGAGCTTTTCATCACCACCGGCGACCCGCGCTTTTACAAGGCCTTCAATGCGGCCATCCCGGCAACAGCCCCGGTCGGTGCTCCTGCCTGGAACAGCGTCAACGGCCTGGCCTGGATGTCACTGGCCCATCACCGCAAGCGGCTCGGCGCCACAGCCGACCAGGCGCTGATCACCCAGCGCATCAAGGATCAAGCGGAGCAATTAGCCAGAGCCTGGGCCGCCTCGCCCTGGCGCGTCAGCCAGCAAACGGAGGACATCAACTGGGGCAGCAACTCCGGCCTGCTCAACCAAGCCATGATGCTGATCCAGGGCTACCGTTTGAGCGGCGAGCGCAGCCAGCTCGACGCGGCGCAGGCGGCATTCGACTATGTGCTGGGCCGCAACCCGCTGGGTCTTTCGATGGTGACCGGTTTCGGCAGCGCCTCGCCCATGCACCCGCACCACCGCCCCTCGGGCGCCGACGGGGTGCTCGCACCGGTGCCCGGCTTCCTGGTCGGCGGCCCCAACCCGGGCCAGCAAGACGCCAAGGACTGCCCGGTACCTTATGCGTCCAAGCTGCCGGCACTGTCCTATCTGGACCATTTCTGCAGCTACGCCAGCAACGAAGTGGCGATCAACTGGAATGCGCCCTTGGTCTATGTGTCAGCCGCGCTGCAGGTGTTGACGCCTTCTGCTGGAAAACCGCCTGAGTATCCATATTCAGCAAGGCCTTAAAACATTTGACTGGCGCTGATGCAAACTGCAACTCCCCTGCCCGACTCCGTGCCCCGCCGCCATCCCTTGACTTGGGTGCCAACGCTCTATCTGGCGATGGGCCTGCCCAATGTCACGGTCGGTGTGGTCGCCGCCATCCTGTTCAAAAACATGGGGATCTCCAACGAGGACATCGCCTTCTACACCTCGCAGATGTATCTGCCCTGGGTGCTCAAGCCGCTCTGGTCGCCGCTGCTGGAGCCCTTCATGACCAAGCGTTGGTGGGTGATCGCCATGCAGTTCCTGATGGCCGCGTCGATAGGCGCGGTTGCTCTTTGTCTGCCGCTGGACGGCTTCTTCCGGCTTGCACTGGCCTTCTTCTGGATCACCGGCTTCGCCTCGGCCACCCAAGACATCGTCGCCGACGGCGTCTTCATGACCACCATGCCGCTGCGCGACCAGGCCCGTTACGCCGGCCTGCAGGGCATGTGTTGGAACCTCGGGGCGGTGATCGCCTCGGGTCTGCTGGTGTCAATGACCGGCTGGCTGCATAACCAGCGCGGCCTGCCCTGGGTGCAATGCTGGATGCTGGTGATGAGCGGCACGGCCGTGTTGATGGCGGTCTTTGGCCTGTGGCATTGGCGCATGCTGCCGACCGGCGAGATCTCGGCCCTGCGTGGCCGGGGCGTGCGAGCGGCGGTGCCGGCCGTGCGCGAGTCATGGCGCACTTTCTTCCAGAAGCCGCAGATCTGGATGATGCTTTCGGTGATCTTTTTCTACCGCTTCGGCGAAGGCTTCATCGAAAAATTCGGCCCGCTGTTCCTGCTTGATGAGCGCGGCGTCGGCGGCCTCGGGCTGGACAACCAGGCGCTGGGCTTCATCAACGGCACAGCCGGCACGCTGGCCTTTATCGCAGGCGCTTTTTTAGGTGGCTTTGTGGTCGCCCGCTGGACGCTGCAGCGCACCTTTGTGCTGCTGGCTCTGGTGCTGAATTTGCCGCACCTGACCTATTGGATTTTGAGCCAGACCATGCCGCAGGACCTGGGCTGGATAGGTTTACTGGTGGCGGTGGAGAAGTTCGGCTTCGGCATGGGCTCGGTCGGGCAGATGCTCTACATGATGCAGCAAATTGCCCCCGGCCCCTTCAAGATGACGCATTACGCCTTTGCCACAGGCGTGATGGCGCTGACCAAATGGTCCACCGGCACCGCCAGCGGCTGGGTCTGGAGCGCGGTCGGGCACAACTACAGCCTCTTCTTCAGCCTGGTGCTGGTCGTCTCCGCGCTGCCGGTGCTGCTGGCTTGGCGGGCGCCCTTCCCGCACCTGCCGACCGACAAGTGCGAGTCAGCACCGGAGATTGGCGGCGGGCATTGAAACAAGCTTGGGGTCGGCGAGTTGGTGGGCACCATCCATGCCGGGACGAGTGGCCCCGCAACTTGCCTTCAAGCCTCGGCTCGGCCCACATCCAAGGAAGCCGATGCGATCAGCCGCTGGCGTAGCCGCCCCAACTCAGTCGCCCGGGTTGAGTAGTTTGTAAGCAAATTTCTTGTAGTTCAAGTCAAGACCGGTAATCGAGGGGTTGGTCAGACGGAATACCCTTCGTTGACGCAGAGGGCCGACTGAATGCTTTCTAAAAATACTGTTTGAACAGCCTGTGCATTGAGCCCTCAAGAGCCCAATCGATTCAATGCGCCTCGATTGATGGCTCTTTGCCGGCCCGAAAGCAGACGATGATTAACGACTGCCTACTGCCGAGGCTCAGGGTGCAGGAAGCTCAGTCAGACGACTGCAATGGGCACTGACTTGCCCCTCAAGACGCCGACCGGCAGTCGGTCGGCCGCTTGGTGCCCTTTTCAGTCTTCCGCCGCGCTAGTTCGATCATCGTTGGGAGGCTGGGCAGAGACGTTCGCGGCCCCCAGCCAAATGTCCATTTTTGGTAACAACGGTCGGTGGTGAGCGGCGGAATCGTATGACCGTTTGACCGCCGACAACGGTCCCTGAAGCGCTGACTAGGGGAACCTTCTGCCGGTAGGCTCGCAAAAACAGGCTCAGCCAACTGTCGGCGCGGCGGTTTGTTTTCGGTTTTGGCCAACACGCATTCCGCAGCAGTGCGACTGGGACATCGACTCAGGAAGACTTCTGCTGGCCAAGCCCGGCTAGCTCAATCCGATCAACTAAGGATTGCAAGGACTTCTGAAACATTGCCGTAGACCAAATCAACTGGTCTTGATCAACAAGCATCAGCTGAAGGTCTGGCGTGCGAGCAGCCAAATGTTGTGCAAACTCGCGGCCACCGATCATCAAGGCGGCGCCCAGTCCGTTTACTTCGGCAATGTCGCGCGCCCAAAGGCTGACACCACAGGCACCTCGACTGGGCCGACCGGTTTTGGGATCAAGAATATGGTGCTGTCGTTGGCCGTTTTCACAAAAACAGCGTTCGTAGTCACCGCTCGCAGCCAAAACGCCTTGCCCTTGAAGCAGTAACACGCCCAAGACTCGACCGGGCTGCCTGGGATCACGTAAACCGACGCGCCAGGGTTGACCTTGGTTGCGGCCCAGATACAGCACATCGCCACCACCATTGATCAGAGCATTCTTCACGCCCCAATCTTCGAGTCGGCGCATTCCTGCAGCAAGAATAGGCAGCTTGGCGACACCGCCAAGATCCAGTGCCATTCCTGGTTTCTCCAGCCTTGCTGTACGGGCTCGAGAGTCGAGTATCAATCCCGAACTGCCAATCAAATTCCGTTCACGCGCCAAGACGTCTGAAGGCGGCACTCTCGCGTGTCCGCCTGGTTCAAAATGCCAACTCGTCAAGGCGCCAACCGTCATGTCAAACATGCCGCCAGTGCGAGCGGGAAGACTCAGCCCTATTTGAAGCACCGCCATCAGCTCTGACGAAATAGGCACGGAACCACCCAAGCCAGCAGCCCGATTGATCCTCGCTACAGCGCTGTTTGGCTCATAGCGGCTCATTTGGTCGCTCAGTCGTGCCATCTCGGAGAACGCACTGTCCATCGCCTCGGCCAGCCAAGGCTGACTTCGACCCCCAGCCACTAAATCTACCCGCGTGCCCAGCATCGAGCGCGACTCGCGCCGTTGCTGCTGCATGCCCGCATGGGCAGGCTGCAGCGCGGCGCCCAGCACCACGAGCGCAGGAATCGCCCGGACGACAGCTCGTCGCGACGGCAACAAGCAGGTGGAGGCCCCGTTGTTCATGCTTGGCCCTTTTACTTGGACAAGGCCACCATATGGTCAACGGCGGCCTTGACCTCGTCATCGCTGAGTGCTGAACCACCGCCGCGCGCCGGCATCATGCCTTTGGCGCCAGTAAAGCCTTCGATGGCGTGCTTGTAGAGCAGCTCATTGCCCTGTGCAATGCGGGGGCCCCAGTCAGCCTTATCGCCGGGCTTGGGCGCGCCGGCCACACCGGCGGCATGACACAGCGCGCAGGTCTTGCCAAAAACACTCTTGCCCAAGGCGTTCTCCGGCGCAGCAGCCGGCGTTGGCGCAGCAGTTGCCACAGTAGCTGGGGCTGAGCTCGCAGGCGTGGGGGCCTGCTCTTGCTTGCCGCAGGCTGCGAGCAAGCTCAGAGCCGCAGCGGCCAAAGCAGTGCTGAAAACATAACGCATAGAGAACTCCTGGAATTGGTAATTGGCTTTGATTCTAAAAAGCTAACGCCAAAACACCAGGACTTCACAGGTATTTGTAGGGCCCTGAAACGCTTATTTGCTTTTCTTGAAGCAGTTCAAGGATCAAGCATAGAAATTAGGCAACTATTCACACGTCCATTTCGCGTACTCACCCAGCCCTATGCCCATTCACCATTTCAGTCGCCGCCTGCGTGCATGCGTGCTGTCATGGCTTTTGATGGCGATGGCCGTGGCGATGGCCGCCCCGCTGCTCCATGACGGCCCGCTCGAGCTGGTTTGCTCGGGCTCCGGCCAGATGAAGCTGGTGCAGCTCGGTGACGACGTCGATCCGCGCGGCAGCAATGGCCCGTCAACGCTGGACTGCCCCAACTGCTTGCTACTCGGCCCCTTGCCGAGTTGCATCACGCAGAGCTGCGCCGACTCTGCAGTCCATACGGCGCTGCGCCTGCCCGAGCAAGGCCTCAGCCCCACCTCTTTCCGTAGCGCGCCTCCTCCTGCGCGCGGCCCTCCCCTTTCCACCCAAACCCGATGAGGAAAACCATGAACGATAAGAAGAATCCCGAGAATAGCGCCGGCCTGGGCCGCCGCCGTTTCATCAACAGCGCCGCGCTGGCCGGCATGAGCTTGGGCGCGCTGGCTTGCACCGACAAGTCGGGCACTGCCGTGGCGCCGGCCGCCTCCGGCGCTGCGCCTGCTCCCGCCGCCCACACCGGCGGCGCCAGCAACGCCTCGCACCTGAAGCCAGGCGAACTCGACACCTATTACGGTCTCTGGAGCGGCGGCCACACCGGCGATATGCGCGTGCTGGGACTGCCGTCCGGCCGCGAAATCACCCGCATTCCTTGCTTTGTGCCGGACGCCTTGGTCGGCTGGGGTCACACCAATGAGTCCAAGAAGATCATGGGCACCAAGGCCGACGGTAGCCTGCGCTACACCGTCGCCGACACCCACCACACCCACGCCTCCTACAAGGACGGCAACTACGACGGCCGTTACGCCTGGATCAACGACAAGATCAACAGCCGCATCGCGCGCATCCGGCTCGACTATTTCGTCTGCGACAAGATCACCGAGCTGCCCAATGTGCAGGGCTTCCACGGCATCTTCCCGGACAAGGCCGACCCGGTTGATCCGAAGATCAACTACACCACCCGCGTCTTCTGCGGCGGAGAGTTCTCGACCCCGCTGCCCAATATCGGCTCGGAAGACGCCAGCACCTACCGCTCGCTGTTCACCTGCGTCGATGCCGAGAGCATGGAAGGGCGCTGGCAAGTACTGATCGACGGCAACTGCG
>CAUPEV010000245.1:0-6456 GCA_963510335.1 uncultured Roseateles sp.
AAGTTGGCTGGGAGTTGCAACGCGCCTTGGCGCCGCTGGGTGAGTTGATCGCACTGGATCGCCATCGAGGCGGCGATTTGAGTGACAGCGCCACATTGATCGCTACCGTGCGGGCTGCGGCCCCACAAGTGATCGTCAACGCCGCCGCCTACACCGCTGTCGACAAGGCCGAAACCGATCAAGGTCTGGCCCGCCAGATCAATGCGACCGCGCCCGGACTGCTGGCACTTGAGGCCAAGGCCATGGGCGCCCTATTGATCCACTACAGCACGGACTATGTGTTTGACGGCAGCGGCGAGCAAGCGCGCGCTGAAGACGCGGCCACCGCGCCCTTGAGCGTCTACGGCGCCAGCAAATTGGCCGGCGAGGACGCCATCCGTGCCAGCGCCTGTGAACACCTGATCCTGCGTACCAGCTGGGTCTACGCGGCACGCGGTGGCAATTTCGCCAAAACCATGCTTCGCTTGGCCAGCGAGCGCGAGCAGCTCAAGGTCATCAATGACCAGATTGGTGCGCCGACCGGGGCCGATCTGCTTGCCGACCTGACGGCCCATATGCTCAAAGCCACGCGGACCAATCCGACCCTGAGTGGCACCTACCATGCGGTGGCCAGTGGCGAAACCAGCTGGCATGCTTATGCACAGCATGCGATCGAATTCGCCCGGGCGCGGGGAATGCCGATCAAGGTTGAAGCCGGCCAAGTACTGCCGATCCCGACCAGCGACTACCCGACGCCGGCCAAGCGGCCGCTGAATTCGCGCTTGTCCACAGCCAAGCTGCAGTCCGCCTTCGGACTCAGCCTGCCGCATTGGCAAATCGGCGTCGAGCGCATGCTCACCGAAATTCTCTAAAAAGGGGACTGCCCACATGAACAACAATCGCAAAGGCATCATCCTTGCCGGCGGTTCTGGCACCCGCCTGCATCCCGCCACCTTGGCCATGAGCAAGCAGCTGCTGCCGGTCTATGACAAGCCGATGGTGTACTACCCGCTGGCGACCTTGATGCTGGCCGGCATCCGCGACATCCTCTTGATCAGCACGCCGCAAGACATCCCGCGCTTCGAGGCGCTGCTGGGTGATGGTGCGCGCTGGGGCTTGAACATCAGCTACTGCGTGCAGCCCAGCCCGGACGGTTTGGCGCAGGCCTTCATTCTCGGCCGCGACTTCATTGGTGGCAGCCCCAGCGCCCTAGTGCTGGGCGACAACATCTTCTACGGCCATGATTTTCAAGGTCTGCTGGCCAATGCCAATGCCAATCAAACCGGTGCTACCGTCTTTGCCTACCATGTGACCGACCCCGAACGCTACGGCGTGGTCGAGTTCGACGCGCACAAAAAGGCCCTTTCGGTGGCCGAGAAGCCGCTGCAGCCGAAGAGCAATTACGCCGTGACCGGCCTGTACTTCTACGACGAGCAGGTCTGCGATATCGCCGCCGCCATCAAGCCCAGCCCGCGCGGCGAGTTGGAGATCACCGACGTCAATGCTCAGTATCTGCGCCAGCAGCAGTTGCAGGTCGAGATCATGGGCCGTGGCTATGCCTGGCTGGATACCGGCACGCATGACAGCCTGCTCGAAGCCGGCCAATTCATCGCCACGCTGGAGAAGCGCCAAGGGCTGAAGGTCGCCTGCCCCGAGGAGATTGCCTTCCGCTCGGGCTGGATCACGGCCGATCAGTTAGCCGCACTGGCCAAGCCACTGGCCAAGAACGGCTACGGCCAATACCTGCAAAAACTTTTGAGCGACAAAGCGTTCTGAGCATGAAAATTACCCCTACCCGCCTGCCCGAGGTCTTGATCGTCGAGCCCCGAGTGTTCGGCGACGCACGCGGTTTTTTCACCGAAAGCTGGAACGAGGCGACTTTCAACAAGGCCGTCGGTTCGGAAGTTCGCTTCGTGCAAGACAACCATTCCCGCTCGGCCCGCGGCGTGCTGCGCGGCCTGCATTTCCAGTTGCCGCCGCATACACAGGGAAAACTTGTGCGCGTGGTCAGCGGCGCGGTGTTTGATGTTGCTGTCGATATCCGTCGCTCAAGCCCGAACTTTGGCCGCTGGGCAGGCGTCGAGCTCAGCGCTGAAAACCAGCGCCAGCTCTGGGTGCCGCCGGGCTTCGCGCATGGCTTTTTGGTCTTGAGCGAAACGGCCGACTTCCTTTACAAAACCACCGATTACTACGCCCCACAATGTGAGGGCGCGGTGCGTTGGGATGACCCCGCCATCGGCATTGAGTGGCCGGACACTGGTGTGCCGGCCTTGCTGGCCGACAAAGACGCCAAAGCACCCTTGCTGGCCGACGCCCCAAGATTGTTCGACTAAGAACTTAACCCCAAATAGCCGGGGTCGGCCGACGATCGCTTTGATCACATAGCTGCCTTGCAGATCCTCGCGACAACTAGGGGTATCGCTGGGGTCAGCGCCTTGCTCTGCACTCAGATCGTCAAGCCATCCTCTGACCCGCCTATTCAGGGACAAGTTCTAAGCCGAGCCACGGCCGATGCCGTGGTGCTCAATGCCCAATACCTTCATCAATGAAGGCTCATATTGATTGCGCCCATCGAACACGACCGGCTGCTTCAAGGCGGCCTTGATGGCATCGAAGTCCGGGCTCTTGAATTCCTTCCACTCGGTCACCAGCAGCAAGGCATCGGCAGCTTCAAGCGCCAGCTCCGCGCGCTCGCAAAATCTCAAGGGCGCCAAGTCGCCCAGCAAGCGCTTGGCCTCGTCCATCGCCACTGGGTCATAGGCCGCCACCGACGCGCCCAAACGAATCAACTCGCGCACGATCACCAGCGCGGGCGCCTCGCGCATATCGTCGGTATTGGGCTTGAAGGCCAAGCCCCAGACCGCGAAATGGCGGCCCGTCAGATCGGCGCCGAAGCGCGCCACGACCTTGTCCACCAACACCATTTTCTGCCGCTCGTTGGCCTGCTCCACCGCCGCCAACACCCGCAGCGACACGCCATCTGCTTGCGCTGCCTGCACCAAGGCCTTCACATCCTTGGGGAAGCAGGAGCCGCCATAGCCGGCACCGGCATACAAAAAACTGTAACCAATGCGCGGATCGGACCCTATGCCCCGACGGACTAACTCGATATCTGCGCCGACCTTCTCGGCCAACAGTGCCAGCTCGTTCATGAAGCTGATGCGCGTGGCCAGCATCGCATTGGCCGCATATTTGGTGAACTCGGCGCTGCGCAGGTCCATCACGATCATGCGGTCATTGTTGCGCGTGAACGGCGAGTACAAAGCGCGCATGAATAGCGTCGCCTGCTCATCGTCCGAGCCGATGATGATGCGGTCGGGCTTCATGAAGTCCTCGACCGCTGCGCCTTCTTTCAAGAACTCCGGGTTGGACACCACGGCGAAAGCGAGATTGGAGCCGCGCTTGGCCAATTCATCCGCCACCGCCTCGCGCACGCGGTGAGCGGTACCCACAGGCACCGTGCTCTTGTCGACAATCACCTTGTAATCGGTCATGCGCGCACCAATCGAGCGCGCGGCCGCCAACACATACTGCAGGTCGGCCGAGCCGTCCTCATCAGGCGGCGTGCCCACGCCGATGAACATGATGGTGCCGTGGTTGACGGCCAGATCCACATCGGTCGTGAACTGCAATCGCCCGGCCGCGACATTGCGGCGAACGATCTCCAACAAGCCCGGCTCATGAATCGGGATTTCGCCGGCATTGAGCACGCGAATTTTTTCGGCATTGACGTCCAGGCACACCACATGGTTGCCCATCTCGGCCAGACAAGCGCCGGTCACGAGGCCGACATAGCCGGTGCCGATGGCAGTTACTTTCATTGCGCCTTCCTTTCTGGGTTGTCTCTCATCGTAGTTCTCTGCGACCTTCACAAGGCGCTGAAAAAGCAGACAAGGCAAGGCTTGATCGCCAGCGCATGAGCCTAGCGGCTGATTGTGTAGGCCCGGTGAAACATGCCGCCCGGGGCCGGCAAGATTTGCTTGGACAATGCGCCCATGAGCACGACGCCGGACCAACTCCCCACGCTAGCCGAGGCATCGGATCATTGCCCGAACTGCAACGCACCCTTCCCCCATCCGCGCCCCAAGGTCTGCCCTGCCTGTGGCCAGGAATCGAACCTGCGCGCGCCGACTCTGCTCGAATTTGTGCAGCAATTTGGCGGCGCCTATGTCTCGACCGAAGGGGCGCTCTGGCGTACTTTGTGGCGCCTGCTCTTGCTGCCAGGCCAGTTGACGCTGGAGTATCTGGCCGGGCGGCGCAGGCGCTATGTGTTGCCGCTGCGCCTGTATCTGACCATCAGCGTCCTGGCACTGCTATCGCTGCGTGTGGTGACCAGCGGCAAAATTGAAGCCAATACGCCCATGCTCGATGGCAGCCGGACCTCCAACACCATACAGTTGGATGAAGGTGACTCCAAGAACATCCAAATCGGTGGCCTGGGCGGATTCAGAGCCGGACTGAAAGACGGTGTGTTCTTCTGCGAAAAACTGCCTGAATCGATGTGCAAACGGCTGGAACGCCGCCTGACCCTGGATCATGCCGGCATGGCCAAAGAGATGGTCCAGTTGTCGGAGCGGGCCCTGAACAATCTGGGTGCTACCTTGTTCGTCTTGCTGCCCTGCTTTGCGCTTTGGCTCAAATTGATCTTCTGGGACCGCCGCATGCGCTACACCGAGCATGTGATCTTTGCGCTGCACCTGCATGCTTTCTGGTTTGCCATGGTCATGCTGCTGTTGGTCCAGTTTGCACCGCTGTCCACTTTTGCCGGCGTCGCTGTCGCCATTTATCCGCTGATCGCGCTGCAAAGGGTCTATCGCACACGCTGGTGGAGCACCTTGCTGCGGGCCTTTGTGCTGCTGATTCTGAACATCAGCAGCATCACCATGGTGCTGAGCGCCTTCGCTCTGCTGACCCTGGTGAGCTGAATAGACCCACCCCTCTAGTGGGTTGGCCGCACAATCAGCCAAGCCCGGCGACTTTTTATCCCGGGCACAGCAAGCACCATGAACTCACAGCCTCCAAAACGCACCGCCAAGCATTTGCTGCCCTCTGATCTGCGCGGCATCGCCCAACTGGGCAGCCAGGCAACCGCAGGCATTGCCCGCATTGTCGAGGGCGTGCATCAATCAATTTGGGACCGCCTGGGCGTGCCGGGCGGGCAGGTAGCCGGGCAAACACGCGGCATCACAGGCCTGGCCTATAAGAGTGTGCACGGCGTCAATCGCCTGGTCGGCGATGGTTTGCAGGCGCTGCTGAAGCGGCTCGAGCCGCTGCTGGCGCCAAGTGGCGACCAGCCACCGACCAGCCCGCAACGCGCCGCCTTGCTGGCGGCCTTGAATGGCGTGATGGGCGACCATCTATTGGCCACTAAGAATCCGCTGGCCACGCCGATGAGCTTGCGCTGGCAAGGCCAGGCTCTGGACTGGCAAGACCTGCCCCCGAACTTTGCGCCGTCCGGCAAGGTGCTTTTGCTGATCCACGGTCTGTGCATGAACGATCTGCAATGGCAGGCCGACAACAAGGGTCAGCCGGTCGATCACGGCCAGGCACTGGCCGCAGCGCTGGGCTACTGCCCCATCTATCTGCGCTACAACTCGGGCCTGCACACCTCGCAAAACGGCCGCGAACTGGCGGCTCAGTTGGACATGCTGGCGCGGCATTGGCCGACGCCGATCGAAGAAATCAGCATCGTGGCGCACAGCATGGGCGGGCTCTTGACGCGCAGTGCCTGCCACATCGCCGCCGAATTGGGCCAGGCCTGGCTGCCCTTGTTGAAGAACATCATCTTCCTCGGCACGCCGCACCACGGGGCCCCTTTGGAGCGGGCCGGCAACTGGATCGATGTGCTGCTGGGCAGCACGCCTTACACCGCGCCACTGGCCAAGCTCGGTCAATTGCGCAGTGCCGGCATCACCGACCTGCGCCACGGCCATGTGCGCGACGAAGACTGGCAGGGCGACAACCGTTTCCACCGCCTGCCCGATCAGCGCCTGATCACGCCACTGCCCCCCGGTGTGCACTGCTTTGCGGTGGCGGCCACGATGGCGGCCAAACGAGGCGCGCTGGCCAATCGACTGATAGGCGATGGCCTGGTGCCCCTGCACAGCGCTTTGGGCGAACACAAGGATCCGCGGCGTGACCTCGGTTTCGCCAAGTCAGAGCAACTGATCTGTTACCGCATGAACCATATGGAACTGCTCAGCAGCCCCTTGCTGACTCAGCAAATGCTGGACTGGCTGAAGCCGGCCAAAGCGGGCAGACCCGCCTAAGCCCAAGTCAAACTGAGTCAGAGCGCGCGCAGCAACTGCTGCACCTCAGCCTGGCCGCCGTACTGCTTGCCGGCCTTGGCCAAGCGCTGCAACTCGGCACCGGCCTTGCTTTTCTCGCCGCTGGCCAAATACAGCTTGGCCAAACGCATGCGCATCTCATGGTTCTCGGGCTGCAGATCAAGTGCCTGCATCTGTACCTCGATCGCCT
>CAUPEV010000246.1:0-6440 GCA_963510335.1 uncultured Roseateles sp.
ATTGCAAATCATCCAATGCCGCCGTGATCAAAGGGTGGGCAGGCAGCCGCTGACGCGCCAAGCTCAAAACTTCGATGCCGCCATACATGCTCAAAAGCGTCTTCAAACCACTGCGCACGCTTAGCGGCAAGGCCTGGCTTAAGGCATCTAAGGCTGCGGCGTCTTTGGTCGCCAATGCCGACACCAACTCATCCATTGCCGCCGCACTCAAGACGACATCGCCCAGCACGCCGCGCACCAAACGAGCGTCACCCATATCCAAGGTTGCATGCTTCAATCCGGCGCGCTGGACAGCGTCAAGCGCCAACTCTTGCACCTCGAGGTCAGCTTCCAGGCCCGCGTGACCATAGATCTCAATGCCAAACTGCAAGGGCTCACGCGTTGCATTCAAGCCCGCCGGTCGCGTATGCAATACGGGGCCGCAATAGCAAAGCCGCGTCACGCCCGCCCGATTCAACAAGTGCGCATCAATGCGCGCGACTTGCGGCGTGGTGTCGGCGCGCAGGCCAAGACTGCGGCCGGAGAGCTGATCAACCAGTTTGAAGGTCTGCAAATCCAGCGCATGACCGGTACCGGAGAGCAAGGAGTCGAGATGCTCCAACAAAGGCGGCATCACCAGCTCACAACCGTAGCTGCGCGCCATATCCAGCAGTTCGCGGCGGAGTTCTTCGATGCGTCGGGCCTGCGAGGGCAACACATCGGCAATATGCTCAGGCAGCAGCCAGGCAGAGGCCATGTTGATAGTGGATCCGATTAAAAACGGCATTGTACCGGGGGTAAATGCTAGTCCCCCGCAAGGATTCACTCATCTCCACACAAACAACAACGCAAATGCTCCAGCCACAATACTGGACAAACCGACGAATCGAATTTGGCCATCGCTCATGGCGAGCATGCGGGCAAAAACTTGGCGCCATGCAGCCGGACTGATGAAGGGCAACAGCCCTTCAATCACCAACATCAGCGCCAGGGCCACCCACAAGCTCTCAGACAAAACGCGGCACCCGAATTTTTACTTGCGTGCAGGCGCCGGTGCTGCTGCGCCACCCGAACCCGAGCCACGCATGGCCTTGAAGAAATCGCTGCTTGGATCCAGAACCATCACATCCGTCTTGCTACGGAAGCTGGCGCGGTAGGCATCCAAAGACCGATAGAACTGCGCGAACTGGGGGTCACGACCAAACGCATCCGCATACAGTGCAGAGGCTTTGGCATCACCCTCACCCTTTACCTTTTGCGCATCGCGGTAAGCCTCAGCCACAATCACCTCACGCTGACGATCGGCATCCGCGCGAATCTTCTCGCTCTCAGCCGCGCCGGTGGAGCGCAGCTCGCTTGCAACCCGCTTGCGCTCGGACTCCATCAGGCGATAGACCGAGTCGGTAATCGACGCTGCAAAATCAACTCGCTTGACGCGCACATCGAGGATTTCGATACCGAACTGCTTGGCCTCCAGCTCGAGCCGCTTGCGAACACCGTTCATGACCGCCTCGCGCTCGGTCGACAAAACACCCTGCACCGTGCGCTGCGTCACTTCTTCATTCAACGCCGCCTGCACGATCGGGCTCAGCCGATTTTCAACGTTACGCATATCAGCGCCATTATTCCTAATGAACTGACGCGGCTCCGCTACGCGCCACTTCACCAGCCAGTCGATCACCAGGCTCTTCTTTTCAGCGGTGAAAATAGGCTTGGATTCATTGCTGTCCAGGGTTTGCACGCGGCGATCCAACAAGACCACATTCTGCAAAGGGGGGGGCAACTTGAACTTCAAGCCTGGCTCGGTGATGACCTCTTTGATCTCACCCAAAGCATAGACAACGGCAAACTGGCGTTGATCAATGATGAACAACATCGAGCTGGCCAGCATCAATGCGATCAGCAAGCCAACGACGACAGAAACTATACGATTCATCTCTTAACTCCCCGATCTCAGCGGCCGTCACGGCTGCGCAAGCCGTCACGCGAACGCACATCATTAGCCGGCGCAGGCACAGCACCCTCAGTGGCGGGCTGAGCCGCGGCAACCGGCGCAGTGGCGGTCACCGATCCGGCAGCCTGCATCAAACGATCCAAAGGCAGATGGAGCAAATTGCTACCGTTGCGGCTGTCAACCATGACCTTGCTGACGTTCGAATAGACCTGCTGCATGGTGTCGATGTAGAGCCTATCCCGCGTCACGCCGGGGGCCTTTTGATACTCACTCAACACGCTTTTAAAGCGCTGTGCATCACCTTCGGCTTGCGCAACAACGCGTGACTTGTACCCTTCGGCCTCCTCCATCAAGCGCGCAGAAGCACCACGGGCCCTAGGAATGACATCGTTGGCATAGGCTTGGCCTTCGTTTTGCAAACGCTCGCCATCGGCGCGTGCTTTGAAAGCATCATCAAAAGCCGCTTGCACTTGCTCGGGCGGCGCCACGCTTTGCACATTGACGTTCTTGATCTGGATACCGGCCTTGAGTCTGTCCAGCTGCGTTTGCACCGATTTGGCCAGGTCAACGCCGATCGCATCACGCTGCTCGTAAAGCACCGAATCCATGCGGCTCTTCCCGACAATCTCGCGCACCGCAGACTCTGCAGCCAAGGTCACTGCGTCATCGGGGCTGCGATTTTCAAACAAGTAGTCGCGCGCGTCTTTCAGCGTGTACTGCACCGTGAAGCGGATATCAACAATGCTCTCGTCAAGCGTCAGCATCGACGAGTCCCGCAGGCCCGTCGCGGCAACCACCGAATTGCGACCCACTTCAACCTGGCGCAACTGAGTCACCGAAACAATCTCATCGGCCTGAAATGGATAAGGTAGGCGCCACTGAAAGCCAGCCTCTACCGTTTTGGCATATTTGCCGAACGAGGTCACAACCCCTTGCTGACCCTCTTGCACGATAAAGAAGCCACTGCCGAGCCAGCCCAGCAAGACCACTCCACCGATCAAGCCCGCACCTATGCCGGCACTCTTCATATCGGGTTGAAAATTATTGCCTCCGCCGCCGGCACCGCCGCCCGCGTCATTGCCACCCGAACCATCGGGCTTGCCCCCGAACATGCCGGACAACTTGCGATTGAAGTCACGCCAGAGTTCATCGAGATCGGGCGGACCGTCATTGCGGCCATTGCTCTCAAGCCGACCGGCACGCCAGCCCTTGGGCAACAGGCCTGCAGCCAAAGCCAGCGCGGCTCCTGCCAAAGGCCTCAAACGTCCGGCGCTATTGCTTTGCACTTGCCGCGTGCGGCTCACTGGCTCAAAGGTATTCATGCTCATGCCTGTGTAGGATGGTTTGCTGCGGGGTCCGGATCGGCCTCCGCGCTCAAATTTTCGGAATCAATGTCCAGCCCGCTATCTTGGGGAGCTTCTGGCAAATTCAAGCTGGCCGCTATTTCAGATATTTTGGATATTTCGGCCGCATCACCTTGTGCGCTCTGCATAGCCAGCACAATTTGTTCACGCAAGACATCCAGGCCTCTACCGTCCAAGGCGCTGACGAAAACGCGCGCAGCCCGTAGCCCTGCGCCGCCGCCATCGCCTGGACGCTCGATCCAATCAAGTGGCGCGCGCGGGCGCTGGTCTTCTTCAAGCATGTCTTGCTTGTTGTAGACAATGATTTGCGGAATAGAAGAAGCGCCGATGTCATCCAGCACATGCTCGACTTCAAGCATTTGCTCATCCAGCACGGGCGAGGCCGCGTCTACAACATGCAGCAAGAGATCAGCATCGGCCGCCTCTTGCAAAGTAGCGCGAAACGCCACAACCAGCTTGTGCGGTAGGTCTCGAATGAAGCCCACCGTATCGGACAAGGACACGCTGGCGCCTGCTTGCTCTAAATAGAGAGAACGTGTGGTCGTATCCAAGGTAGCGAACAGCTGATCAGCGGCGTAGCTGCGCGCCTTCACCAGGGCATTGAAAAGAGTCGATTTGCCGGCGTTGGTATAGCCCACCAGCGACACACGAAATACGCTGTTACGTGCGCGTGCCCGTTGTTGCGTACTGCGTTGGCGCTCAACCTTCTTGAGCTTTTCTTTGATGGTCTTGATGCGGTCGTCAATCATGCGCCGATCAAGCTCGATCTGAGCCTCGCCGGGGCCGCCGCGCATACCGATGCCGCCGCTTTGACGCTCCAGATGGCTCCAGCGCCGCACCAAGCGTGTCGCCAGATACTGCAGCCTGGCCAACTCGACCTGCATCTTGCCTTCGGCACTTTTGGCCCGAGCGGCAAAAATTTCCAGAATCAAGGCGGTGCGGTCCGCCACCGGCACGCCCAGCACCCGCTCCAAGTTGCGCTGCTGCGCGGGCGAAATAGCCTGGTCAAACAAGACCGTGTGGGCTTGATGGGCTTGCACCAGCAGTTTGATCTCGTCAGCTTTACCAGAGCCGACAAAAAGTGCGGCATCGGGTGCTTGGCGGCGCGCAATGACGCGTGCTACCGGCGTATCGCCGGCCGATTCCGCCAACAGGGCCAGTTCATCGAGAGTGGCATCAAACGCCGATCCAGCCTTGGACGAACGGCCAAAATCAACGCCAACAAGAATAGCGCGAGCCTCTTCAACAGATGCTTGCGCGGCGTGGGTCACATGGGATGAAGGGGATGCCAAGGTGCTTTTTGTGATCTCTGTACGGCTTTGCGAATTGCAGGGCTCAAGCCGCGCTGTCGTCGCCGCCGTCGGCGGTATGGAAATTCACCGCGCGCCCCGGCACCACGGTCGAAATGGCGTGTTTGTAGACCATCTGCGTCACTGTATTGCGCAGCAGCACAACATATTGGTCGAAAGACTCGATCTGGCCTTGCAGCTTGATGCCGTTGACCAAATAAATGGACACCGGTACGTGCTCTTTGCGGAGCAGATTCAGGAAGGGATCTTGCAAGAGTTGGCCTTTATTACTCACGATATGCTCCGTGTTGTGAGAGGGTTAAAAATATAGATTCGACCTTAACACAGGCGCATCAGTGCTGCCCCGTGCGGCCACCTGCGGGTTCAGTCTTTGTCGCTGAACGGATTCTTCGAAGAGCGCATTTCAATGCGCATCGGTGTACCGACCAACTTGTAGTGCGCACGAATGCGCCCTTCCAAATAGCGTTTGTAGACCTCAGTTACGCCTTCAAGCGAGTTGCCATGCACGATCACCAAGGGCGGATTCATGCCGCCTTGGTGGGCGTAGCGCAACTTGGGTCGGAAGTGTCCGCTGCGTTTTGGCGTTTGGTGTTCGACCGCCTCTTGAATCAGACGCGTCAGCACCGGCGTCGTCATTTTGCGGAAAGCCGATGCATAAGCGTCAGCAAAAGCACCCCATAAAGGCGCAATACCCTGGCGTTTGAGGGCCGAGATGTTGTGAATCGGCGCGAACTTCAAGAAGCCCAGGCGCTGCACGATGGAGCGCTGCAAGATCTCGCGCTGGTAGCTGTCGATCGCATCCCATTTATTGACCGCCAAAACCACTGCCCGGCCGCTTTCAAGGATGTAGCCGGCGATATGCGCGTCTTGATCCGACACGCCTTGGGTGGCGTCCAGCAAGAGCAGCACCACATTGGCATCGGCAATTGCCTGCAAGGTCTTGACCACCGAGAATTTCTCGACGGCTTCAAATACTTTGCCTTTGCGGCGCAAGCCAGCCGTGTCGATCAATTCGAACTTTTGGCCATTGCGCTCGAAGGGCACGCTGATCGCATCGCGCGTGGTGCCTGGCATATCAAACGCGACCAAGCGTTCTTCGCCCAGCCAAGTATTGATCAGCGTGCTCTTGCCCACATTGGGGCGCCCAGCCACAGCCAAACGGATCACGCCGTCCGGCGCTTCGTCCACGCCACCCTCTTCTTCGTCCTCGAACTCAAAAGGCTCCAGCACCGCTTCCATCAAGCTGCGAATGCCCTGACCATGCGAAGCCGAGATTGGATGCGGTTCGCCCATGCCGAGTTCGAAGAACTCACCCAGCAGCGGCGACTCGCTCATGCCCTCGGCCTTGTTGACGCACAAGAAAATGCGTTTGCTGGCCTGACGCAAATAACGAGCAATGTCCGAATCCTGCGCCGACAGGCCCAGACGAACATCAACCACGAAGACAACCGCGTCGGCCTCGGCCACCGCTTGGCGGGTCTGCTTGGCCATCTCCTTGACGATGCCGGTAGTGCTGTCGGGCTCGAAGCCGCCGGTATCGATGACGGTGAACTCTTGATTGCCGATGCGACCATCGCCATAGTGGCGATCTCGGGTCAGGCCGGCAAAGTCAGCCACGATCGCGTCACGCGTCTTGGTCAAACGGTTGAAGAGTGTGGACTTGCCCACATTGGGGCGACCTACCAGGGCGATGACGGGTTTCATATTTTTGTTTTTCTCTCTGCTAAATATTTAAGTCCGTTTTTCTTCCAATTAGGGATCCATCACAGATGCCTACTCCTGCTTAGATTTATAGCCTCATTCGGGGCTCATGGCAAACAAGCCACCGTTGCG
>CAUPEV010000247.1:0-6400 GCA_963510335.1 uncultured Roseateles sp.
CGCTTGGGGCAGGTAGATAGGCGCGTCGGCGCGCAGCGGCAACACGCTCAGGTTCAGCGGGCCTTTGTTCTTCAAGCCTTTGAGTCCTATTTGCCACTGCTGGCCGTTGTAATACCAATCGTCCAGCATCTTGGTGCCGGCAAAAATGCGGCCGATATCGCCGACAAAATCGATCTGCAGCAAGACATCATCAAGGCCGTTCAAGGCATCGGCGGGCAGCGCTATCTGCCAGGCCGCGGCCGCCTTGAAGCTCTCGGGCAGCGGCTGCAGTGCGGCCTTCGCCAGGCCGCCGATCATCACCGGCGGAACCTTCTTGGCCGAGCGAATCGGGCTGACCTTGGCTTCGAGCTGGCGCGGCTGATGCTCGGCGGCCAAGACCTGGAACAGGCCGTCGCGGGCCGCCGGTTTGAGTGCCAGATTGGACTTGGGCAATTGGCGCAGAGGCGGAAAGACGGCGACGCGCAGGCGGTGGTCGCCGGCCGACAGCACATCCAGACCGCTGGCGGCGAAGTAGCTGTCCTGAGCGCTCAGCACCAGGCGGCGTTGGCCGGCCAGCTCGCCAATCGACAGCTGCTGCGCCTGCTCTGGCGTCAGCAGCAGCATGGTGACAGGGCGGGCGCCGGGGCGCTTGATCGTCAGCGCCGCGTCCAGGCCTGGCTGTAAATGGTCCAGCACCAGCTTATCCCCGACCTGCTGGCTGCGCGCATTCGGTGCGCTGATGTGCGTGCTGCTTGCCGCATCAAAACCCAGCTCGACCGGGATGCCGGCCTGGGCCGAGAACACATAGACCAGACCGTCCTTGCCCTGGTCCAGGCGCGCGACCGGCTGGGCCGTCGCATAGCGAAGGCGGGTGCCGCCTAGATCCAGATTGAGCGGCCAGATGAAGTAGGCGCCGCTGGCAATGTCAACCGGCTGCTGCGGGAATTGCAGGGTCTCGCAAGAAAGCGAAGGGCCGCCCCGAACTTTCTTGTCCCCCTCGGGGGGGGGCCGACGAAGGTCGTCGGCCTGGGGGCAGTCAGCTCCCAGTTTCACCGAGAAGCGGATCTGCTTTTGCGCCGGCATCGCGTATTGCCGCACGTGGTTGTTGAAGAACAGGAAGCCGCTGTCACCGTTGGCGCGCACCGCCCCGCGCGGCGTCTGCAGCTCGGTCGCTGCGGCCGGCGTGCTGGCCGGCTTGCGCACCGTCATGGTCGCAAGCGCAGGGCCAAAGTCCTGCAAAAAGTAATGGAAGGGCCGCAGCTTGTTCAAGACCGGGCGCTGCTGACCGTCCGGGCCCAGCGGGGCGTTGAAGTCGTAGTTGATCGCGGGCGTGTCGTTGTAGCCGCCGCTCAGGGTGCTTTCTTCCAGCGTCCTGATCCCATTCGCGCCGTTCACGCTGAGCGGATTGCGGCCGCCGTGGAACATGTAATAGCCCATCAGATTGACGCCCGAGCCCAGCTGCACCGGCAGCATGGACGCGATGTCATCCGCCGACACGAGTGTGCGGCGCCGGTACATGGCCGGCAGGCCGGCGCCATATTCGGCGCCCAGAAACGGCGTCAGCGCAATATCGGTCTCGGCCGTGCCGGGCGCGGTCGCGGCGGTTTGCGCGCCGAGGTCGCCCGAGACGCGGCTGTCGAAGCGAAAGGCATAGGTCTCTTTGGGCGGCAGCTCGCTCGTCGAAACGCCCCAGGGCTCGTCAGGGTAGCCGCCGAAGACGGGCGTTACTTCGCCGGATGGGTAAATCGTGCCGTCCCAGCCGGTGACGGTGTAGTAGGGCGCGTCCATGCCGGCGCTGCGCGCCAGGCTTTTCAACTTGCTGATATGGGCGGCGCCTTCGGTCTCACCGTTCAGGTTGTATTCGTTCTCCAGCTGAATGCCGACGACGCGGCCGCCGTCCTTCCACATCTGGCCCTTCAGCTGCTGACCGATCTGGCCATACAGGCGCTCGACCACGGCCAGGTATTGCGGGTCATTGCCGCGCGTGGGCATGGCAGCCACGACCCAGTCCGGGATGCCGCCGTAGCGGGCCTCGGCATGTACCCAGGGCCCGATGCGCACCACCACATCGAGGCCTATCTTGCTGGCCAGCTGTACAAAGCGGCGCAGGTCGCGGTTGCCGCTCCAGATGAATTGACCCTCCAGCTCCTCGTGGTGGTTCCAGATCACATAGCTGGCGACGATATTGATGCCGGCCGACTTCATCTTGCGCAGCTCCCCCTCCCAGCTCGAGGCGGGGCTGCGGCTGTAGTGGAACTCGCCCATCACGGGCAACCAGGGCTGGCCGTTGCGGGTCAGGAACTGGTTGTTGGCGCCCAGGGTCTCACCCTTGGGGGAGAAGGCCGTGCCGAGTTGCAAATGGCCGGTTTGCGGCGCCGGGACCGGCGCGCTGGCGTCGATGTCCAGCAGGGTCTGGGCCAGGCTCAGGCCACTGATCAAGGAGCCCATAAGGCCGAGGGCGATTTTTGCTTGAAGCTTTTGCATGTTCTTGTCTCTGTCTTTTTTTGTTCTGGTCGGCTGTCGCCGCGGACTGACTACAGCGCGCGCCAGGCCTGCACAAAGGCGCGTGCGCGCTCGGCCACGGTAGCCGCCGTGTAGCCCGGTGCATACAGGGCCGAGCCCAGGCCGAAACCGGAAGCGCCGGCCTGCACATAAGGTGCCATCGTCTGCGGCGTGACGCCGCCGACCGGCAGCAGGTGAACGCTGGTCGGGATCACCGCGCGGATCGCCTTGACGATTTGCGGCGTGATCAATTCGGCCGGGAACAGCTTGACCGCATCGGCGCCGGCCGCCGCGCAGGCAAAGGCCTCGGTCGGCGTGGCCGCACCGGGCACGCAGAACATGCCCTCGGCCTTGGCCGCGCGCACAACCGCCGTGTCGGCATGCGGCATCACGATCAGGCGGCCGCCGGCGTCGCGCACCTTGCGGGCGGCGTCCACACTCAGCACCGTGCCGGCGCCGAGCAGGGCGTCGGCGGGCAGGCAGGCTGCCAGTCGGGCGATCGAGTCCAGTGCCTGCGGCGAATTCATCGGCACTTCGATCAGGCGAAAGCCTTCTTCATACAGGCCGAGTGCGATCGATTCCACCTCGTCGGGACGCACGCCGCGCAAGATGGCGACCAGGGGCAGGGCGGCAAAGGCGCTCTCGAAAGTGCTGATCTGGCTCATGAATGTCCTTGTCTTTTTAGTCTGTCTTGTGCAGCCAGCCGGCGCAATGCGCCAGGCGCCAGAGGCCGGCCGGTGCGGTGTTGTCCAGCAGCAAATCGGGTTTGCAGGCGAAGACGCTCAAGCCCTGCTCGTAGCGGGCGCAAAGCGTCGGCTCGCCGATCAACACCAGCGGCGCTTGGGTCAGACCTTGAGCTGCGCGCCAGGCCAGACCGGCGCGCAGCTCATGCCCGATCAGCAGGCCGGACAGATAGTCGGCCAAGCCAGCGGCTGGCAGCTGCTCCATCAGGCCCAGGGTGCGCACGGCAAACAGCTGATGCGCCAGGCCCAGTTGACCCTGGTCACGGGCGGCTTGCACGCCTTTCAAAAATGCCTTGGCATCGACGGCTTCGACGGCATCGGCGCCAGCGCTGGCCTCAGGCATCAAGCGACCCAGAACCGAATGCTGACGCAGCAGCGCATACAGCTCGCCGGTCATCTGGCTGGCGAAGCCCCGTACTTGCCCCGCGCGCAGCTCGGCCCATTTGGAATGTGTGCCCGGCATCAGCACGCAAGCGGCCTCGGCCAATGCCGGGTAGAGCTGGATTGCGCCCATCAGCTGAGTTTCTTCACCGCGCATCACATCGGGCGGCAGGCCGACGGGCCGATGCAACAGGCCGGGCAGGATGCGCAGGCTGCGGCTGCCGACTTCCACCGTGACGGCTCGCGCCGCCAGATCGGCCTCGCCGGCCGGGCAGTCCGCATAGGGCGCCTCGCGCCAGCCATGCTTGGCGCCGACCATGCCGCAGGCCAGCATGGGCAAGTTGGCGTCACGCCAATCGCCCAGCACTTGATGCAGCGCTGTTTCAAAAGCGGTGGCGCCGACCAGCACCGAAGCGCCGGCTGTGCTGCTGCGTGTGGCCAGCAGCTCGCCTTGGGCGCCTAGCAAGAAGGCCCGCAACGAGGTACTGCCCCAATCCAGACCGATCAACACGCCTTCATGCATCCCCACGCGCATCCCCACGCGCATCACCACTCGGCCACGCTGCCGTCGGCATGGCGCCAGAGCGGGTTGCGCCAGTCGGGGGCGCATTGGCTGGCCTCTATCACGCGGGCCTCGTCGACCTCGACGCCGAGGCCTGGCTTGGCCAACGGTTTCATGAAACCGCCCTCGATATGGAAGTCATCCTTGTTCAACACATAGTCGAGCAACTCGCCGCCCTTGTTGTAATGGATGCCCATGCTCTGCTCCTGCAGCACGGCGTTGTGCGAGACGAAGTCGACCGCCAGACAGGCGGCCAGCGCTATGGGCCCGAGCGGGCAATGCGGGGCCAGGGCCACGTCATAGGCCTCGGCCATGCTGGCAATCTTCAGGCATTCGGTGATGCCGCCGGCATGCGAGAGATCGGGCTGGACGATGGACAGGCCGCCGGCCTGGAACACGCGCTTGAGCTCGAAGCGCGAGTACATGCGCTCGCCCGCCGCCAGCGGGATGCTGGTGTGCTGGGCCAGGCGGGCATAGGTCTCGTCCTGCTCGGCCAGCACCGGCTCCTCGACGAAGAGCGGGCGAAACGGCTCCAGCTCGCGCAGCATCACCTTGGCCATAGGCGCGCCGATGCGGCCGTGGAAGTCAATGCCGAACTCGATCTCATTGCCGAACGCGGCACGGATCTCGGCGATGCGGGCTACCGCCGCGTCGACCTGGGCTGCGCTGGCTATCAGGCCCATCTCCTCGCTGCCGTTCATCTTGAAGGTGTCGAAGCCGCCCTCGCGCAGGCGCTTGATGTCATTGATCACATCGGCCGGGCGGTCACCGCCGACCCAGGAATAGACCTTCATCTTGTCTCGCACCAGGCCGCCCAGCAATTGGTAGACCGGCACGCCCAGCGCCTTGCCCTTGATGTCCCAGAGTGCCTGGTCAATGCCGGCGATGGCGCTCATCAGGATGGCGCCGCCGCGGTAGAAGCCGCCGCGGTACATGACCTGCCAGAGGTCGTTGATGCGTGCAGGGTCCTTGCCGATCAGATAGGGCTCGAATTCATGGACTGCGGTCTCCACCGTGCGGGCCTTGCCCTCGATGACGGGTTCGCCCCAGCCGGTGATGCCGGCATCGGTCTCGATCTTCAGGAACATCCAGCGCGGTGCCAGGCGGTAGGTCGTGAGCTTGGTAATCTTCATGGGGCCGGGGGCTGTCTATGGATGGCCGCCAGCTTAAATCTGCGAGCTAGTCTCAAAGTATCACTTTTAAACGTTTGAATATGCTGGATTTGGATACGTCAAAAGCGCGGCATTCGCCTCATCGCAGAGGCCAGCATGGGGTTCTGTTCTTTTGAGCTGAGGGTGTCACGGCCTGGACTTGGTCGGCTCACTGAACCTGCGGGTATTTGCGGATGCTTGATGTTCGAATCAGGATTGCAAAGCCGAAAAATGTGATTAGTCAGACATGGCTCGAAAAAATACTATGCAGCTCGATGTAGCCGAATGGCTGCCTCAAGATGCAAGCAGACATCAAAACAGCCGCTATCGATGGATGTGCCCCTGGCTCGTTCAAATCAAATGAATAGCGCGCAAAACAAGACTGGAGACACAATGAACATGATGCGCGAGCGGGCCGTTGCGGCCCATCAATCCAAGCCTTTTGCCTTGCGTAGCACCGCTGCTGCGGCCATCGCCCTGACCGGCATGCTGGCCGGCGGTTTGGCTGGTGCCCAGGCTGCGGACGAGGCCAAGACCGAGACGCTGGAAACCGTGGTCGTCACCGGCGTCAAGGCATCGCTGGTCAAGAGCTTGGCGATCAAGCGTGCCAGCGACCAGGTCGTGGAGTCGGTCGTTGCCGAAGACATCGGCAAGCTGCCCGATAACAATGTCGTCGAAGCGCTGCAGCGCGTGACGGGTATCCAGGTTACCAACCGCGCTGGTGGGGAAGTCGGCACCTTGTCCATCCGTGGTCTGCCCGATGTCCAAACGACCTGGAATGGTCGGAATATCTTTACTGCGTCCGGCACGCAAGTCGCGCTGCAGGACATTCCCTCGACCCTGGTTCGCCAGATTGACGTCTACAAGACGCGCGACGCCAGCCAGTTGGAAACCGGTATTGCAGGCCAGATCGACGTCAAGTCGCTGCGGCCGTTCGATTTCAAGGACCAGAAAGTTTCGCTTTCGGCGCGTGGGACCTATCTGGATCCGGCGGAAACTTGGAACCCGCAGTTGAGTGCGTTGTTGAGCGACCGCTGGAAGACCGACGTCGGTGAATTCGGGGCCTTGGTCAATCTCTCGGC
>CAUPEV010000248.1:0-6289 GCA_963510335.1 uncultured Roseateles sp.
GACGTAGCGAAATCCGTTCTATGCCGTGTAGACCGACAGTGGCCGCCCCAAAGTCAAAGAATTGGACGTGCCGCTGGCATTTTGCTCCGGGGCAATCACGTCAATTTGCCCCAAGCCCTGGCAGGCCTTGACCAAAGCAAGCAGGCCGGGTGCCAGGTATCCGTCGTCGTTCGCTATCAGTATTCGCATGATGCGCATTGTAGGCAAGCCGCTACAGCCCAGCCCCCTCGCGAACCCGCCCTCGTTCGCACAATTTCGACTTGCGCCTGGGGTAGCCCGTCCGGTCAAATTGTTCTAGGCAACGCCTGAACTGAGGCCCTGAAAATATTTAAAAACAAGCGCGGCCAGGGTCGCATGCACCGCGTTCAATTCGCTTGCCGGCCGATTCGAGCCGGTCATGAATACCGCCATCAAGATGGGGGCTTGCTGAGGCGGAAAGAAAATCGCCACATCGTTGGCGGCACCGTTGGCGCCAGTGCCGGTCTTGTCACCTGCCGGCCAATCCTGTGGCGCGCCAGCGCGCAATCGCTGCAAACCTGTTTCTGAGGCATTCATCCAGACCAAGAGTTGCTGCCGCAACTCGCCCGAAAAGAACTCGCTGCACAGCAGCCGCTCCATCAACCACACATAGCTGGCCGCAGAACTGGTGTCGCGCGGGTCATCCGGTAGATTGCCATTGAGCGCAGGCTCGATCCGGTCCAAACGGGTCACGGTATCGCCCAACTCGCGCAAAAACCGCGTCAAGCCCGCAGGCCCGCCAACCAGAGGCAAAAGCAGATTGGCGGCCGGGTTGTCGCTGACCAAAAGGATGGCCGCGCACAACTCGCCCACGCTGAGCGATGCCGAGACCGACCCGGCCTGCAGCAACTCGCCAGTCACGGGCGCATGCGGCACCAGATCACGTGGACCAAAGCGGATGCGCTGATTCAAGTCCAGCCGGCCGCTGTCCACCTTGGCCAAGACGGCTGCAGCCAGCAAAAGCTTGAAGGTCGAACACATCGCGAAACGCTGATCGGCCTGAAAACCAAACTGCGCGCGCGAACCGGTGTGCAATGCAAACACCCCGATTTGCCCGCCCACGCCTTGTTGCAAAGCAGCGCAACGCGCTGAAAGCGCGTCTTCTGTGCTGGCTTGTGCGTTGTCTGCTGCCCGCGCGAAGCCGGGCCAGGGCAAACCAGCCAGCAAGAGCTGGCGACGCTGCAGCACGATCAAGGCATCACCACGCGCAAGACCTTCTGGAAGGCCTCGACCTGCTTGCCCTTGCGGGCCCGCTTGCCGGCATAACTGGCTAAACCCACCCCCTTCAGAATCTCTTCCTTGGGCTTGGCGCCACGGCCGGTGCCCAGCACTTGCAGCGCCTGTGTGAACGCGCTGGTACTCAACAAAGCATCCTTGGGCTCCAAGTCGATCAGCGTCAGGCCGCGCCCACCCTTGGGCTGATGCTTGAGTTCATCCAGCGCATAGGTCAGGAGACGGCCGTTCAGGGTCAAGCAAGCCAACTGAATGCCAAGCACTTCGCCGGCCGGCACTGGAGCCGGTGGCAAAATTTTCTCCTCGCCTTCCAGACTCAAGAAGGTCTTGCCGGCCTTTTGGCGGCCGACCAGATCACCGATCTTGGCGATCAGTCCGAAGCCTCCCGTACCCGACAACACCAGGCGCTGCAGCGCATTGCCGGCGAAGTAATGCGCTATTTGGCTGCCCGCCTCCAGTTCGATCAAGGACGTGATCGGTTGGCCGTCGCCGCGCCCGCCGGGCAGCAGGGATACCGGCACCGAATAGACACGCCCATTGCTACCAAAGACAATCAGCGGGTCAACCGAGCGGCATTGGAATGTGCCGTATAGTTGGTCGCCGGACTTGAAGGCCAGCGCTCCCGCTTCGATGTCATGGCCCTTCAGCGCACGCACCCAGCCCTTGCCGCTGACCACCACGGTGACCGCCTCATCAACGATGCGGACTTCGGCGGTGGCCCGCTTTTCCTCTTGAATCAGGGTACGGCGATCATCACCGAACGCTTTGGCATCGGTCTCGATCTCGCGGATCACCGTGCGCTTCAGACTGCCGGGGTTGCCCAGGATGTCCTCCAGCTTGCTCTGCTCTTCGCGCAAGCCTTTGAGCTCCTGCTCGATCTTGATCGCCTCCAGCCGTGCCAACTGGCGCAAACGGATTTCAAGAATGTCCTCGGCCTGGCGGTCGCTCAAATTGAAACGAGTGATCAGCGCTGGCTTGGGCTCATCGGCATTGCGGATGATGCGGATCACCTCATCGATGTTCAAGAGCACCAGTTGGCGCCCTTCCAGCACATGGATGCGATCCAAGACCTTGGCCAAGCGGTGTTGCGTGCGGCGCTGTACCGTCTGCTGGCGGTAGCCCAGCCATTCGCTGAGGATCTGGCGCACGCTCTTCAAGGTCGGGCGGCCATCGGCGCCAATCATGGTCAGATTGATCGAGGCCGAAGTCTCCAGGCTGGTGTGGGCCAGCAGCGTCGCAATCAGATCTTGCTGTTCGACCGTGCGGCTCTTGGGCTCAAACACCAAACGCACGGCGGCGTCTTTGCTCGACTCATCGCGCACACAGTCCAGCACCGCCAGCAAGCTGGCCTTGAGCTGCAACTGCTCGGCGCTCAAAGCCTTTTTGCCGGTCTTGATCTTGGGGTTGGACAGTTCCTCGACTTCTTCCAGCACGCGCTGGCTGCTGCAACCATGCGGCAACTCGGTGACGACCAACTGCCACTGACCGCGGGCCAGGTCTTCGATCTTCCAGCGCGCGCGCAGCTTCATGCTGCCGCGACCGGTCTGGTAGGCCGCGCGGATATCCTCGACCGAGCTGATCAACTGGCCGCCACCCGGATAGTCGGGGCCGGGCAGGATGGTGAACAAGGCCTCGTCGCTGAGCTTGTCATCTCTCAGCAGCGCCACCGCTGCTGCGGCCACTTCGCGCAGATTGTGGCTGGGCACCTCGGTGGCCATGCCCACGGCAATGCCGCTGGCACCATTCAACAACACAAAAGGCAGGCGCGCCGGCAATTGACGCGGCTCTTGCGTGGAGCCGTCGTAATTGGGCTGAAAGTCGACCGTGCCTTCGTCGATTTCGTCCAGCAGCAGGCGCGCAATCGGCGCCAAGCGTGCCTCGGTATAACGCATCGCCGCAGCGCCATCACCGTCGCGGCTACCGAAGTTGCCCTGGCCGTCGATCAGCGGATAGCGCTGCGAAAAGTCTTGCGCCATGCGCACCAGCGCGTCATAGACCGATTGGTCACCATGCGGGTGAAAGCGGCCCAAGACATCGCCGACCACGCGCGCGCCCTTGACCGGCTTGGCGCCGGCCGTGCCGGTGAAGGCCAGCCCCATGCGCTCCATCGAATAAAGGATGCGCCGCTGCACCGGCTTTTGGCCATCGCAAACATCGGGCAAAGCGCGGCCCTTGACGACGCTGAGCGCGTACTCCAGATAGGCACGCTCGGCGTAATGGCCCAGAGTCAGCGCGTCGGGGTCGTCCTGCGCTGGAGGTGAGTCGAAAATCGAAGTTTGGGTCATGGTTTGTGATCTTGAGGACTTACTGAAAATTGTCCCAGCTAGGCATGTCGCCGTAGGCAGTACGGCCAGTACGAAAAGGCGGCAGAACAACGCTGGGGCGGTTTTTCGGAAGTCCTATTTGTGAATCGTCAGATGCTGGGCGGTGGCGTGCATGCCGTTCTGCAGCAAGGTCCAGTACAGCTCCAGCACCAAATGAACATGGGCTTGGGTTTCATCAATCGGCGGCACTACGCCACCTGCGCGGCGCACTGCGCCCTCGCCGGCGTTCCAGGCCGCCAGCGCCGCATCGATGCGACCAAAGCGTTTGATCAGGTCGGCCAGCATGCGAGCGCCGGTCAACACATTTATTCTGGGGTCCAGCAAACGCTTCTCGGCCGGCTGCAGGCGCTCCAGCAGCGTGGCATAACGGGCCGCCGCGTCCGGCGTGATCTGCATCAGGCCGATGGCGCCGCGCGGCGATACCGCACTGATCTTGTAGCCCGACTCCACCGCGATGACCGCCTTCAGCAAGGCCATATCGACCCCGGACTTGGCGGCCGCCTCGCGCAAATAGGGTTGCACCGCTTTGACCTCCGGCGCGATCTCCAGCCAGGTCAGCAGATGCCGGCTACCGTCTTGCTTGCCAGGCACCCGCCCCTGGCTGGCGTCCGCAGCGCCAAGCACCAGGTTGTAGGCACCGTTCAGTTGGCGATTCGCCAGATGGGCAGTGCCGGCGCCGTCCACATAAGCCCACAGCTCGGCATGGGCTGGCCAGGCGAGCGCGGCCAGCAAAAAGACCAGCCCAACCCTCATCCGCCTTGCTCCTCGCCGAGCGCCACGCGGGCCTGGTATTCGCGGTCCAGCATGGACATGACAATCAAGCTGTCATAGCCATCTGCGCCCTCAATACTCACGCGCACGCTCTCGCGCAAGCGGCCCTCCTCGACAAAGCCTTCGCTCGCATAGAGCTTCAAAGCCCGCGTGTTGAGTGCCTTCACATCCAGCCAGAAGCGATGCGCATGCAACTGCGTGAAGGCCAGTTTCTTGAGCAGGCGCGCGCAGACGCGACCGAGGCCTTGGCCCTTGGGCGCCAACACGATGCGCTTCAACTCAACCGAGCCATGCGGGTTGCGGCAGCCCTGAAAAATCACGAAGCCGGACCGTTTGGACTCAGCCCCGACCTCGATGATGAAGTGCCGGAAATCGGGAAAGCGCACCGCGCCTTCGTGCTGGGTACGCTCCCAGGGCGTGATGAAGGGCCGGTTGGCCGCGTCCTGCTCGACGCTGACGACGAACTCAAGGTCCGACAACATGGTCGGGCGCAGATGCACTGTAGGCGTCACGCTCATACTGCCTCGAAGCCCTGCAGCACCGCCACCACATTGCGGCCAATCGCCTCGGTGGCGTAGCCGCCTTCCTGCAGGAACAGCGTCGGCGCGCCAAATGCAGCGATCGCCTGCCCCATGCGGCTGAACTCGGGCAGGTCGAGCTTGAAATGCGAGATCGGGTCACCGCCATAGGTGTCGACGCCCAACGAGACGATCAGCAGCTCGGGCGCGAAATCCTGCAAACGCTCAAGCGCAAGGGCCAGCGCAGCGAACCAATCCGCGTTGCTGGCCCCGGCCGGCAGCGGGAAATTGGCATTGAACCCCAGCCCGGCGGCGCTGCCGCACTCGTCGGCGTGGCCCAGAAAGAACGGGAACTCGGTCTGCGGGTCGCCGTGCACGCTGGCATAGAACACATCGGCGCGCTCATAAAAGATGGCCTGCGTACCATTGCCATGGTGGTAGTCGACATCCAGAATGGCGACCCGCTGCAGGCCGCTGTCCAGCGCCGCCTGCGCCGCCACCGCCGCGTTATTGATGAAGCAATAGCCGCCAAAGAAGTCAGCACCCGCATGGTGGCCGGGCGGGCGGGTCAGCACATAGGCACTGCGCTCACCGGCCAGTACCGCATCCAGCCCGGTCAGCGTCGCCTGCGCCCCCCAGTAGGCGGCTTCCCAAACGCCGGCGGTCAGCGGGCTGCCGCTGTCCATCGAATACAGCCCCATGCGGGCGGCAAAGCTGGCCGGCACGATGTCGCTGCGCAAACTGCGCACAGGCCAAACAGCCGGAAACGCGTCGCCCTCACCGCCCAAGGCCTGCCACTCGGCCCAGGCACCTTCGATGAAGTTCAAATAGGCGGGGGTGTGCACACGTGCCAGCGGCGCAGGGCCGTGATCGACCGGCTCCAGCAGCGGGCCCAGCTCGGCGCCAAGCACCGCCTGCAGCACAAAGTCGGCCCGCGCCGGGATCTCGAAGGCCGGCACCAGGCGCCCACGAAAGAACTCATGCGTGGCCTCATGCGCGCCGTGATGCTGGTTGTAGACCGTCTTCATATATCGATCTCCACCGAGTCGCCGTGGATCTCCATCAACTCGCGCCTGGACGACGCCTCGCCCTTGCCCATCAGCTTGTTGATCGACGTTTCGGTTTCCGTGAGGTTCAGCTGACCGAGCGCGATCACGCTCAGCCGCCTGGTCTCGGGGTTCAGCGTGGTGTCCCACAGCTGCACCGCGCTCATCTCACCCAGGCCTTTGAAGCGGCTGATGCTCCAGGAGCCTTCGCGCGCGCCTTCCTTGCGCAGCTTGTCCAACGTGGCGGTCAACTCGCCTTCATCCAAGGCGTAAATCTTGGCGGCCGGCTTTTTGCCACGCGCCAAGGCGTCGACCCGGTACAGCGGTGGCCGGGCGACATAGATGTGCCCTGTCTCGACCAGCTTGGGGAAATGGCGGA
>CAUPEV010000249.1:0-6251 GCA_963510335.1 uncultured Roseateles sp.
GCGGACATCTTGTCCGCCGACTATGACAGCACCACGAAACGGCGAACAGCTTGAAACACAAGCGGCTGGCCCGTGACAAATTGCCCGCCTGCTAGTCTGCCCGCTTGTGCTACACGCGGTTGATCGACATGCCGGCCGTGCTGCGCAGACGTTCGATCAGACGAACGGCTATCTGCGGCAGCGGCAAGACCTCATCGGCAGCGCCCGCGGCGATCGCTTCACGCGGCATGCCGAACACGACGCAGGTGGCCTCGTCTTGCACGAAGTTGTAGGCCCCGGCGTCCTTCATCACCTTCATGGCTTTGGCGCCGTCCGCGCCCATGCCGGTCAGCATGATGCCCAACGCGTTTTGCCCCACCACCCGTGCGGCGGAATTGAACAAAACTTCGACCGAAGGCTTGTGGCGATTGACCGGTTCGCCGTCCTGCACACGGGCGATGTAGTTGGCGCCTGAGCGCTCGACACTCAGGTGCAAACCTCCCGGCGCGATATAGCCATGGCCGGGCAGAATCCGCTCGCCGTCGCTGGCTTCCTTGACCCGAATCCGGCACAAGCTGTCCAGGCGCGCTGCATAGCTTTTCGTGAAGCCCGGCGGCATATGCTGGGTGATGACGACGGCCGGGCAGTCGGCCGGCAGGTTGACCAAGACATCCTTGGTCGCCTCGGTGCCGCCGGTGGAGGCGCCGATGAAGATGATTTTCTCGGTCGACAAGCGGCCCAGGCTGGCCATGGTCACTGGCTTGGCAGGCGGTGCGGCACCCACATGGCTGGCCCCGCCCGTTGCAGCAGCCGGTGCCAGGGCAGCATGGCTGCGCCGGATATGGGCTTTGGAGGCAATGCGGATCTTGTCGGTAATGTCATCGGCCAAGAGCCGGATGCCGTCGGCCACGCCGATCTTGGGTTTGGCGACAAAGTCGACCGCGCCCAACTCCAAGGCCTTCATGGTTACCTCGGCGCCGCGCTCGGTCAGTGTTGACACCATCACCACCGGCATAGGCCGCAGGCGCATCAGGCGAGACAGAAAGTCCAGGCCGTCCATCTTGGGCATTTCGATGTCCAAGGTGATGACGTCAGGGTTGAGAGAGCGGATCATCTCGCGCGCCAGCAGCGGGTCGGCGGCGGCGCCAATGCACTCCATATCGGGTTGACGGTTGATGATTTCGGTCAGGATGCTGCGCACCAGCGCTGAGTCATCCACCACCACAACAGTGATCTTGGCCATCGAATACTTCTCCTAACGGGGTGGGGCTCAGAACAGGTCGACCGAGCCGCCTGTGGCGACCACGGGTTGAGCTTTCTGTGCTGCGGCACGGTCTTGTTGCACCAAGGCGTCTGTGTTTGTAGGGGCAAGGCGCTTCACCATGGCCTTGCCGCTGTGCGGCAAAAAGCAGACCTTGCGCGGGTAGATGTCCATCACGTCTTTGGAGACGATGGGAATTCGTTCCGTCTTCAGATAGTCGATGACGAAGTTGGTATTGCGCTCGCCGACGTTGATCGTGTTCATGCCGGCAATCACCGCGCCGCCACCAAATATCTTGGCCTCCATGCGACTCTTGGCGGCGCCACGCTTCATCATTTCATTGATCAAGAGTTCCATCGCGAAGGAGCCGTATCGGCCAGAGTCACCGCTGCCTTCGGGCAACATGAAGTGGTTCATGCCGCCGATCTGCGCGTGCCGGTCCCACAGGCAGGCTGCGATGCACGAGCCCAGCGTGGTCATCACCAGGATGTCTTCGGTGTCGACGAAATACTCACCCGGCAAGATCTTGACTGCTGCGTTTTTGAAGTGCGCATCGTAGAAAAAGAAGGACGCCTCGCCGCTCTTGCGCGGCATGGCCTTCAGCTGGGCAACCCGGGCCGCACCTGGGCTGTTCGAGAACATCGCTCCGGTGCCAGTACCGGTGGAGGCGGGGGAGGTGCTCATGTTTTTATATCGGCCGGTAGGCTGCTGACTTGAGGTTTGCGACGGCGCTGGACATCAGACGCGCTCGTAGATGGTCTTGCCGCGCAAGCGAAACAGATCCTTCGATTCGGTGAAATTTTCCGAATGTCCGACGAATAGCAGTCCGTGCGGCCGCATCACTTTGTGGATGCGCTCCAAGACCTTGCGCTGGGTCGGCGGGTCGAAGTAGATCATCACATTGCGGCAGAACACGATGTGGAAGGGCTCGCCCAGCGACCATTGCGTATCCATCAGATTCAAGGAGCGGAAATCGATCCAGCGTTGCAGCTCGGGCTTGACGCGAATGCGTCCGGCGTTGTCGCCCGTGCCTCGCATGAAGAAGTTGCGCAAGCGGGTTTGATCCAGCCCGCGCGCATCAACGTTGTAGACACCGCGCTTGGCGGTGTTCAGCACATTGGTGTCGATGTCGCTGGCGCTGATCTGCACCTGCGCATTGGCTCCCAGCGTTTCGCTGCAAGTCATCGCGATCGAATAGGGCTCCTCGCCGGTAGATGCAGCACAGCACCAGATCCTGACCGGCTTGCCGGCCAGCGGCTTGAGGTCATCTACCAGGGCATGGAAGTGATGTTCCTCGCGGAAGAAGGAGGTCAGATTGGTGGTCAGGCAGTTGACGAACTCCTGCCATTCCTGCGTGCTTTGCGCGCCGGTGGAGTTTTCCAGCCATTGCAAATAGGCCGAAAAAGATTTATGGCCGGTGTCACGCAGGCGCCTGGACAGGCGGCTGTAGACCATTGCATGCTTGCCTTCATGCAAGCTGATGCCGGCATGCTTGTAGATCAGCTCTCGCACACGGTCAAAGTCGGTACGGCTGAAACCGAACTCGTGATCAATCACTTCTGCGCCAGAGGCGCTTGGTGCTGTGGACATGTGTTGGGCTCGCTGGTTATTGCGCTCACCTGGGGGCAAGCCGGGATCTGATTTTGCGTCGGCGTCAAGTGTGGCCCGGGAGCCGTTGCCAGCATAGAGCAAACAGGCCGGGCAATGCATGCTTGTTTGCCTGCTGAAGCGTGTTTTTGTGCTGCTAGACTGACCCGGCACTGGCGCAGCACCGGCTACGCACTGGCCCTGGAATACCTTGGAACACCTTGGACTCAAGCTCTCAACCCCCTCTTTTCGATGCGCGCCGCTTGCAGCTCGACCTGGCCTTGCAGCTCTTGCAGCAGGCGGGGGCGCTGCTGCCCGAGTCCGAACCCTATGGCGAGACTTGGGTGCAGGGTGTCATTGACGCGCTGTGCGACTTGTCCAGCAAAGATGCGCTGACGGGCTTGGTCAACCGGCGCAGTTTCGAGATGGCTTTGTCACGTGAAGTTGACCGGGTTGCCCGTTCGGGCGAGTCGGCGCTTTTGCTGGCGGTGGACATCGATCATTTCAAAGCCGTCAACGATACCTATGGCCATGCGGCCGGAGACTTGGTCATCAAGGCGGTGGCCGAGGCCTTGAACCAAGTGGTGCGGCCCATGGACACCGTGGCACGCGTGGGCGGTGAAGAGTTTGGCATCGTGTTGCCCAAATGCGCGCCGAGCTTTGGCGCGATGGTGGCCGAGCGCTTGCGTGAGCGAGTGTCTGAATTGCGCGTCGAGGTCGCCTCGGGGCAGGTTTTGGCGGTAACGATCAGCCTGGGCGGTGCGTTTGCGCCGCAGTGGGTTCGGTCCTCATCGCTGTTGTGGATGGAGCGAGCCGACCGCCAGCTCTACCGCGCCAAGGCGGAGGGGCGCAACCGGGCTTGCCTTGAGACACAAATTGAATCCTTGGTCAGTGCCGAGGAAAAGGGCATGTTGTTTGCAGTAACGCAACAGGACAGTGAATGAGTACGACAACAACAGATCCTGCTGTACCTGGGGCTGGCGCTTTCTCGCCGGGCTCATCGCGCCCCGTAACAGGTAAAGGCGGCGCTCGCACGCTGGCCGTCACCAGCGGCAAGGGTGGCGTTGGCAAAACTTTTGTCACCGCGAATTTGGCTGCTGCTTTGGCCATGCGTGGCCAGAAAGTTTTGGTGCTGGATGCCGATCTGGGTCTGGCCAATCTAGATGTGGTGCTGAATTTGCACCCCAAGTTGACCCTGCATGATGTGTTCACCGAAAAGGCGACCTTGGAGCAGGCAATCTTGCCGGCGCCCTGCGGTTTCTCGGTCTTGCTGGCCGGCTCCGGCATGGTTGAATATTCGCGCCTGACGCCCGATGTACGCGACAAGCTGCTGCACATATTGGAGCTGGTCAAGCCTCGCTTTGACTGGGTTTTGCTGGACACCGGCGCCAGTATTTCAGACGTCGTGCTGTGTTCGATTTCGATGGCCGCCGACGTGTTGGTGGTGGCCACGCCCGAGCCAACATCGCTGACCGATGCCTATGCCACCATCAAGGTGCTGGCCACGCAGCAAGGTCGGCGCGAAGTGGGTCTGCTGGTCAATCAGGCGAATCGGGTCGGCGAAGGCAAGCTGATTTGCGGCCAGTTGCAGCAGGTCTTGCAGCGCTTTGTCGGCTCGCAGCCGGGTCACTCCTTCAAGCTGGAGTTGATGGGCGAGGTCAAGAACGATCAAACGGTGCGCCAAGCGGTGCTCAAGCGCCAATTGGTGCTTGAGCATTACCCGGGCAGCGACGCTGCGCAGGCCATCAAGGCCTTGGCGAACAAGCTCTTGGCCTGAGGCTGCTGGGTTCAGCTTCGCTTGAGCTAGGCGCCGCGATTGCGCATCCAGTCCGCGGTGGCGTGGAAGGACTCCGCCAGCCTTTGCTGCAGATCTGGGTCTAAATTGCTGTCCTGCATTGCGAGCTTCATGCAGGCCAGCCATTGATCCCGCTCGGCAATGCCTATCGAGTAAGGCAGATGCCGTGCCCGCAGACGCGGGTGGCCGAAACGCTCGATGTACAGGTCCGGCCCGCCCGACCAGCCGCACAAAAACCAAAACAGCTTGTCGCGCGAGCCGTCCAGCGATGCCGGGTGCAGCGCGCGAATCAAGGCGAATTGCGCGTCCAGATCCATATGGTCGTAGAAGTGATCGACCAAGTTACGGATGCCTACTTCGCCGCCGAGCAGATCGAACAGCGTGGCGGCGGGATTGCTGGGATGGGCGGAATTGGTGGAGTTGTTGTCTTGCATGGCTCGATTGTCGGTGCGAGCCACCGCCTGTGCCACCGCTGTCTAAGGGGCTTGCTGCAACAAAACCATCAAGGCACCGCTGCCGCCATCACTGGCGCGCGCCTGCACAAAGGCCAGCACCTGCTGTTTTTGCACCAACCAGCGCCGCACCTTGGCTTTCAAGACCGGTTCGCGGCCGGGCGATCCGTGTCCCTTGCCGTGCACCACGCGTACACAGCGCAGGCCGCGGCGAGCGCAGTCTTGCACAAATGTGCCCAGCGCTTCGCGGGCCTGGTCGCGGCGCAAACCGTGCAAATCAAGCTGAGCTTGCAAGCTCCAATGGCCCCGGCGCAGCTTGCGCAGCACTTCGTCGCTGATTTCAGGGCGGCGAAACGACAGGCTGTCGTCCGTTTCCAGCAGCGACTCAACGTCGAAGTCGTCCGACAAGGCTTGCTGCATCACCAGGCGCTCATCGGCCTCGCGCTGCAGCGGCTCAGGCGAGGGCAGCACCCTGTGCACCGGCACGCGCTCATGGTTGGGCAGAGGGGTGATGGGGCCGATGCTGAGCTCGAAGAGACGACGTTCTTGATCGGCAGCTCGAGCGGCAGCGGCTTTGCGCGCGGCTGCTTCCTCGGCCAACTTGCGGCCTTGCGCCAGTTCACGCTGAAGCAGCTTGAGCTCTTGCAAACTGTGCAGCGTCTGGGTCGATGTCGGCTTCACATCAGCCCCCTCTCAGCCATCGAAATCACCTCGCCCGAGCCCACCACCAAGTGGTCGAGTACACGCATCTCCACCAAGGCCAAGGCCGACTTCAAGGCCTGCGTCAGCAGCTCGTCGGAGCGCGAAGGTTCGGCCACGCCCGAGGGGTGGTTGTGCGTCAGGATCACCGCCGCGGCGCCCAGGTCCAGCCCGCGTTTAACGACTTCTCTTGGGTAAACCGAGGTTTGCGTCAGGCTGCCGCGAAACATTTCCTCCATCGCGATCAAGCGGTGCTGTGCATCGAGAAACAGCACGGCGAAGACCTCATGCGTCAAGCCAGCCAGCTTGAGGCGGATGAATTGCTTGACCGCGTCGGGCGCGTCAAACACCGGGCGTTGAGCCAGTTCTTGCAAAAGCGAGCGCCTGGCGATTTCAAGAACCGCTGCGATTTCGGCCCGCTTGGCCGGCCCCAGACCCTTGACATTGGCAAGGTCCGCCACGCCGGCATGCAGCAAAC
>CAUPEV010000250.1:0-6239 GCA_963510335.1 uncultured Roseateles sp.
CACTGTAGCGATGAGCGCCCGGTCTGCCTTCCCCCGGTTTGGGGGGAATTCCAAACAATTTGTGCACTGCATCACAAATTTTAAAGAACACCCCGTTCGGGCAAGGATTTACGGCCTCAAGGCTTGCAACCTGAACCTGCCGTCCCAACAAAAGATGCGCCACTGAAACGACAAAGAGCGCCACCAGGGCGCTCTTTTCAGACCGGGCCTCGCGGCCCAAAGATCTTTTTTGCCTAAAAATTAGGCAGCGTTGCGGCGGCGAGCCACGAAGCCAACAGCACCCAGACCTGCCAACAGCAGTGCATAGGTAGTTGGCTCAGGAACGGCCGTCACGTTGTACTCGGCGCCGACGAAAGCTGCCTTCTGAAACTGGCCTGTGCCGTCCAGAGTGCCGCTTGCCTTGACAACGTAGCTGCCGGCCGCGACGTTCTTAAAGTTGAAACCGACTGCCGAAGCGTCAGTGTCCACCAAAGAACCCACAGTTCCGCTTGTGAAAGTCACTTTGTCCAAAGTGAATGTGCCGGCAAATGGAGTCGTGAACGAAACCGTCTCAGCGGCAAAGAAGTTGCCGACGATGTCGGACACGCCCGAAACTGTGATCGTGCCAATGGTCACATCAGAAAAGCTAGCACCCGAGATTGATGGGGCGTAAATGGTCGCAGCGTTTGCTGCAACAGATGACAAAGCCAACACAGCTGCGGCGACAAAATTCAGTTTTTTCATGCTTTTCTCTTTTTTCAAGAATTCAATGCGCCCACCCTGGGCCGGTCCAGGAGCATTTTTCTGCTCCCTTGCTACGCACTGTAGCGAGATGGGCTCGATCTGCCCTCCCCCGGTTCGGGGGGACTTTGAAACAAATTGCGCACTGCAGCACATATTGAGGCGCAGACCACGCGCGGCCCGGGGTGGCCGGCTCTTTACCTGCCACCGCCAAGCATCCTCGCAATTGATTGTTGTTCCCCAGAAACAACAAAGAGCGCCACCAGGGCGCTCTTTTCAGACCGGGCCTCGCGGCCCAAAGGTCTTATTCTGCCTAAAAATTAGGCAGCATTGCGGCGGCGAGCCACGAAGCCAACAGCACCCAAACCTGCCAACAGCAGGGCGTAGGTTGTTGGCTCAGGAACCGGAGCCAGCGTCGAAGTCAGGGTATAGATGCCGGCGAAAGCTCCAGGAGCAACGGCGCCTTCGATTTTGTAGAAATAGCTGCCGGTCGAAAGCACCAAGCTGTTGAATGTGTTGCCGGTCGTTCCATCGAAATTGAACGAAGCAATTTGTGTATCGGCAGCGCCGCCAACACCGTCGCCACCATCGCTCCACAGCGAGTAATTGCCAGCAGTGATGTTCAGGATGTTCAGGTTGTTGTTCGCCACAACCGTGCTGGTCACTGTCGCCGCTGGGTTCAGCGTGAACTCGAAGTAGTCGCTAAAGCTGCCGAAAACGACACCCGCGCCGACTTCGGCAAAGTCATGGTTGCCCCAATCAGTTGTGTTGGCTTGTGCAGCAACCGCACCAAAACCCAGAACAGCAGCCGCAACTGCGGACTTAGCAAAATTCAATGTCATGTTATTTCCCTTGGAGTAGTCGCACCCTAACAAGAAGTGCGAAACAGTTAAAACGCTCAGCGCACAATGTAGCCGTTGCCACCAGGGTTTACACCCCCTCACTTGGGGGGCCAACGACTCAAAGCCGACTTTAGCCAGCAAATATGACAGCTATACAACACCAGGAGCCGCATTGAAACAGTATTTGGTCGGCGGGGCAGTGCGCGACCGCTTGATGGGCATCCCGGTCAAGGACCATGACTGGGTCGTCGTCGGAGCCGACCCGCAAGCGATGTTGCGAGCCGGCTACACCCCGGTGGGCCGCGACTTTCCGGTGTTTTTGCACCCGCAGTCACATGAAGAGTACGCGCTCGCTCGCACCGAACGCAAGACTGCGCCCGGTTACCACGGCTTCGACTTCCAGGCTTCACCCGAGGTGACGCTGGAGCAAGACCTGGCTCGGCGCGACTTGACGATCAATGCGATGGCGCAAGATGCGGACGGCCTGGTGATTGACCCCTACGGCGGCCAAGCCGATCTGCAAGCCAAGACCTTGCGCCATGTTTCGCCGGCCTTTGCCGAAGATCCGGTGCGGATCTTGCGGCTGGCGCGCTTTTCGGCGCGTTTCGCAGATTTTCAGGTTGCGCCCGAGACTCTCAGCTTGATGCGCGAGATGGTGGACGCAGGCGAGGTGGACGCACTGGTGGCCGAGCGGGTGTGGCAGGAGTTCGCGTGCGGCTTGATGGAAGCCCAACCCTCGCGGATGCTGGAGGTTCTGCGCGCCTGCGGGGCCTTGCGGCGCCTCAGCCCCGAGGTCGACGCCTTGTTTGGCGTGCCGCAGCCGGCAGCGCATCACCCCGAGATCGACACCGGCACCCACCTGCTGATGGTGCTGGACCAATGCGCGCGCCAAGCCGCGCCGCTGGCGGTGCGCTATGCCTGCCTCTGCCACGACCTCGGCAAGGCGCTGACGCCGGCCGACCTGCTGCCGCGCCATATTGGCCATGAGGGCCGCGGTGTGCCCCTGGTCAAGCGCTTGAGTGAGCGCTGGCGTGTGCCGGTCGATTGCCGAGAGTTGGCCGAATTGGTGGCGCGCGAGCACACCCATGTGCATCAGAGCGAGGGCTTCGGCGCGGAGGCGCGCTTGCGTCTGCTGGAACGCTGCGACGCTTGGCGCCGGCCGGAACGCTTCGAACAGATGCTCTGGGCCTGCGAATGCGATGCGCGCGGCCGCCTGGGGCTGGAAGACAAGCCCTATCCGCAGCGCGGGCGATTGCGGCAAGACCTGCGTGCGGCGCTGGCTGTTGACTTGAGTGCCGTCAGCGCAGCGGCCTTGGCGGAGGGGAAAAGCGGGCCGGCGATCGGCCGAGCGGTGCAGGCGGCGCGCCTGCATGCCTTGCTCGTGCTGCAAGCCGAATTACAAGCTGTGTGATCGGTCACCGGCCCGGAAGCCGATCGCGTCAAAACCGTCGCCACTTGCAAAGCCAATCACTTTGAACAACTCTCCCATCTCGTGTTCGGCGATCAGCTTGTGGGCCATCACGCGCTCGGCCAGGCTGGCCGTTTCCAACAGTTCGACCAGGCCACAGTTGAACAAGAAGTTGGCCTGACTGGTGTAGCCAAGCACGCTCAAGCCCGCATCTTGGCCCGCCAAGGCGATGCCACTGAAGTTGACATGCGCGGTGATGTCTTTTTGGCCCAGCAAGACCAGCGGATCGCCGTCGGCTCGGTGTTCGTGATGGCACATCAAGGTGCCGCCCGTGCGCTGCAGGTGGTAATACTCGGCCTCGGGGAAGCCATAGTCGATCAAGAAAATGGCGCCGCGCCGCAGACCTTGTGCCAATGTGCGTACAAAAGCTTCGGCTTGGGGGTGGATTTCGGTCACCGTGCCGGGCGGGAAGTCCACCTCGTCGCTCAGCGGGGGCCGGGCCTCGGTGGGCCGATCGGCAAAAGCCAAAGCTCCACCGTCCGCCACCACGACGCCTCGCTCGCTCCAAGCTGTACCGTCAAAAGCCAAGAGCTGCACCGGCATCGCGTCCAGCACCTCATTGCCCAGCAACACACCCTCAAAATGATCGGGTAAACAATCGAGCCAGCGCACCTTGTCACCCCAGGCCTGCAAACGCTCGGCTTGGCGCTGACGCAAGCTGCCGGATAAATCCACAATGTTGTAGCGGGTGACTTGCTGGCCCTGCGCTTCAAGCGCTTGCAACATTTGCTCGGCCAAGGCGCCGGTGCCGGCGCCGAATTCCCACACTTCGCTGCTGGAGGTCGCCGTCAGAGCCTGCGCAACCTGCCTCGCGAGCGCACGCCCAAACAGGGGCGACATTTCTGGCGCGGTGACAAAGTCGGAGCCCCCCTCGCCTTGCCCTAACTTTTGCCCTGACTTCGCGCCTGGCATCAAGCCAAACTTGCGCCGCTGATTGCTGTAGTAACCCAAGCCGGGTTGATACAAAGCCAGCGCCATGAAACGGTCAAAGCCCAGCCACCCACCGGCGTCGATGATGGCTTGGCGAATCACATGGTCAAGAGGAAAAAGGGCCAGCGCAGCGGCACCGTTGAAAGCAGTCATGGCCTGATTGTAAAAAACTCGCCAGACTTATTTTTTCCGCTGCGCCAACCAATGCTCGAAGGCCTGAGCCGACATCGGTTCACCAATCATTTCGCCTTGCAGGCCATCGCAACCCCACTCGAGCAACAAGTCGCGCTGCGCGGCCGTCCTGACCCCTTCGGCGCTAACTTGCAGACCCAGGCCACTGGCCATCTGAATCACCGCCCGCACGATCGCCGCCGCGCCCGAGTCTGCCGGCAATGGCGAGACAAAGCTCTGGTCTATCTTGAGCTTGTCCAATGGCAGCCGGGTCAAATGGGACAAAGAGGTGTAGCCGGTGCCGAAGTCATCCACCGACACCGTTAAGCCCAGCGCCCGAAGCGCCGCCAGCGTGGCCGGTGCACTGGCAATCTCGTCCATCAACATGCGCTCGGTCAACTCCAGCTCCAGCCATTCGCCGGGCACCTCCAATTCGCTCAGCAGCTTGGCGACGAAATCAGCAAAACCATCCAGGCGGAACTCCATGCGCGACAGATTGACCGCAATCCGAACCGGCGCGATGCCGTGCACATGCCAGGCACGCGCCTGCAGCGCTGCGGCCCGCATCACCCAGGCGCCCAGATCCAGCATCAGCCGGTGGCGCTCGGCCACATCGATAAAAGCGTCGGGGCCGATCAAGCCGCGCTGCGGATGCTGCCAGCGCAACAAAGCTTCGGCGCCAACCAGCAAGCCGCTGGCGGCCGCAACCTGGGGCTGGAAAAACAGCACAAACTCATTGCGCTCGATCGCCTGCACCAACTGGCTTTCAAGCACCAATTCCGCATAAGCGCTGTCGGCTTGGCTGGGCTCATAAAAACAATAACTGGCGCGACCTTTGGCCTTGGCCAGGTACATCGCCATATCGGCATGCTGGATCAAGTCCTCTGCCCTGGCACCATGCGCTGGATACATGGCCACTCCGATCGAGGGCGTGACGGTCAGCTCGCAGCCGTCGGCCAGCACCGGCACCTCGACGACGGCCAGCAAGGCCATCAGCACCACCAGCACGTCGTTCTGCTCATGCACGTCATCCAGCAATATGACGAACTCATCGCCGCCGAAGCGCGCCACCAAATCGGATGCGCGCAGGCAATCGGTGATGCGTTCGGCCACCGTCTTCAAGACCTTGTCGCCTTCCAGATGGCCAAGCGAATCGTTGACCCGCTTGAAATTATCCAGATCGATGAAAAGCAGCGCCAAGCTGCGCGGCTCCAGCGCAGCCGCCGCGATCAGCTCTTGCACCTGCTCCATGAAAGCACTGCGATTGAGCAGCCCGGTCAGGCCGTCATGGTGCGCCAGATAGTGGATGCGGGCCTGGGCGGCCAGACGTTCGCGGATATCGCGCACGATGCCCATGCGCAAACGCTCCCCGGCGCACTCGAAGTCGCGAACAATCAGCTCCACTTCGATCCGGTGCCCGTCGCGGTGCAGCATCACGGTTTCATAAGCCAACTCGCCGCCCGCGTTCATCACGCCAGCGACTTTGGCTCGCTCCTCGGGGCTGACAAAATCAAGTGCGTTGCGGCCCAATAACTCTTGCAAACGATAACCGAGCAGCTCACACAAGGGCGGGTTGACGTCGGTGATCACGCCGTCGCGATGAAAGACAATGCCCTCCATCGACGCCTGCATGAATTTCTCGAGCCGCGCCTGAGATTCGATCACGGCCAAATCGGCCAAGCGCGGCGGCGTGGAATCCGAAATTTGAACCAGGCAGGTCCTGACCTTGCCGCCAACGTCCAGGCTTGGGATCAAGCTGACTTGCGCCCAGCGCCGCGCGCCATCAGGCAGTTGCAACTCACGCTCATAGTGAACCGGGCGAGCTTGCTGCAATAAGCGGTCGATATGAGGCTGAGTCAGCTGCGTGGCGGCCGGCCCGAGCACGTCGGCAAAGGTCTGACCCACAATCGTTTGTACATCCAGGCCAAAAGCCTGCGCATAGGCTTGATTGGCAAACAGGCAACGCCAACTGTTGGCGTCATACAGCGCCAGCAGCACAGCCACATTGTCGGCGAGCAGCCTGAGTTGCTCAGCCTCGGGCCTGACTTGCCCAAGGCAGACAAACGCAGACTGCTGCGCGTCCCAGCGCGCGCGCAACAAGAATCCGC
>CAUPEV010000251.1:0-6198 GCA_963510335.1 uncultured Roseateles sp.
AGAGCAGCAGGCGTGCACCCCTGGCTGCGCGTCGGTTTGTTCGGGCAGGACTTGCACGAGCACCGTGCATTTGAGTTGCGGATTAGCCATGGCTGGATTCTAGGCTTGCTGCCAATTCCGCATCTTGAGCGGGGCGCTATGCTGGCGCCGTTCACCCCGACTTCGATTTCAGCCATGAGCGCAACCCAGCCCCTGTTCTTGCCTTCCGACGGTCAGCCGCGTTGTCTGTGGTGCGCCGCTGCAGCCGGCGACGCTGCCTATCTGCACTATCACGACACCGAATGGGGCTTCCCGGTCGATGACGACCGCCGCCTGTTCGAGAAGCTCTGCCTGGAGGGTTTTCAGTCCGGCCTGTCATGGCGCACGATTCTGAACAAACGGGCCGCCTTTCGCGCTGCTTTTGCCAACTTCGAAATCGAGCGGATGGCGCGTTTCGATGGCGCCGATATTGAGCGTTTGCTGCAGGATGCGGGCATCGTGCGCCATCGCGGCAAGATCGAAGCCGTCATCAATAATGCGCAGCGTTGCATCGAACTGGTGGCCGAGCAGGGCTCGCTGGCCCGCTATATCTGGAGTTTCGAGCCTGCTGCGCTGGCCGCGCCTGAGATGGCCACTCAAACTGCCGCCTCGCTGGCGCTGTCCAAGGATTTGAAAAAACGCGGCTGGAAGTTTGTTGGCCCCACCACGATGTACGCCTTCATGCAGTCAATGGGCTTGCTCAATGACCATGCGCTGGGATGCGTCACGCGCACCGAGGTTGATTTGGCGCGGCGGGCTTTTCGTTCGCCCAAGGCTTGATGCGTGCTGAGGCTTTGAACAATGAAAAAAGCCGCCATCCCCGAACTCGGGGCTTGGCGGCGGTGGCCTAGCCTGCGTTTACTTGGGCATGAGCACGCTGTCGATCACATGGATCACGCCGTTATCGGCGGCGATGTCGGTGGCCGTGACCTTGGCCTGATCGACCATCACACCGCCCGTGGTGCTGATGGTCAGCTCGCTGCCCTGAACGGTTTTGACCTTGCCGGCCTTGACGTCTTTGGCCATTACTTTGCCGGGCACGACATGGTAGGTCAGCACGGCGCTGAGCTTGGCTTTGTCCTTCAGCAAGGCATCCAGATCGGCCTTGGGAATCTTGGCGAAGGCTGCGTCGGTCGGCGCGAACACCGTGAACGGGCCCGGGCCTTTGAGGGTGTCGATCAAGCCTGCGGCCTGCAAGGCGGTGGCCAGGGTCTTGAAGCTGCCGGCGGCCACGGCCGTGTCGACAATGTCTTTGGCCTGAGCCGACAGGGCGCTCAGGGTCAGGGCGGCAATTGCGAAATACTTATTCATGGCGTGTTTCCTTCTTTCGGTCAGTGGGTCAGTGGGGGGTGGAACGGGGGAATCAATGGTGGGGAATCAGCGGTCTGGCCAAGCGGTGCAAGACGCCATTGCGGGCCAGCTTGTCGCTGCCGCTCAGCAGGGCTTGCGAGCAAGGTCCATCGCCCAGCAAGCCCAGCGGACTTAGTCGCAAACTTTCGCCGCTGAGGGCAGACATGGCGCCGCCCCAGGGCATTTCGTCGCTCAGCCAGCGGCCGGCAAAAATGTGGCGGCTCAGCAGCGCTTTGAGCCTGGCCTCGGCTTGGGTGGGCAGGCTCGGCCTATAGGCCTGCAGATGTGCGAGTTGCGCGGACCAGCCCACATTGCTGGGCGCCAGCACCGTGAAGGGGCCGCCGCCGCTGAGCCAGCTGGCGAGCCCGGTTTGGCGCAGGGCCAAGAGAAATTCACTGTGGTCGGGCTTGTCGGCTAGCAAGTCAAGCAGGCCTTGTTCCGCTGGGCGAAGCACCCTGTCGATCAGGTGCTGCTGGCCGGTCATAGTGCCGCCTGGACCTGGACCTGGACCTGGACTTTGACCTTGTATTAGCCCCAGCAATTGCGCTTGCCGGCCCTGCGCGTCTCGCACGCGGCCCGTGCCACAAAGCTGGATGATGCCTTGATTGCTGCTGCGCAGCATGCCGCCCGCGCTGTGCAAATCGATCTCGCAAGTACCGGTGAGCACATGTCCCAAGAGCAGGTGACGCAAGCGTGGCAAGTCGGCGCACAAGGCGGCCCAACTCAACTTCATCTCGTGCAGCAAATCAATGAATGCGCGGTCGCAGGGCACCAAGACCAGCTGCACGGCTGGGCTGTCCATCAGGCCTTGCAAGCCTGCGACCTGCAGGGCGCGGCGCCAATAGTGGTCCCCTAGCTCCAGGCCGGCTGCATTCGGCAAAGGCCGTGTCCGCGAACCCAGCAGCGCAGTGCTTGTTGGCTTGGATAGAAACATTGCCGGCTCGGCTTGTGCGGCAGGTGAGGTCCAGTCCATCGTGGTCGTCATCATCATGTTTGAACTCGCTTGCTGCGTCGGGTTGGCCGACGTCTGGCATTAATGTGAACTAATCAGTTCACATTGTCAACTAGCCGGTAATAATTTGGCTTTGCTGGTGCAGCTGTGCACTGGTGGGTGTTATTTCGCGCAGTGCAGGCTAGAATCCACGGATGGCAAAAGTCTCTTTTCGCGAACAGGTCTTGCAGGTGCGTGAAGACGCAATCCTGGCGTCGGTCAATAGGTTGTTGGCCGAAAAAGGCTTTGATCTGATGACGGTGGACGAGGTAGTGGCCGATGTGGGCATTGCCAAAGCCAGCCTCTACAAGCACTTCACCTCCAAGGAAGAGCTGGCCGCGGCGGCAATGGTCGGGGTGCTGGAGCGGGCGCTGGCGGAGCTGGCGCGCTTGCGGGCGCAACAACCACAAGCTCGCCCGGTCGATCAGTTGAAGGCGGTGGCGCGCTGGACCATGCAGGTGCAATTGGCGGGTGAGATGCCGTCGCTGCCGGCGCAGAACTCCAGCTTGCGCGCCGCCTTGATCGCACACAAGGTCTATATGGACCGCTTGATGCAGCTGTCTGACGAGCTGGGCGAGTGGATTCAAGCAGCCCAGTCCGCTGCTGAGCTGCGGCCCGATTTGCCGCCCGAGGTGGTGCTCTACACATTGTTTGCGCGGGCCTGCGACCCGGTGCTGAGCTTGCTCAAGGCTGGCGGCCAGTACAGCGACGAACAGATCATCGACATCTTGCTGCTCAGCTGTTTCGGGGGCTTGTCAGCGCCTGAGCCTGCCCTCAAGGCCAAACGAAAAACTGCCTGAAAAGCAGGGCTTGCGCGGCCGCTGCGTCCGAGTCTCTAAAATCGCGCCCAGCCCAACTCCAATGCGCTGGCTGGGTACGCCCGCTGCAGCGCCAAAACGCCATGAGTAAGACCAACTTCTGCATCGCCCCCAGCCTGCTTTCGGCCGACTTTGCCCGCCTGGGCGAGGAGGTCCGCGATGTGCTGGCCGCTGGCGCCGACTGGATTCATTTCGACGTGATGGACAACCATTACGTGCCCAACCTGACCTTCGGGCCCATGGTTTGCGAGGCGCTGAGGAAGCATGCGGTCAAGCCGGACGGCACGCCGGCCATGATTGACGTGCATTTGATGGTCGAGCCGGTCGACGCGTTGGCGGTGGCCTTTGCCAAAGCCGGTGCCGACATGGTCACTTTCCACCCCGACGCCTCCAAGCATGTGGATCGCACACTGCAGCTGATCAAGGCTGAAGGCAAGCAGGCCGGTTTGGTGTTCAACCCGGCCGAGCCGCTGGATGTGTTGGAGTGGGTGATCGACAAGGTCGACATGATTCTGATCATGAGTGTCAACCCCGGTTTTGGCGGCCAGAGCTTTTTGCCAAGCGCCTTGAAGAAACTGGAGCAGGCCCGACGTTTGATTGAGCAAAGCGGTCGGGCGATTCGCCTGGAGATCGACGGCGGCGTCAAGATCGACAACATCCGCCAGATCGCCGATGCTGGCGCCGATACCTTTGTGGCCGGCTCCGCCATCTTCGGCAAGCCCGATTACAAGGCTGTCATCGACGCGATGCGCGCCGAGTTGGCGCGCTGAAGCTGGGCCATGCCCTCGGTCTTGTTCGTTTGCACGGCCAATATCTGCCGCTCGCCCATGGCCGAGGCCATGCTGAAAGCGCGCCTTGTCGGCTTTGGCCCAGGTGCAGATGAGGCATTCAAGCAAGTGGCCTCGGCCGGCGCGCGCGCCGCACCCAGGGGCGGGCCTATCGATGCTCGCGCGGCGGCGGCGCTGCAGCGGGCGGGCCTGAGTGTCGAGAAAAAGTGGCGCTCGCAGCGAGTTTCAGCCGAGCATTTTGAGCGGTATGACTTGATCCTGGCAATGGAAAGCGACAATCTGCAGGTTTTGCGTGAGCAATGCCCGCCGGCGCTGCAGTCACGGCTGCACTTGCTGCTGGACTTTGCCCCGGGTATGCAGGGTCAGGACGTGCCCGACCCCTATTTCGGCCCGGCAGCCGGCTTCGACCATGTGCTGGCGCTGCTGGAGCGAGCTGTGGCGGGCCTGGGCGAGCAATGGCGGCAAGGCCGCTTGTAAGCCAGCGCATGCTGCGGGCAAGGCCAGCTTCACCCTTTCGCAGGCTTAAGCCAGCCTCAGGCCCGACTAGGTCCGGCTCAGGCTTTTTTCAGAAACTCTGACTTCAGCATCAGGCTGACGCCGTCGATCTTGCAATCCACGTCATGGTCGCCGTCCACCAGTCGGATGCCTTTGGCCTTGGCGCCCTTTTTGAGCGTGATGGACGAGCCCTTGACCTTGAGGTCTTTGACCAAGATGACAGAGTCGCCGTCGACCAAGATCTGACCATTGGCATCGCGTACGACCTTGGCGCCTTCATCAGCCGGGTTTGCTTCGGCTTCGTCGCTCCATTCATGGCCGCAATCGGGGCAGATATTCATTTCGCCGTCGCGGTAGGTGTTCTCAAGAGTGCAAACGGGGCAGGCAGCTGGGGTGGGCATGAGGGCTAGCTCGGAAGAAGTGAAGGGCGTTTAATGTACGCGAGGCGCCGATTGATGGAAGTCCGGGGCTATGTCTTCCAGCACAAATGGCTAACAAGCGCCATACTTCGGCTGGCAAAATATTTCACCCTAACCCGGAACATCACCATGACGTTGACGATGAAAATGAGCAAGCCTTGGGCGCTGGGCCTTGTTGCCGCGTGTGCCGCATCTGCCGCTTTGTTGGGTGCCGCGCCCGCGCAAGCCGATGAGGCCTTGAAGTCCGCGATTGCCAGCCCGCATCGCACGCCCGCCAATGTGGCCCGCGACGCGGCTCGCCACCCCTACGAGACCTTGACCTTCTTCGGCATCAAACCAAGCCATACGGTGGTTGAGTTGTCGCCCGGCGGCGGCTGGTATACCGAAATCCTGGCGCCTTATCTGCGTGACAAAGGCCAGCTGATTCTGGCCGGCGATGACCCCGCTTCCGAGACAGCCTACTTTCAGCGCAGCGCCGCGCGGATGAAGGACAAGCTTGCCGCTTTGCCCGCCGTTTATGACCGCGCTCAAGTGACTGTGTTTGCCGCCGGTGCCGGCAAGCTGGATTACGCCAAACCGGGTTCCGCCGACTTGGTGCTGACCTTCCGCAATGTCCATAACTGGATAGGCAATGGTGAGGAGAAGACGCAGGCCGTGTTCAAGAGCGCCTTCACGGCACTCAAGCCGGGTGGCGTGTTCGGCGTGGTCGAGCACCGCCGTCCGGCCTCGCAAGAGCAAGACGAGAAGGCCAAGAGCGGCTATGTGCACCAGGCTTATGTGATCCGCATGGCCGAGAGCGTTGGCTTCAAGCTGGCCGCCAGCTCCGAGCTCAATGCCAACCCCAAGGACACGGCCGATCATGAAGGCGGTGTGTGGTCTCTGCCGCCCACCTATGGACTGAAGGACAAGGACCGGGCGAAGTTCGAGGCGATCGGCGAAAGCGACCGCATGACGCTGAAGTTCGTCAAACCTTGAGTTTGCGCGGATGATGAATGCTGCGCCGACGCCTCGGCTGGCCTTCATTGGCGCCGGTCGCCTTGGCCAGACCCTGGCGCGCGCGTGGAGCGCACAAGGCCTGCCCGTGGTGGCGGTGGCCAGCCGCAGCGAGGCTGACGCCAGGCAGTTGGCCGCTCAGCTGCCTTCATGCCGGGCGATGCCGGCGGCTGAGGCGGTCGCGGCGGCCGATCTGATTTTCCTGTCCGTGCCTGACGACGCCATTGAGCCTTTGGCCGCGACGCTGCCCTGGGACCGGTCTACAAGCGCGGTCCAGTGCAGCGGCGCGACCGAGCTGACTGCGCTCGCGGCCGCTGCTGCAGCCG
>CAUPEV010000252.1:0-6189 GCA_963510335.1 uncultured Roseateles sp.
CAGGGCTTTACCGAAGCGATGGACGAGCTGCTGGAAATCATCATGCGCGACAAGGCCTGGAACAATGGCCTGGCGCGCAAGACCTATGTGGCGATTCTGGAGTTGATGAGCAAGCCGGCACCCAAGGCCGCCGCCACCGAAGCCAAGGGCACCTTGGAACTGGCCGGCCAAGCGGCAGTCGTCTCGCGCGACCCGTTGCTGGATCAGTACCGCCGCAAGCTGAGCATGGCGCTCAACTGATTTTTTAGCGCGGCCGCAAGCCGGACCGGCTCAGGGCTTGCGCCCAGACTCGCTGCTGCTCAGCGAACTCAAGCCAGCAGCTCTTGGCTTGTTCTTCATGCTTGGCGGCCGCAGCCGTTTCACCCAGCGCCGCAAAGACCTGCACCAAACGGCTGTGGGTGGCGGCCCTGTCGTCCATATCGCTGAGCCCGTCCAACTCGGACTCGGCTTCACGAGCTTGCTGCAAGCCCATCTCCAGCTGCCCCAAATTGACCTGACACCAGGCCAGATCGGACAACAAGCTGCTGCCCCAGCGGGCCAGGCCTGTCGCCATGGTCTGCGGCAAATGGGCCTCGAACAAGGCGCGGGCTTGGCTGTAGACACCCTCTACGGTCAAAATCTGAGCGCGCAAAACAGGCGTCAGCTGCGGCTGAACCGAACCACCCACGGCCGCGTCGTAATGCCCGATCGAGTCGGCCCCGAGCAAGAGCCCGGAGCTCTGCACCAAGCCCTGGGAAAGCGCGTCACGCCGAACCTGCGTCGTGCGGGTGGCGGCCATGTTGTACATCAACGCCGACAGTGAGGCATCATCGCCATCGGCCTGCGCATGCGCGCGGGCCTTGGCATACCAGTCACGCGACAAGTCGGCGCGGCCAGTCAAATCATGCGCCAGCCCCAGTACGGTACAAAGCCGGTAGCGCGCGTCGTGATCGTCAGGCTTGGCCAGCGCATCGCAGGCTTGCGCATGCGCCAACATTTCATCCAAGTCGTGTCTCAGGTAGGCAAATTGCGCCAGCCATGCCGAACACAAAGCCCCCAAGTCGTTCAGCGCGGCCGCTTTGGCCATCGCTTGAGCGCGCACCACCTTCTCCTGAGCAGCGCTGCTGAAGTCCGTGTAATAGCTCATCAAGCCTTCGGCGAAATGCAACCAAGCGCCGATTTCGGGATGGGGATGCTGAAAAGCCAAGACATGCAAGGTCGTCAGCTCTTCGCGCGCCTGAGACATCTGGCCATGGCGCAAAAGCAGCAAGGCGCGCTGCACCTTCAGACAAGCACTCTGCGTTGCGCCTGCCACCGCTGCTATCTCGGCGTCCAGCCGCTTCAGCAGGCGGCTCTTGATGCTCATGCCTGAGTCAAGCGCTGCAAAGCTTCGCGATACTTGGCCGCCGTATTGGCGATCACCGCGTCCGGCAGTGCGGGCGCCGGTGCGGTCTTGCCCCAAGGCTTGCCGTCAACTGAAGCCTGCTCCAGCCAGTCGCGCACAAACTGCTTGTCATAGCTGGGCGGATTGATGCCGACCTGGTAGCTTTCGACCGGCCAGTAGCGCGAAGAGTCGGGTGTCAAAACCTCGTCCATCAAGGTCAACGTGCCATCGGCATCGAGGCCAAACTCGAACTTGGTGTCGGCAATGATGATGCCCTTGGTCAGCGCGAAGTCGGCGGCACGTTTGTAGAGCTGGATCGAGATATCGCGCACGCGGGTGGCCAAATCCAGGCCGATGATGCCCACCATCACTTCGAAGGAAATGTTTTCGTCATGGTCGCCCATCTCGGCCTTGGTGGCGGGCGTGAAAATCGGCTCGGGCAGCTTGGAGGCGTTTTGCAAACCGGCCGGCAGCTTGACGCCGCAGACCTCGCCCTTGTCCTTGTATTCGGCCCAGCCGCTGCCGGCCAGATAGCCGCGCACCACTGCCTCGACCGGCAGCGGCTTCAAGCGCTTGACCAGCATGGCGCGGTCCTTGACCTGCGCTTTTTCGGCCTCGCTGCTGACCGCTGACAGCGGGTCGTCGCCGGTCAGATGGTTGGGCACGATGCCGTCCAGCTTGGCAAACCAGAACAGCGCCATCTGCGTCAGCAAAGCACCTTTGCCGGGAATCGGCTCACCCATGATGACGTCAAAGGCCGACAGGCGATCACTGGCGATCATCAGGATACGGTCCTCACCGACGGCATAGTTTTCGCGCACCTTGCCGCGGGCAATCAGGGGCAAGGAGGTGATCGTGGAGTTCAATAAGGCTGCGGTCATGACGGTCGTCCGTTGGGTAGGGCGCGATTTTAGGCGGCAATCCACGCATAAAAAAACCCGCCGGGCACAAACCGAGCGGGTTCCAAGCGAATGAATCGCCCTATTACTTGATCATTTGATTCAGCTCACCCCGCGCGTAGGCTGCAGCCACATCGACCAAGGAACGCGCCTTGATCTTGCCGGCCTGACCTTCACAGCCGAACTCCTGAAAGCGCTGGCGAACGATGGATTTGGCCGCGTCGCGGGCGGGTTTCAGGAACTCGCGCGGATCGAATTTGCTCGGGTTCTTGACGAAGAACTCGCGCACCGCCGCCGTCATCGCCAGGCGAATATCGGTGTCGATATTGATCTTGCGCACGCCGTGTTTGATGGCTTCCTGGATCTCTTCGACCGGCACGCCGAAGGTCTGACCCATATCGCCGCCGAACTCGCGAATCTTGGCCAGCAGATCCTGCGGCACGCTCGACGAGCCATGCATCACCAGGTGGGTATTGGGCAGGCGGGCGTGGATTTCCTTGACCCGGCCGATCGCCAAGATGTCGCCGGTGGGCTTGCGGGTGAATTTGTACGCGCCGTGGCTGGTGCCGATGGCGATGGCCAGCGCGTCGAGCTGGGTGCGCTGCACAAAGTCGGCCGCCTGCTCGGGGTCGGTCAACAACTCAGCGTGCGTCATCACCGCGTCGGTGCCGTGGCCGTCTTCCTTGTCGCCCTGCATGGTCTCCAAAGAGCCCAGGCAGCCCAACTCACCTTCGACCGTCACGCCCAGCGCATGCGCCATGTCGACGACCTTGCGGGTCACGTCGACGTTGTATTCGTAGCTGGCAATGGTCTTGCCGTCGGCTTCCAGCGAGCCGTCCATCATCACCGAGGAGAAGCCCAGGTCAATCGCGCCCTGGCATACGGCGGGGCTTTGGCCATGATCCTGGTGCATCACGACGGGAATATGCGGGTAGCTTTCCACCGCAGCCTGAATCAGATGTTTCAGAAAATGTTCGCCCGCGTATTTGCGCGCACCGGCGCTGGCTTGCATGATCACCGGCGCATTGAGTTCGTCGGCGGCCATCATGATGGCCTGCACTTGCTCAAGATTATTGACATTGAAAGCCGGGATGCCATAGCCATTGACGGCGGCATGGTCCAGCAGTTGGCGCATTGAAACGAGAGCCATGAGAGAGTCCCTTGGGAAGTTAAAAAATCTTGCGAATCCTTGCTGATCTCTGCGAACGCAGCCTAACCCCAAACCAAGGTTTTGAGTGATGTAACCGCGCTGTAACTGGCGGCGATTCTAGCGGCGGCTTTGCTTTGACAAAGCAAGGGCTGCCTCGCTTGTGCAGCCGGCCCTGAGCATTTAGGCTCGCAGTGCCCCATTTTTCACGGCTTAGCGAACTTTGAAGCCATGGACACTGCGGTCAAGGGAGCCTTGCATGACACGTTTAGCCATTGATCAGTTGACACTCTGGATCACCGCCGCCGCGCGCGAACATTCGCACGATCTGGCCAGCCATTTGGAGGAGCGCACCGGCGCCAGCCGCCGCGCATCGCTGGCAGCGCTACGCCGGCTGGTCGACGCCCATTGGCTCAGCCGCAGCGGCAGCGAGCGCCGCCCGATATACGGCCCCGGCCTTTTACGCCAGGTGGCACGCAGTTACACGCTGCACGGGCTGCAAGAAGACATCCCCTGGCAGCGCGACTTTGCGCCGAACTTCGATCTGCCGCCCCATGTGGCGCGCATGATTCAGCATGGCTTCACCGAGCTGGTCAATAACGCCGCCGACCACAGCGGCGGCAGCAGTGTCACCGTGTCGCTGCGCCAGACCCCCAGCCACGCACAGCTCTTGGTGTCCGACGACGGCTGCGGCGTTTTCGACAAGATCTGCTCGGCTTTTGACATCGCCAATGCCCAGCACGCGATGCTGGAGCTGAGCAAGGGGCGCCTGACCAGCCAGCCCGAGATGCACACCGGCCGCGGCCTGTTCTTCAGCTCGCAGCTGGCCGATGTGTTCGATATTCACGCCAATGGCACCGCCTTTCAGCGCCGCGCCTGGGAGAGCGGCGGCTGGCAGCCGGGCCGCCCGATGCCGCGCCAAGGCAGCTCGATCTATATGTCGATCTCGCTCGACACCAAGCGCACGCTGGATCAGGTCTTGGAAGCCTGGAGCCTGGACGGCAGCGGCATCGAGTTTGACCACACCACCATCGCCCTGAGCCTGCTGGCCGGGCCGGGCCAGCCGCTGGACTCGCGCGCGCAAGCCCGCCGAGTGGCGGCACGCTTGCCGATGTTCAAGCGCGCTGAGATCAATTTCGACGGCGTGGTCGATGTGGGGCACGGTTTCACCGATGAGCTGTTCCGCGTCTTTGCCAAGGCTCACCAGGAAGTGGAACTGCTTCCCACCCATATGACGCCGCGCATCGCAGCGCTGGTGAAGAGCGCGCAGAACGCCTGAACAAATTGATTGCACCTGAGCGGATGCACCATCGCAGATTCAAATATCGCTATTGATCAAGGCCCGGATTGGCTCGGCTTGCTTGCGCATGGCGGCATTCAAGCGCGGCAATACTTGCGCGAATTGATGGCCGCGCGCGGCGACAAAATGTACCGGATCGACCTGCATAGGCGTGGGCAAAACCGCGATCCCAGATGAGTATCCCGACTCCTGGCGCAAGACTTTCTCCACGGCCCAGGGCTGGGGATTGCGATGAGAGGTCAGCATCAGATCGCAGCGCCCGGCCACCAACATGCGTGTGCGCGCCGCCAGATCACCATCCACTTGTTCGACCCGGAAGAGCGCAGCTTGTTTCGCATCCTCAAAGGCCGAGCCATAGCTGATGCCGCGGGTAACACACAGAGTGCGGCCACTCAAGTCAGCCAGGCTGCGGTAGTTCAGTTGCCTGTCGCGGCGCACCACCATCCAGACATGGTTGTCAAACACCGGCTGACTGAATTCGAACAGCAGCTCACGACTGGCGCTGCGCGACACGCCAAAAGCCAGCGCTTGGCCGCGCTCGGCCAACAAGAGCAAACGCGCCCAGGGCACCGGCTGCACCTGCCACTCAATGCCCGCCGCCTGCCCAATCAGCTTGAGCATCTCCGCCACAAATGGCCGCCGGCTGGATTCGCTCACGGCAATTGGTATTCGCCGCCAAGCCTCTGCAGGCTCACTCGGGCCGGCTGAACTCGGCTTGAGACAAGCCAGCGACAACGGGGCCAGCAAGGCGATGCGTCGCTGCATGCCGAACAAATCAAACTTGGCATTCATGGCGCAGGGCTTGGCAAGCTTTCGCGCAAACGATCAACGCGCCCCCGGCTTGGGCTGATCCGCCTGGACAGGTGTCGGGGGCGCAGGCTGTGCCGCAGCGCTGGCATTCAAAGCCGCCATGCGTGCCCGGTAAGCCTGCCGTTCACTGGGCGGCAGGAGCGCCTCGTAGCGCTCGCGTAACAAGGCCCGCTCGGCCTCCATGCCCGGTAATTGGTCAATCGTCTGGATGACCTGCTTGCCCCAAGGCGTGCGGCTGCAAGACGGATAAGTGACGATCAAGCCCGGCGCCTCCACCAGCGGCAAATATTCAAAGTCACCCAGATCGGGCTGGGTCTTGCGCAACTGCTCCACCTCGATCGAATAGCCCAGAGTCACATCAAAGCGCTTGCGCCCCAGGGTGTGCAGAAGGCCGGACAGCAGCCCGTACTCGCTGAAGTCCAGCACCTGCTCCGGCCGACTGGCGCGGGCTTGCTTCAAGGCCTCATCGATCCCCAAACCAAAGCGCCGCTTGGGCAAGGTGCCGACCCGCACCTCGGGCGACTGCAACAACTCGGCCAGGGAAATATCGCCGCGCGGACGCTTCTTCCAGCCCCCCGGCGGCACATAGCCGCGCCGCACAATCAGCACCGGCGGCAGTTGGATGAAGAAGGCTTCGCTACCAAAGACCGTATAGGCCTCACGTTCCGGC
>CAUPEV010000253.1:0-6187 GCA_963510335.1 uncultured Roseateles sp.
CATCAGCGAATCGCTGGTGGTGCTGGCCCTGGTGCCCGGCAACCCCTTTGTCGGCGCCGAGGAGGGGCGCCGGCGCACCCGCTATGCCATCTTGGCGGGCCTTCAGGCGCAGGGTTATGTGCCCGACAATGCAGAGCGACTTGGCCTGCTCGAGTTTGATATTCAACGTTTGGTCAGTGACTGCGGCGCTGCCCGTGCCGCCCGGCTGCAAGCAAACCCGATGGCGCCCGATCCGGCCGCGTCGGCGCCCGCGGCAGACTTGAGCAATGACCCACCGGTGTGCAAGGAGTTGCGCAGGGCCGGGGCGGCCAAGCCTTCCGACAAGGCCAAGTTCACCGTACCCTACGAGATGCTGGCCAAACGCAACCGTCACCGTGAGGTGGATACGACTGGCCCGACGCGGCGCTTTGAGCAGGTGGCCTTGCTGTGGGTGGATGAATCGGCGCTGCCCGACTCCAAGCTCGACGGACTAGCGCGCATGGTGGACGCGATGTTTGGGCCAGAGTTGGTGGCCAGTCGCGCACCCTGCGTGAAGCCGAGCCGGACCTTGCCGCGCCTGGCCATCATCGGCCCCTCGTCTACCGATGCCTTGCGCACGGCGCTGAGTGATTTGCGTCGAGCCAGCGAGTTATACGCAAAGGATTCGCGGCCGGTTTTCGAAGCGCTGGGCGAAAAGGCAGGCAACTGCGATTGCAAGGCCCGCAGTCAAAGCACGGCCAGTGCGGCCGAATTGCTGACGGCCGGTGATGCGGCGGCGCTCGACGGTGAAGCTGATGGGCCCGGCAATCTCAAGGACGCGCCAGCAGGCAAAGGCCAGTCCGGGCCGATTTGCCCTTTGCTCGCGGATCCCAGGCCCGCTCTTCAGGGCTACCGCTTGCTTGCGGGGGCGAAGATCCTCAATGCGGCGTCAACCGCGTCGAGCAATATGCTGGACGAGTTGCGCAAGCAGGAGCTGGAAGCCTTTTTGAACGAGCGATTCAACCGCATGCTGGGCGACCGGCCGCCGGTGAAAATCGACTTCCAACGCACCATCAGCACAGACAACGAATTGATCAAACGCCTGGTGAGCGAGTTGCAATTGCGCTTGCCCGCCAACCAAGCGCGCCGCGTGGTGGTGGTGGCCGAGCGGGACTCGATCTATTCGCAGTCCTTGGTCAATGAGTTGCAGCATCGCTTGCGTGATTTTCAAAACTTGAGCTTTGAGCCGGTCTACTTCTTCCGCGGGATCGACGGCGTGACGACCCGCGATGCAGGGCGCGAAGCCAATGAACGGTCGGCCGCAGTGGGCAACAAGACCCCCACCTTGGAGTGGCCTGAGAGCCGCGATCAACTCGACTACCTGCGCCGACTGGCTGCCACTTTGAAGGCCAGCGAAGCCTCGGGGCGCGGTGGCCCCATCGGCGCCATCGGCATCCTGGCCAATGATGTGCACGACAAGCTCTTGGTCATGCAGGCGCTGCATGACACCTTTTCGGACAAGGTGTTTTTCACCACCGATATGGATGCCCGCTTTTTGCATCCGCGGGTGCAGTCGTTTACCCGCAATCGTGTGGTGGCTACCAGCCTGCCCCTCGAGTTCTACCAAGCCAAGCCTGGCCTGGTGGACTTGCAGGCCGGTACGCCGCCGCTGCGCGATGTCTATCAAACCGCCAGCTATTTGGCAGCGCGGCGTGCAGGCTGCCGCAGTGTTGAATGCTTGGATGAGGAGAAGCTTGCAGCCAAGGAGGCGCTGGACAACCCCTCACTTTACGAAATCGGACGCAATGGTGCCGTCCCTCTGAGCGGTTATGCCTTGTTGAATCAGCCTGCTAACCCCACCTCGCCGCGCGCAATCGCCGCTGGCGCGGTGGCCGCGCTGGTGCTGATAGCCTTGTTGATCTGGCCCTCTACGCCGGCCATCAAGCAAGCACGCACGGCCTATTTGCGCCGGCCTTTGGCTGCAGATGCGCTGCCAATGAATTTGCCGGCCGTGGTGTTGGTCGCCCTGCATGCAGCGCTATGCGCTTTTGTCTTTTGCTCCTTGATAGAGCTGGTTCGGCCGCAGCAAATGAGCTTTGCTCAGACGCTGATATTGGTCGCGCTTGCGGCTTTCGCGGCCTTGCTCGCGGTTTTGCCCAGCCTGCTGATGCAACAGCGCAAGTTGGTGGCTGGTGCGGCGACCGCTACGGTGGACCGAGAGTCGGGTATCGATAAATTGCATGTGGCCGTTTTGCTGCTGATTGCTTGCGCCTGGCTGTGGGTCGCGTGGCCGGGTGCGCAGACAACAACTTGTTTGGACTGCGAGCCCGTGACTTGGCTGCAGGGTGTCAGTGCGTGGCCTTCGCAACTGATTCATTTGCTGGCCTTGATGACGATTCTGTGGACGCTTGACGTGGCCTGGTCGGACACACTCAGGCGCATGAATCAAGACTCCGCCTGGCTGCAATTGCCGCTGGCTCATGCGCCTGGCGTTTCACGTATCGCGGTGCAAGGCCTGCTCAAGGGGTGGTTCAATCAGATCAGTATTTCAACCTGGCGGCGGCCCTGCGGCATCAGCAGTGACTTCCTCAGCTTGTGGAATCAGTATGGCGAGCGGGGGGACAGTCGGCCGCGCGCTGCGCGCACGATCGTCTGGTATTTGCTCAGTGTGCTGGCGGTGACAGGTCTGTTCTTCGGGCTTAGCGAGGGGCAGGTGCCGGAGATACCGGTGCGCGGGGCCGAGCATCGGCAATTGGTGCGCGCCACTTTGTATGCCACCTTGCTGCTCTTGCCCTTGTTGGTGGTGGCGGTGGCGGATGCCACGATGCTGGCCTTTCGTTTTATCGGGCATTTGAATTGCGGGCGCTCGGCTTATCCGCAAGCGACGATCGCTCACTTCGCCCAGCAGTTGGGTGAGCAGCATGCGCCTTTGTGGCGGCGCATGTTTGCGGCTCGTTTGGAGGCGCGCCAACTTGGCACCGACACAGGGTCAAACAAACCTGAACCTCAAGGCGACGCGATTCACTGTCTCTTGGACGACTGGCTGGATGTGCAAGTGGTGGCCCGCCGCACCGAGTATGTGTCGCGATTGGTGATCGGGCCTTTTGTTGTCTTGGCCTTGTTGGTGGTGGCGCGCAGCCGCTTGTTTGACAACTGGTCGCTGACACCGGCGATTGCTGTGGCCGTCAGCCTCTATCTCATCTGGCTGATCGGCTTGGCTTCCTTGCTGAAGATTGCCGCTGAAAACACACGTAAGCGGGCGCTGGCCAGCATGAACGCCGATCTGCGTTGGCTGGCTGGTAGTCAGTCGGATATGGTCGTCTTGGTGGAACCTTTCAAACGCTTGATCGCCTCGGTCGAGAGCAATCAAACCGGAGCTTTTGCGCCGATGTTCGAGCAGCCCTTGTTGAAGGCCTTGCTGGTGCCCCTGGGTGGAGCCGGCGGCGCGCAGCTGTTTGACTATCTCTTGCTGGCGCGTTGATCCCGTTAGACTGGCGCCATAGTTCTTGGAGTGCGGCATGTTCGGAATTACCGATTACCCGGCGTTTGCCTTGGCCATCATTGTGTTTCTGATGATTCCCGGGCCTGGCAACCTGGCTTTGATCACGTCTACGGGCAAGGGTGGTGTTCGCGGCGGCATGGCGGCCACCTTGGGCGTGATTGCTGGCGACCAGATCTTGATGTGGATGGCGGTGGCTGGCGTTGCCGCGCTGCTAACGGCTTACCCCAGCGCGTTTCAGGCCGTGCAGTGGTTAGGCGCCGCTTATCTGGCTTACTTGGGTGTCAAGATGATGCTTGCCAAGCCGGGAAGCGCGCCGCTGCTCAATATTCGACCCCGCGACTACTTCAAGCAGGCGGTCTTGATTACCTTGCTCAACCCCAAGGCCATCATCTTCTACATGGCTTTCTTCCCCCTGTTTGTCAGCCCGACTCGGCATCAAGGTCTGCTGACCTTTGCCGCGATGGCACTGACGATCGCCTTGCTGACCTTCGCCTACGGTCTGGTGATGGTCTTGCTGACCCATCATCTGGCCGAGCGCATGCGCGCCAATCCGGCGGTCAGCAGCTGGCTGAACCGTGTAGCGGGCCTGTTCTTGCTGGGCTTTGGGGTCAAATTGGTGCTGAGCAAGTAGGCTTAGCAAGTAGCCTGATCGGACGGCAAAGCATATGCACATTGGCATCCTGACCGGCGGCGGCGACTGCCCAGGCTTGAATGCGGTGATTCGCGCCGTCAGCTTGGCTTTGATCAATCAATGCGGTGCTCGCGTCAGTGGCGTTCGGCGTGGATTCCTGGGCTTGCTGGAGCGGCAGGTGCTGCCGCTGGATGAGTCTGTGGTCGGCGGCATCTTGGCGCAAGGCGGCACCATTCTCGGCACTCACAATCGCTGTGATCCTTTTCATTACTTCGGCGCCGCTGGGGCCGATGTATCCACTCAGCTGATTGCCTATGTGAATGAGCTGGGCTTGGACGCCTTGGTCGTGATCGGGGGTGACGGCTCGATGGCCATCGCTGACAAGCTCAGCCGCTTAGGCCTGCCCATTGTCGGTGTGCCCAAGACCATCGACAACGACCTCTATTTGACCGATCGAAGCTTCGGCTTTGACAGCGCAGTCAGCATCGTGGCCGAGGCGCTCGACCGCTTGGAGACCACCGCCCGCAGCCATGGCCGGGTGATGATTGCCGAGACGATGGGGCGTTATGCCGGCTGGATCGCATTGGAGGGCGGCATTGCCGGCGCGGCCGATGTGATCCTGATCCCTGAGTTGCCCTATAGCGTGGCGGCGGTGGCGGAAGTTTGCCGGCGTCGCGAACAAACAGGGGCGGGGCACACCTTGATTTGCATTGCTGAAGGGGCCCACCCGCGCGACGGCGGCATGGTGGTCAGCCAGACCTTGAGCGACAGCCCCGACCCCTTGCGCCTAGGCGGCGTCGGCGCGGTTTTGGCTCATCAGCTGCAGGGACTGTTGAGTAGTGAGGTGCGTTCGACCTTGCTCGGCCATGTGCAGCGCGGCGGCTCACCGACCGCCTTTGACCGCATTTTGGCGACGCAATTCGGTTGGGCGGCAGCACAACTCATCCGGGCAGGGCGATTCGGGCGCATGGTGGTCTTGCAGGGCGCAGAGATGCGCGATGTGGCGCTGGCCGAGGTGGCGGGGCGCAATCGCTTGGTGCCGCTCGATCACCCATTGTTGTTGGCTGCAACAGGCCTAGGTTTGTCCTTGGGGCAATAGGCCAGCCTGGCGACGCATGTCTTGGTGCTCACACTCGGGCACGTCGCAGTTGTCGCAGACCCAAGCCCACTTGGGCAGGGCGTCCTGCCTGTCGCTAAGGCGGCTGAACAATCCGCGCTTCGGGCTTGCTTTGTGTTTCAAAAGCGGGGTGATGGCGTTCAACGCGGCCTCGACTCGGGCCTCGCCTACACCGGCTACTACCGAGTAGCCCAGGCCCGCGCTCAACAGCGCGCGCCTGATCAAGGCATCCACCGGCGCTCTGACCTGCGGGCCATCGCGCTGTAAACCGTCAGCCACCCAAGGCAGATCCAATGCAGTCAGCAGCGTCAAGCTGCAGCGTCGATGGAAAGTTTGGGCCGTCGCCAGCAAGCTGTGGTCGCCAAAGAGATGCTGGCTGTAGATGGCCGTCATCAAGGCGGAGGTGTCGCAAACTACGATGTCGTTGAGAGCTGCCGCTGCGTCGATCTGCGCCGTTTGGGCGCTCGCAATGCCATATTGCTCGTCCGCGCGCGGGGTCCTCCCCTCGGCCTCGCACCAGTCGCGCAAGAATTCGGTAACCAAGGCACAGCGCAGGCCGGTGGCCTCGCTCAATCTGAGGGTCAGGTCTTGCGCCAGCACTGATTTGCCGGTGCTCTCTGCGCCGACGATGGCGATCAACAGGGCGGCCATTGCTGGCTGACTAGGCCGCTGCCGGCGCGTGATCACTCTGGGCGATGCGCTGCGCCCAGGCTCGCCAACCAGCCACCGACATCGGGATGAACACCGCATACAGCAGCACAGTCAGCCAATAGCCCTTGTAGGCGAACAGCGCCACGCTGACCACATTGACCAGCACCCAGACGCTCCAGTTCTCCTGGTATTTGCGCGCCAGCAGCCATTGGCCCAAGAGGCTGGCGACGGTCGGAAATGCATCCCAGAATGGCACTTGCGAATCTGTTTGGTGCTGCAGAAAGAAGCCCAGCGCCGGCCAAGCAAGCAAGGTTGCAAGTACGGCAAA
>CAUPEV010000254.1:0-6136 GCA_963510335.1 uncultured Roseateles sp.
CACCAGAAGATAGCCTAGTATGGTCAGCGCGCCGGCAGCCAGAAAGACCCAGAACAGGATCTTGGCCAGCAGCGGGCTGTAGAGCTCGGTCTCGGCCTCCTCGGGCACGAGGAAATAGGCGCTGCCCATAAAGCCCATCAGCAACCACACAATCAAAAGATTGGTGTGCACCATGCGGGCTATATTGAAGGGAATGGCGGGAAACATCAGGTCCCCGATCAGGTATTGCAGGCCCAGGGTGATGCCGAACACGATCTGGCCGACAAACAGCGCCAGGGCGCCGATGAAGTAGAGCTTGGAGACGGCCTGGGACTGGTATTTGAGGGTGGTGGGTTTCATGTTTTCTCCTCAGCCCTCAATGTTTGGAGGCCACTTTTCGTTGTCGATGCCATTGGTCCAGCGCAGAAACTCGACCAGATCGTCGAGCTGCTGATCGTTCAGCTGGAAGTTGGGCATTTGGCGGCGACCCGGCGCACCGGTCGGCTGGGACTTGATCCAAGCCTTGATGAAATCTGGCCCACGGCGCTTGTAGACATTGCCCAACTCGGGTGCGAAATAGGCGCCTTCGCCGAGCAGGGTATGGCAGCCGATGCAGTTGCGGGTCTCCCAGATATGCTTGCCGCGCACCACGGCCGGCGTCAGTTCGCCGGCATTGGAGCGTTTGGGGATTCTTTGCTCGGAGTCAAAGATCAGCGCGGCAAACAAGAGCACGAAGAAGAGGGTTCCTCCGTAAAAAATGTTCCGCGCCATCTGGCTGGTGAAGCCTCGGCTCATGATGGTCCTCAAGGTCTGTTGCAGATGCCGCAAGACTAGGGATTTGTCACGGGCACTTCCTTGAACCGGAATAAGGAAAACCGCTTGCGCTGCTCAAGCGCCTGCTCTTTCTCGATGTTTTTGGTGCGAGCGGGTGTCCAGGTCGCGCAGCAGTGCTGGGCTGATCTCCTTGAAGCGCAGCAGCCGGCCGCCGCGCTCGCCCGCAAAGCGCTGCGCCGACGCTGCATCGGCAAAGGCCGGCAAGTTGCCGACGCGCATGGGCCCGAGTGCGCTGGAGCCCTGCACGTAGACGGCGGCCTCGGCCGCGATCCAGGCGCCGCTTGCCGCATCACTGACGTAGAGCGCGCCGATCTCGGCGGCGCTGCGGCCACGGCTGAAGCGACCCACATCCTGCAAATAGATGAATAGCGAGAGCGGCGAGTCGAAGAACTGCGCGTCGCCGTTGTCGGCAAAAATCACTTGCGCCGCCCAAGACGGCGAGCGGGCCGGATGCATGCCGCAGACCGGGCAGCGCGCCTCGGCGGGCACCGGACGCGGCGCCAGCAGGCTCAGGCCAGATTTGGCGTCGAACGGTGTCGGCGGCGCAATCAGGCAGACATCGGCCGGCGGCTCGGTCATGCTTGAAGCGCTGCGGGGCAGCAACTGCAAGCTGGCGGCCATGGCCAGAGCCAGAGCCAAGGCGAGGACACCCGTCCCGCTCAGCCGGGCCAGCCGGCCCATGGCCGGTGTTGGCGGTGTGCGGCCAAGCATCGCGGCTACATCCGGCTGTCGTGCAGCGCGCCGCCGCTGAGGTCCACCATCTCGGGCTTGATCTCGGCGTAGCGCAAGACGCGGCCGCCCCATTGCTTGACGAAGGCCTGCGCATCGCCCTCTTGGGCGAAGCTGGCGATCGTCGGCCCCATCGAGCCATGGCGTTTGCTGCCCAAGACATAGATGCCGGCCTTGGCGTCTATCCAATGGCCGCGCGGCTGCTCCCAATCGGCCTTGCCCATGTCCTGCACAAAGACGGCGGCGATGGCGCGCACCTGCTCGGGTCGCAAGAGGGTGTTGAACAGCTCGACCGTGTCGCAGAAGAACATCGCCTCGGCCGCGCCGACAAAGTGGATCTGCGCCTTCGGGCCGGGGTAGTCGGCCAAGAGCATGCCGTCAAGATCGCAGGTGGTGCGCGGGTCGATCTCGAGTGCCGCCAGCGGCTTGGCCTCGTCCTGGCGGCCGCAGCCGGCGAGTGTGACGGCTGAGATTGCTGCGAGCAGCAAGAGTGAACGGCGATTGAATCTTGTCTTCATGTTTTGAATCTCCAGCGCGCCAGCGCAAGTGGGACGACGATCCAGGCCCCCATCACCAGCGCCATCAACCAGGGCTTGGCCAAGGCGGGCGGCACGATGCTGGCGAGGCCATAAAGCCGGCGCATATCGTCGAGCGAAAAAATATTCAGAATGCGGAACACATCGGCCGGGTTGAGCAGCAGCAGATAGGCGAACGACTCACCGCCAAAACTACCACTGCTGGCCACCAAGGCGCCCAGCAATAACAGGTCAAACACCAGCACAAAGAAGAACCACAAGGCGATGGCCATGCCGGAGGCGCGCGTGCGCTCGCGGCTCACGACCGACAGCAAAACCGCCAAGCTCAAAAAGGCCAAGCCCAAGAGCGTGCTGCTGAACATAAAGCCCAGGTAATGGAACAGCCCGGCCCAGCCAAACTGTTTGTACAAGAGCCCGGCGACCAGCGCAAAGCCGCCCAGCGTCGACACCGTCAACGCGGCGGCCAGGCCCAGGTATTTGCCCAAGAGCAGCTCAAGCTTGGTGATGGGCAGGGCCAAGAGCAGGTCCAGCGAGCCGCGTTCGCGCTCACCAACGATGGCATCAAAGCCGAGCAGCAGCGCGATCAGGGGGATCAGATAAATCACCAGGCTGACCAGGCTGGCGATGATGAATTCGATCGAGCGCGGGCCGACTTGGCCACTGCTGGCGCCGCCGAAATAGGTGATGACCAAGGAGAAGGCGGTGAACACCAGCGCCACCGCCAAGACCCAGCGGTTGCGCATGCGGTCGCGGAATTCTTTGGCCGCCAGGGTCAGGATTTGACTGAGTTCCATACTATTTCTGGGCCTTGCCGAGTTCAAAGAAGAGATCCTCGAGCGAAGGCTCGGTGATCGTCAGGTCCAGCAGCCTGGCGCCCAGGCCGGTGGCCACACCCAGCACCGCCAGCTTGGCCTCGCGGGGGCAGCTGACGCTTAGGCCCTGGCTTGAACTGTTGCATGTGACGCCGCTCAGTTGGCTTAAGGCTTGACGGGCGAACACCGCGTCCACCTCACTCAGGCGCAGCTCAATCTGCAGCGGCGCCTGCTGCTGCTCGCGCAGCCCTTGCACGGTGCCCAGCGCCTGGATGTGGCCGGACACCATGATGGCCAGACGGTCAACCCTCTCTTGCAGCTCGGCCAGGATGTGCGAGGTGATCAAGATCGTCACGCCGCTGTTGCGCAGGTCTCGCAAGATCAAATAGAAGTCGCGGATCGCCTGCGGGTCCAGGCCATTGGTTGGCTCATCCAGGAACAAGACCTGCGGTTTGCCCAGCAAGGCTTGTGCAAAACCGAGCCGCTGCCGCATGCCTTTGGAGTATTCGCGCAAAGGGCGGTTGCCGGCATGAGCCAGGCCAACTCGCTCCAGCGTCGGCGCGCATTGCTTGAGATCGGCACCCTTCAGCCTGGCGAAGAACTTCAGCGTCTCCAAGCCGCTGAGGTTGTCGTACAGCACTACGTTCTCGGGCAGATAGCCCAAGCTACGGCGGATGGCACGAAAACCCTTGCCGCCGACCGAACCACCGTTGATCAAAATCTCACCGCTGCTGGCCGGCGTTAGCCCCAGCATCATCTTGAACAAGGTGCTTTTGCCGGCGCCGTTGTGGCCGATCAGGCCGAAGATCTCGCCGCGCTCAACGAGCAGGTCGACGCGGTCCACGGCCTGGATGGCGCCGTAGGTTTTGCTGACGGCCCGCAACTCTATCGCTGCCCCGTGTCTTTCATCGTTGGAAATGTTTGTCACGCCATTCATACCATTGCTTGTTGGTGGGCTGCATGCGCGGGGCCGGATCGACCACCGTGGGCACGCGCAAGACCGGAAATTGCTGGCCGACTAGGCGCAGCGCCTGTATCGCGGGGCTGGCCAGCAGCAGCTTGACGCTCGGATGGCGCCAGCTCAGCCGGTCGACCATGTCGTTGGCCTCATAAGGCACGTCGCCTACGCCGTCACCATTGCGGTCCCAGCCGAGGTAGTTGCTCCAGTGATTACCCGTATCTCTACCCCAGACCTCATCACGCGCACCGACATAACGGATCTGCTCGCGGTTGCCTATGAAGTCATTGCCCTCGACGATATTGCGGGTCGAGCCGGCCGACAGGTGCACGCCGACATGGTTGTCCACCACCAGATTGCCCTTGAGCGTCGCGTACTCGACGTCGTAGATGAAGAAGCCGCGGTTATTGCCGGCGATCACATTGTTTTCGACCAGCGAGTCCTGCAGCGTGCGCAGCATGATGCCGTGGTCGCTATTGCCCCAGGTGCGGTTGCCGCGCACGAGCTGGTTGCGCACTTCCATCAGTGCCAGGCCGCCACGGTTGTAATAGCTGTCGTTGTCCTCCCACAGGTTGTAGTAGGAGTTCATATAGTGGCTGCCGTAGCGGCTGTGGTGCAGCTTGTTGCCCTTGAAGATGGCGTGGTGGCTAACGTCAACATAGAGCGCATCGCGGACGAAGCCGATGTTGTTTCCGGTGATACGGGCGCCATCTGTGTTGTAGAGCTGAATGCCGTTGCCGCGCTGCGAGCTGTTGAGCTCACGCTTGCCGGTGATGATGTTGTGCTCGATGCGCACATCATTGGCTTTTTCTATCCACAGGCCGAACAGGTTGTAGGTCAGGTCGTTGTGGCGCACCACGGCGCGGTGCGCGCCGGGGCGCAGATAGATGCCGGCGTTCTGATCCTTCAGGCTGGCGCCCGAGTCGCGCACGATCAGGCCTTCAATCGTCACGTCGGGCGAGGTGACGCGAACGGTATCGCCTTGGTTGGCACCGCTCAGGGTCGGGCGATTGATGCCGCGCAGCGTCAGCGCTTTGTCGACGGTGAAATTGCCGACGTAGTGGCCGCGTTCGATTTCGACGGTGTCGCCTGGCTGCGCCCTGTCTATCGCTTGTTGCAGCGCCTCACCCGGCGCGACGCGAACGGTCGCGGCCTGCGCGCCGAGTGCCGCACCGAGCAAGAGAAGGGCCAGGAATCTCACAGCAGCAGCCCCAGCGTCTTCAGGCCCAGGAACAGCACGGCGCCGATCAAGAGGTTCTTGAAGCCGACATAACTGAGCATGTCCATTGCATTGGCATAACGGTAATTCGCCTGCCACCAAGGACCGTCCTTGACATAGCGCTTACCGGACAGGCGGACCAAGACCTCATAGACGCTCCAGCCAAACCACCAGCCGATGACGGCGCTTTGCGACAGCCGCCCGGTGCCGGCCAGCACCCAGGCCAACGTCGCGGCCAAGGCGAGCGAGAAGCCTGCGATTTGGAGCGCGCGCTGGCTGGCCCAGCCATGGGGACTCCAGGGCCAGAGGTGGTCAACTAATTCTTGCCAGAGCCAGCTCAGGCCCTTGGCGCCGGCCTTGTGGCTTGGTGCGACCGGATCGGTCGGCATGCGCGGGTCGGGTCCGCTAGCGACCTTGGGATTCATCACCACCGGCTCGATCGGAATGAAGTAGCCATCACGCCCGATCGGTGTGATCAAGAGCCCGTCGCGCTCGCGCCGCTTGCGCTCTTTGGCCAAGGGCGGGCAACCCTTGGTGTCGGTGTAGAGAATCATGCAGTCGAGGCAATGCAGGCATTCGCGGTGGTCGATGCGGCCGGCCGCATCGATCGCCAGCGAGCCGCAGCCGACCGCGCAGGCCTTGCAACTATTGCAGTCCTGCTTGCGCTTCAAACCGAGCCAGCGGAAGGTGCTGGGCATGGCCAAGGCTGCGCCTAGCGGGCAGATGTATTTGCAATAAGGCCGCTCGATGAAGAGCGAAGCGCCGAGGATCAGGCAGACGAACAGGCCGTAGGGCCAGGGGCGGTGGGTGATGCCGACCAGGAAGGTGGTCTTGAAGGGTTCAACTTCGGCGAGGATTTCGGCCAAGCCCATCGAGAACATCGACACCGTCAGAAGGCCGAAGAAGATCGCGTACTTGAGCCATTTGAGGCGGTGATGCCAGACCGCCGGCAGATGGCCCTGGAAGCGTTTCAGGCCGATCTTCTCGCCGACCTTGTAGATCGCTTCCGAGAGCGAGCCAAATGGGCACATCCAGCCGCAGAACAGGCCGCGACCGAACAGGAAGACGG
>CAUPEV010000255.1:0-6130 GCA_963510335.1 uncultured Roseateles sp.
CCGTCGCGAATTTCCAGGTCTATCCCATGCAGGATCTTGACCTCGCCGTAGGCCTTGGCCACGCCGCTGAGTTGAACATCTGCCATATCTTTGTCTCACGCCTTGTCTTATCTTGGAGGCAATATACCGTTCAAGATGTAGTTTAACAACAGCAAAACTACCTAGGGACCAGGACTTTATGGCGGAAAACCTAGGCGTGAGTGAAAAATTCGGGCTTTCACTATGTAGTGAAACTACACAAAATCCTTCGAGTAGGCGATACTTTGCGCCAAGCAGCCATCGCCGAGGGCTTCTTGCCTCGCTAATGCAGTGCAGCCGGCAAGTTCCGCTGCGATCAAGACCGATTGTCAAGGCCATGAATTCGACCATGCAAAAAATTGCCCCAAGTATCAACAGCGCAAATTGCGCCAGCCCTATGACTTCCAACGCAGTCCAAAAAGCCGCCCTCAATGAACAATTTGCGCTGGCCTATGGCGCTGAGCTGGCGCAGGCGAGCCAGCCCACAGCGGCCGTTGCCATGCGGGCCGCAGCCACCGCGGCGCGCGGCTTGTTGGCCGAGCGCTGGGCGCGCACGCAGGCAGAGGACGCCGCGCGCGACTCGGGGCGGGGTGCCGCTCATCCGGTGCGCCGCGTGCATTACCTGTCGATGGAGTTTCTGATGGGGCGCGCCCTGTCGAACGCGCTGGCCGCGCTGGGCTTGGAGCCCGAGCTGAGTCGGCTCTTGGCCGCGCAGGGTCAGCAACTCGGCAATGTGCTGGAGCGCGAGCCCGACGCGGCGCTCGGCAACGGCGGCCTGGGCCGTCTGGCCGCTTGCTTTCTGGATTCGTTTGCCGAGTTGGGTCTGCCTTCCTTCGGCTATGGCCTGCGTTATCAATACGGCATGTTTGCCCAAGCGATTCAAGACGGCCGCCAGGTCGAGGCGCCGGATGACTGGATGCGCCTGGGTCAGCCCTGGGAAGTGCCGCGCGCCGATGTGCGCTACGCGGTCGGCTTCGGCGGCCGGGTGACGGTGGACGAGGCGGGCCAGCGCCATTGGCAGCCGGCCGAGCAGCTCGAAGCGCAGGCTTTTGACTTCATCGTGCCGGCGCACCACAGCGAGCGCGTCTCGACGCTGCGCCAATGGCATGCGACTGCTGCCGCGCCCATCGACTTCAAGGCTTTTTGTGCCGGCGACTATGCCGGCGCGGCCCGCCACCGCGTCGCCGCCGATGCGCTGAACTGGGTGCTTTACCCGGACGACAGCAGCGAAGCCGGACGCGAGTTGCGCCTGAAGCAAGAGGCCTTCCTGGTCAGCGCCTCGCTGCAAGACGTGATCGCCCGCCATCTGCGCGAAGCGGGCAGCCTGGATGGTTTGGCGACTCTGGGTCTAGCCAACGCCATCCATCTGAACGACACCCACCCGGCGCTGGCCCCGGCCGAGCTGATGCGCTTGCTGCTGGACGAGCATGGCCTGGGCTGGGATGCCGCCTGGAACATCACGCGTCAAGCGGTGTCCTATACCAATCACACCTTGATGCCCGAGGCGCTGGAGACCTGGGCGCTGTCGCTGTTCGAGGCGCTGCTGCCGCGCCATCTGGAAATCATTTACGAAATCAACGCGCGCTTCTTGAATGAGGTGCGGGCCAAATTCCCCGGTGATGATGCCTTGTTGGCGCGGGTATCGCTGATTGACGAGGGACGCAATGGAGGCGAGCGGCGCGTGCGCATGGCGGCCTTGGCCATCGTTGCCTCGCACCGCGTCAATGGTGTGGCCGCCTTGCATTCGGAGCTGATGGTGCAGACCATTTTTGCCGACTATGCCGCCATCTTCCCCGGTCGATTTCATAACGTCACAAATGGTGTGACGCCGCGCCGCTGGCTGCAGCAGGCCAACCCGCAGCTGTCCACCTTGCTGGACGCGCGTATCGGCAAGGGCTGGCGCCAGGATCTGGCCGAGCTGCGCGCCCTGACGCCGGCCGCCTCGGACGGCGCCTTCCGCCAACAGTTCCAGGCCGTCAAACTGGCCAACAAGCAGCGCCTGGCCGACCTGATCCGCCGCGAAATCGGTGTGCAGGTTGACCCGAACAGTCTCTTCGATGTGCAGATCAAACGCATCCATGAATACAAGCGGCAGCTGCTTAACATCTTGCATGTGGTGGCGCGCTATCAGGCTATCGTCGCCAATCCGGACGGCGTGAACGGCGTAGCCTGGGTGCCACGCACCGTCATCATTGCCGGCAAGGCGGCCAGCGCTTATGTGATGGCCAAGTCCATCATTCAGCTGGCGCACGATGTGGCGCGCGTGGTCAATAGCGACCCGCGTGTCGGCGACAAGCTCAAGCTAGTCTATCTGCCCAATTACGGCGTTAGCCTGGCCGAGGTGATCATCCCGGCGGCCGATCTGTCCGAGCAAATCTCTACCGCCGGCACCGAGGCTTCGGGCACCGGCAATATGAAGTTCGCTCTCAATGGCGCGCTGACCATTGGCACCTGGGACGGCGCCAATATCGAGATGGCCCAGGCCATGGGTGAGGAGAATATGTTCGTCTTCGGCCTGCGCACGGAGATGGTGGCGCAGGTCAAGGCGCTCGGTTACGACCCGCGTCTGTATATGGAGCAAAACGCGCAGCTCAAGCGCGTCATCGAGAGCATCGCCGCTGGCGAGTTCTCATCCGGGGATGCTCAGCGTTACCGCGCCTTGACCGAGATGCTTTTAAACCGCGACAACTACCTCTTGATGGCGGACTTCGCCGCCTATGTCGACAAGCAGCTGGAAGTGGACGCGCTCTATGCGCAGCCCGAAGCCTGGGGCGCCAAGGCGGTGTTGAATGTGGCCGGCATGGGGGACTTCTCCAGCGACCGCACGATTGCCGAGTATGTTGACCGCGTCTGGTCGGTCGCCAGCCTGGGCTGAACGTGATGTTGGCGCAGCGCGAGGTCGATCAGTTGCTGGGCGGGCGGCATGCCGATCCGTTTGCGGTCTTGGGTCTGCACGCAGACGCGGACGCGGCCGAGGCGGGAGGCCGCCTCTGGCTGCGCGCGCTGCTACCGGGCGCGCGCTCGGTGGACTTGCTGGAGGCCGGCAGCGACAAGCTGGTTGCCAGCCTCAAACTGCGTCATCCGGACGGGCTGTTCGAAGCCCCGGCCGGGCGGCGCCGCAAGCGCTTTGATTACCGCCTGAGCGTGTGCTGGGGCGATGGCAGCGAGGGTGTTTATGCCGATGCCTATGCCTTCGGTCCGCAGCTCACCGAGCAAGACCTGAGCCTGTTGGCGCGCGGCGAGCACCCGCGGCCCTTCGAGGCGCTGGGCGCATATCCTCTCATCCTGGGTGATGTCGCCGGCGTGCGCTTTGCGGTCTGGGCGCCGAATGCCGGCCGCGTCAGCGTGGTCGGGAGCTTCAATAGCTGGGACGGCAGGCGTCATGCAATGCGGCGGCGCCACGAGAGCGGCGTCTGGGAGATTTTTGTGCCGCATGTGGCGGCTGGCGATCTCTACAAGTTCGAGCTGTTGGATGCCGGCGGGCAGTTGTTGCCGCTGAAGGCCGACCCTTTTGCCCGGGCCGCGCAACTGCGCCCCGACACGGCCAGCATCGTCGCCAGCGCCTTGTCGGCGCCCAAGGCCTTGCCGGCCGAGCGCGCGGCGGCCAATGCGCGCTCGGCGCCGATCTCGGTTTACGAAGTGCATGCCGCCTCCTGGCGGCGCGGCGCGGCGCAGTTCCCGACTTGGGATGAGTTGGCCGAGCAGTTGCCGGCCTACGCCGCCGAAATGGGCTTCACGCATTTGCAGCTGATGCCCATCAGCGAGCACCCGTTTGATGGCTCCTGGGGCTATCAAACGCTGGGCATGTATGCGCCCAGCGCACGCTTCGGCCCGCCCGAGGGCTTTGCCCGTTTTGTGGCGGCTTGCCATGCGCGTGGCCTGGGGCTGCTGCTGGACTGGGTGCCGGCGCATTTCCCCGCCGACGCGCATGGTTTGGCGAATTTTGATGGCACGCAGCTTTACGAATATGCCGACCCGCGCGAGGGTTTCCATCGCGACTGGAACACGCTGATCTACAACTTTGGCCGCAACGAGGTGCGTCAATTCCTGGTCGGCAATGCGCTGTACTGGACCGAACGCTGGGGCGTGGACGGCCTGCGCGTCGATGCGGTCGCGTCCATGCTTTACCGCGACTACTCGCGTCCGGCCGGTGAATGGGTTCCGAATAGCGAAGGTGGGCGCGAGAACTTCGAGGCGATCGCCCTGCTGCGCCGCATGAATGAGCAATTAGGCTTGCATGCGCCCGGGGCCATCACGGTGGCCGAGGAGTCGACCAGCTTTCCCGGCGTGTCGGCGCCGACCTCGGCCGGCGGCCTGGGCTTCCACTACAAATGGAATATGGGCTGGATGAATGACACGCTCAAATACATGCAGGAAGACCCGATTCACCGGCGCTGGCACCATGACAAGATGACCTTCGGCCTGGTCTATGCCTTCAGCGAGAACTTTGTGCTGCCGATCTCGCATGACGAGGTCGTGCATGGCAAGGGCTCGATGCTTAACAAGATGCCCGGTGACGCTTGGCAGAAGTTCGCCAATCTGCGTGCCTATTACGGTTTTATGTGGGGCCATCCGGGCAAGAAGTTACTGTTCATGGGCCAGGAGTTTGGCCAGCCCAGCGAATGGAATCATGATGCCGAGTTGCCATGGGGCTTGTTGGAGCGGCCCGAGCATGTGGGCGTGCAGCGTTTGGTGCGCGATTTGAATACCCTTTACCGCCAGCAGCCGGTGCTGCACCGGCTTGACTGCGAGGCCGCAGGTTTCGAGTGGCTTGATGCAGCGGACGCCGAGCATTCGGTGCTGGCCTGGATGCGCAAAGACGAGGGCTCAGCACCGCCGGTCATTGTTGTGAGCAACTTCACCCCGGTGCCGCGCCATGGCTATCGTCTGGGTGTGCCGGCCGGCTATGCGATTTGGACTGAAGCCCTGAACACCGATTCTGCGCATTACGGCGGCAGCAATATGGGCAATCAAGCCGGACAGCTGCGTGCTGAGCCCGTGGCTGCACAGGGCCAAGCGCAGTCGATTGTGCTGAGCTTGCCGCCGCTGGCCTGCCTCTTTCTTGTGCCTGCTTGAGACCCTGTTGATCTATGTCTGCATTGCCAACAAAACTTCTACCCGGGCGCCACGAGCCATTGGGCGCCACGCCGCGCGACGGCGGCATCAACTTCGCCGTGTTCTCCGAAAGCGCGACGCGCATTGAGCTGTGCATCTTCGATGCCTCGGGCCAGCTCGAGCTGCGCCGCTACGAGCTCCCCGGCCATGACGACGCGGTCTTCCACGGCTTCTTACCCGGCCTCGGCGCTGGTCTTGTCTACGGCCTGCGCGCCCATGGCCCCTATGCGCCCGAGCATGGCCATCGTTTCAACGCGCACAAGCTGCTGCTCGACCCCTATGCGCGCGAGATCGTCGGCCATTTCAATTGGGGCCCGGAGCAGCATGGCTATGAGCTGGGTCATCCGGACGGCCCGCGCTCCTTCGATACGCGCGATAACGCGCTGCAAGCACTGAAGGCGCGGGTGGCGCCAGGTTTGGAGCCCGCCAGCAGCCCGCGCCTGAATGCGCCGCGCCATGCCACGGCTGACTTGGTGCTGTATGAAGTCCATGTGAAGGGCTTTTCCAAGCAGCTGCCGGGCGTGCCGGCCGAGCTGCAGGGCACTTATGCGGGCCTGGCGCACCCGGCTGCGCTGGCGCATTTCAAGGCGCTGGGCGTGACGACCCTGTCTTTGCTGCCCGTCCACTTCCACATCGACGAGCCGCATCTGGCCGACCTGGGCAAGCCCAATTACTGGGGCTATAACAGCCTAGGTTTTTTCAGCCCTGACCCTGGTCTGGCGCAGGCCCGGCACCGGGACGACCCGAGCGCCGTGCGGGAGGAGTTCCGTGCCATGGTGCGCGAGCTCCACGCGGCCGGGCTGGAGCTGGTGCTGGATGTGGTCTACAACCACACGCCCGAAGGCAATGAGTTCGGCCCGACCCTGAGCTTCAGGGGCCTGGACAACCGCAGCTACTACCGCCTGGTTGCCGATGACAAAAGCCGTTATGAGAATGTCAGCGCCTGCGGCAATACCGTCAACTGCGCCCACCCACGTGTCGCGCAGCTGGTGCTGGA
>CAUPEV010000256.1:0-6080 GCA_963510335.1 uncultured Roseateles sp.
AGCAGGCTCTGGAACACGTTGTCGATGTCCAGATAGATCGCCAGCGTGGCCGAGATGTAGTTGGTTTCGCCGCCGTCGATCACGCGTTTGATGTCGTACAGCATGAAGGCCGAGAACACCGCCATCGACAGCGCCAGCATGGTCAGCATCAAAGCCGAAGACTGGATGAAGATATTGGCCAAGCCAACCACCAGCAAGATGATGGCGCCGACATACAAGAACTTGCCCATGGAAGTCAGGTCACGCTTGATCACGGTAGCCAGTGTTGCCATCGCGAAGAAGATGGCACCGGTGCCACCAAAGGCCATCATGATCAGGCTGCTGCCGTTGCGGAAGCCCAAAATGGAAGCCAGCATGCGCGACAACATCAGGCCCATGAAGAAGGTGAAGGCCAGCAACACGTAGACGCCGGTGCTGGAGTTCTTGGTCTTCTCGACCGCATACATCAGGCCGAAGGCGCCGACCATGAAGACAATCATGCTCATGCCCATGCCCATCGTGGCCATGATGCCGGTGGCCACGCCCACCCAGGCGCCGAGCACGGTTGGCACCATGGACAGGGCCAAGAGCCAGTAGGTGTTGCGCAGCACGCGTTGACGGTCGGCGGCCAGACCGCCGTTCAAGGCGCCGCCGTATTGGTTTTGCAGGGTTTCGTTCATAGATCAATCCTCCGGACAAAAATTTGGTGCAGGCACTATTGCCTTGCCTGCATCGCAAGTGCGACTGTAGCTTGAGTTAGAAAAACATGCGTTCGGGTTGCCATCTAGCTTGGCCATTACAGTGGGGGCTTTTCGCAGGAACTCAACACCATGAAACAAAAGCCATTCTTGGGCCTTGACGACGTGAAGCGTATTGCCGCTGCTGCAGAGGCCGAGGCGCTGGCCAATCAATGGGCGGTGACTATCGCCATAGTGGACGATGGTGGTCACCTGCTGTGGCTGCAGCGGCTGGACGGTGCGGCGGCCATTTCAGCGCAAATTGCACCGGCCAAGGCAAACACGGCGGCCCTGGGTCGGCGTGAATCCAAGGTCTACGAAGACATCATCAATCAAGGTCGCGTCTCTTTTCTGAGTGCCCCGGGCCTGAGCGGCTTGCTGGAGGGTGGCGTGCCCGTCCTGGTGGATGGCTTTTGCATCGGCGCCGTCGGTGTCAGCGGGGTCAAGTCGAGTGAGGATGCGCAGATCGCGCGGGCGGGCATTGCTGCCTTGGCTTGAATGGAGGGGCACGCTGGTGCAAGACGTGGCAAGTTACATCAGCGTGTCAATCGGGTGCGCGGGGTCTCAGTGAATACCCTTGTCGGGTATACTCAGCAGGTTTACCGCAACAAAAATCGCAACCACACGTACGCCCCGCGAAACTCCACCAGTTTCCCATTGTCGGATGCCGGCTCCGTTGACTGTCCAGGTCACAAAAAGGAGTAGAGCAGGGCGCGCGCACTTACCGGAGTCCCCCCGTGCTGCCCGAATTGCTCTCATCCCCCAAAGCGATCCTCGCCCTGGCAGACGGTACGGTCTTCAAAGGCTCCTCGATCGGTGCCACCGGTCAGACGGTCGGCGAAGTGGTGTTCAACACCGCGATGACCGGCTATCAGGAAATTCTCACCGACCCGAGCTATTGCCGTCAGATCGTGACACTCACGTATCCGCACATCGGCAACTACGGCGTCAATGATGAGGACGTCGAGGCGCAGAAGATCCATGCCGCAGGCCTGATCATCAAGGAACCTCCGATCCTTGATTCCAACTTTCGCAAGACCCGCAGCCTGGTGCAATACCTGCAAGACGAGGGCACGGTGGCGATCGCCGACATCGATACCCGTCGCTTGACACGCGTTTTGCGCAGCACCGGCGCGCAAAACGGCTGCATCATGGGCTTGGCCGCAGGTCAAGCCATCACGGATGAGTTGATTGCTCAGGCGATTGCGCTGGCGCAGGGCGCGCCCAGCATGGCCGGCCTGGATCTGGCCAAGGTGGTCAGCACTGAAGCCAAGCACAGCTGGACAGAGACCGAATGGACTTTGGGCAAGGGTTACGGCCAGCAGACCCATCCGCGCTTCCATGTGGTCGCTTATGACTTCGGAGTGAAGAGCAATATTCTGCGCATGCTGGCTTCGCGCGGCTGCAAGATCACCGTGGTGCCGGCGCAAACGCCCGCGTCGGCCGTATTTGATCTGGAGCCGGACGGTGTGTTCCTGTCCAACGGCCCCGGCGATCCGCAGCCTTGCGATTACGCGATCAAGGCGGCAGCGCAGCTGATCGAGGCCGGCATTCCGACCTTCGGCATCTGCTTGGGTCACCAGATCATGGCGCTGGCCTCAGGAGCCAAGACCTTCAAGATGAAGTTCGGCCATCACGGCGCGAATCACCCGGTCAAGGACCTGGACAGCGGCCGCGTCAGCATCACCAGCCAGAACCATGGCTTCGAGGTGGATGCCGACAGCCTGCCGGCCAATCTGCGCGCCACCCATATCAGCCTGTTCGACGGCACGCTGCAAGGCCTGGCCCGTACCGACAAGCCGGCGTTCTGCTTCCAGGGCCACCCCGAGGCAAGCCCTGGCCCCCACGATATCGCTTACCTGTTCGACCGTTTCATCGGTCTGATGGCCAAGTCCTGAGAACAGAACAGCGGACGGAGTAAAGACATGCCAAAACGTACTGACATCAAAAGCATTCTGATCATCGGGGCTGGCCCCATCATCATTGGCCAGGCCTGCGAATTCGACTATTCGGGCGCCCAGGCTTGCAAGGCGCTGCGCGAGGAGGGCTACAAAGTCATCCTGGTGAACAGCAATCCGGCCACCATCATGACGGACCCGGATACGGCCGACGTCACCTATATCGAGCCCATCACCTGGCAGGTGGTCGAGAAGATCATCGCCAAAGAGCGGCCCGACGCGGTGCTGCCGACCATGGGTGGTCAGACTGCGCTGAACTGCGCGCTCGATCTGCACAAGCACGGCGTGCTGGAGAAGTACAAGGTCGAGATGATCGGTGCCAACGAAAAGGCGATCGAAAAGGCCGAAGACCGCCTGAAGTTCAAGGACGCGATGACCAAGATCGGCCTGGACTCGGCCCGCTCCGGCATTGCGCACAGCATGGAAGAGGCGCTGCAGGTGCAAAAACGCATCGCATCGGAAGTCGGCAGCAATGGCTTCCCGATGGTGATTCGCCCCAGCTTTACGCTTGGCGGCAGCGGTGGCGGGATTGCCTACAACCCGGAAGAATTCGAGGAAATCTGCAAGCGCGGCCTGGACTTGTCGCCGACCAGCGAGCTGCTGATCGAAGAGTCGCTGATTGGCTGGAAAGAGTACGAGATGGAGGTCGTGCGTGACAGCAAGGACAACTGCATCATCGTCTGCTCGATCGAGAACCTGGACCCGATGGGCGTGCACACCGGCGACTCGATCACCGTAGCCCCTGCCCAGACCCTGACCGACAAAGAATATCAACTGCTGCGCAATGCCTCCATCGCGATCTTGCGCGAGATCGGCGTTGACACCGGCGGCTCGAATGTGCAGTTCTCGATCAACCCCGAGAACGGCCGCATGACGGTGATCGAGATGAATCCGCGTGTGTCGCGTTCATCTGCATTGGCCTCCAAGGCAACCGGCTTCCCGATTGCCAAGATCGCCGCCAAGCTGGCGGTGGGCTACACGCTGGACGAGTTGCGCAACGACATCACCGGCGGGGCCACACCGGCGGCGTTTGAGCCCAGCATCGATTACGTGGTCACCAAGATTCCGCGTTTCGCGTTTGAGAAATTCCCGATGGCCGACTCGCGTTTGACAACGCAGATGAAGTCAGTCGGCGAGGTGATGGCAATGGGCCGCACCTTCCAAGAGAGTTTCCAGAAGGCCTTGCGCGGCCTGGAAACCGGCATTGATGGCCTGACCGAACGCAGCAGCGACCGTGAAGAAATCATCCAGGAAATTGGCGAGCCTGGCCCCGAGCGCGTGCTCTATGTGGCGGATGCCTTCCGCATCGGCATGAGCATGCAAGAGGTGTTCGAAGAAACCGCCATCGACCCCTGGTTCCTGGCGCAGATCGAGCAACTGGTGAAGATCGAGTTGTCGCTGGCCGGCCGCTCTTTGGCCTCACTCAGCACCGATGAGTTGCGTCTGTTGAAGAAAAAAGGGTTTTCGGACAAGCGCCTGGGCAAGCTCTTGTCCAGCAATCAGCATGATGTGCGCCGTGCCCGCCACGCGCAGGGCGTGCGCCCGGTCTACAAGCGGGTGGATACCTGCGCGGCCGAGTTCGGCACCGAAACCGCCTATCTGTATTCGACCTACGAGGAAGAATGCGAGGCCGAGCCGACCAATAGGAAAAAGATCATGGTCTTGGGCGGCGGGCCCAACCGCATCGGCCAGGGCATCGAGTTCGACTATTGCTGCGTGCACGCGGCGATGGCTCTGCGCGAAGACGGCTACGAGACCATCATGGTCAACTGCAATCCCGAAACCGTGTCGACTGACTACGACACCTCGGATCGCCTGTACTTCGAGCCGGTGACGCTGGAAGACGTGCTGGAAATCGTTGAAAAGGAAAAACCGGTCGGCGTGATCGTCCAGTACGGCGGCCAAACGCCGCTGAAGTTGGCGCTTGATCTCGAAGCCAATGGCGTGCCCATCATTGGCACCACGCCAGAGAGCATCGACATTGCCGAGGACCGCGAGCGCTTCCAAAAACTGCTGCATGATTTGGGCCTGAAGCAGCCACCGAACCGCACCGCACGCACCGAAGAGCAGGCCGTGGCCTTGGCCAACGAGATCGGCTATCCGCTGGTTGTGCGTCCGAGCTATGTCTTGGGCGGCCGCGCGATGGAAATCGTCCATGGCGACAAGGACCTGGAGCGCTATATGCGTGAAGCGGTGCGTGTGTCCGACAAATCGCCGGTCTTGCTGGATCGCTTCCTGCAGGATGCCGTCGAGGTCGATGTGGACTGCATCAGTGATGGCGTCGACGTCATGATTGGCGGCATCATGGAGCACGTTGAAGCGGCTGGTATTCACTCCGGTGACTCGGCTTGTTCGCTGCCGCCCTACACCCTGTCCAAGGCCTTGCAAGACGAGTTGCGCAAGCAAACGGCTGCCATGGCGCGCGGCCTGAATGTGGTCGGCTTGATGAATGTGCAATTCGCCATTCAAGGCGACGTCACCGGCGGCCTGGATGCTGCAACGGTCTATGTGCTGGAAGTCAATCCGCGCGCCTCGCGCACGGTGCCATTCGTCTCCAAGGCGACTGGGCAGCAACTGGCCAAGATTGCTGCTCGCTGCATGGCCGGCCAAAAGCTGAAGGACCAGAAGGACCGCAATGGCCGTGTGCCTGCCGAGGTCATACCGCCTTACTTCAGCGTCAAGGAAGCGGTCTTCCCCTTCAATAAGTTCCCCGGCGTCGACCCTATTCTGAGCCCCGAGATGCGTTCGACCGGCGAGGTCATGGGTGCTGCGCGCACCTTTGGTGAAGCAATGCTGAAGAGTCAGCTGGGTGCAGGCTCACGCCTGCCGCGCCAGGGCAATGTCTTGATCACGGTGAAGAACGGTGACAAGGCACGCGCCTTGGTCGTGGCGCGTGATTTGCATGCGCTGGGTTTTGGTGTCGTGGCCACCAAGGGCACGGCGGCTGCGATTGCCGAGATCGGCGTGCCTGTCCGCGTGGTCAACAAGATCAAGGACGGCCGCCCGCACATTGTCGATATGGTCAAGGGTGGTGAGATTCAACTGGTCTTCACGACGGTCGATGAAACCCGCACCGCGATTGCCGACAGCCGCTATATCCGCCAGGCCGCTTTGGCCGCTCGTGTTACCTACTACACGACGATGGCCGGCTGCGAGGCTGCGGTTGAGGGCATGAAGCATCAAGACGGTTTGTTGGTGCAATCCCTGCAAGAACTGCACGCCGAACTGAACTAAACTCTGCGCTATCGAAATCCGCCGCAGCGCCTCGGGAATCCCGAGCCGCAGCGGCGGTTTCTTTTTGTATTTCCAGCTTAGCGAAAAATCATGGCCACTATTCCACTCACCACCTACGGTGCTGAAAAGCTCAAAGAAGAACTGTATCGCCTCAAGGGTGTCGAGCGGCATG
>CAUPEV010000257.1:0-6059 GCA_963510335.1 uncultured Roseateles sp.
ATCAGGTCTTCTTGTTCCCCAAACCCCCAGTGCTGATTTGGCCCGGCACTTTGGTGGCCACCGCGCGCGACACCTTGGTGCGTTCCAAGCTGCGCTTCAAGCTGCTGGGCCAAACCGGCATCGATTCGCCTATGGGCGAGATCGTCATCGTCAAGGCACTGGAATACGGCGAGATGGAGATCGCCGGCGCCTCACGCAGCAGCGATCAACTGAAGGTCATTCAACGCTTGCGCCAGGCCGGCTGCGAGTTGGTGGTGCTGGACGGCGCCTTGGGCCGCAGCCACCATGCCTCGCCGGCGATTGCCGATGGCGTGATCCTGGCGACCGGCGCGGCGATTGGCGGCGGCATTCAAGATGTGATCCGCAAGACCCGCGACCGCCTGGCGATTCTGGGCATAGCGCGCGTGCCGGCCGAGCTGGGCGCACGCGTGCAGGACTTGTTTGACAAAGGCGGCGTAGCGATCTGGGCGCGCGACGGCACGCCGCTGTTCCAGGCCGAGATTGCCAGCCTGAACGCAGCCTCCGTGCTGATGGGTTTCGCTGAGCAAGACATCGGCACCATCGCGGTCAGCGGTGCGGTGGGCCGCCAGCTCTGGCGCGCGATGTCAAGTTTGGGCGCCTTGAAGCCGGGCTTGAACATCGTCGTGGCCGACGGCACCAAGCTCTTTGTCGATGCGCTCGATGTGCTGGCCTTTTGCAAACAAGGCGGCAGCCTCTATGGCTACCGCAGCATCCGCATCCTGGGCCTGACGCTGAACCCATTCTCACCAATGGGCGGCAGCTTCGACGGCGCAGAGTTCCTCGCCGACGCCGAGGCGGCTTTGCCTGGCTACGATGTCTGCGATGTGCTGCTGTCGGAACAGAATAAACAACAACTAAAACAAGGAGCCGACCACGATGTCGCAACTTCAACTTGATAGCGCGCAGATAGACCGCGCCCGCGAATCGGCGCGGCGCATCGCGCGCAACGTCTTCGACGAGATGAGCCAGTTCACCACCACCACAGTGGAGCGCGCCACGCTGCGCTTGCTCCGTGTGGACGGTGTCGACGAAAATTATGTGCCGCTGCCGAACCGCCTGGTCAGCCATTTGCAAGAGCAAAACCTGTTGCAGCATGGAGCGGCATGGGTCGTGGCCGGCGCGATGCTGGAACAGGGTTTGAGCGCCCAAGGCGTGGCCGAGGCGGTGGCCGCCGGCACGCTGACGCTAACTTCGCCTAAGGACGGCGCGGCCGCTCGCCGCAAGGCCGAGGCCGAAGCACAAAGCCGCTGCGAGCAGATCGCCGACCAGCGCAGCCACCGCGCCGCCGAGATCAAGAGTAACGGCGGTGAAGCGCCCACGCCCTGGCTCTACCTGATCGTTGCCACCGGCAATATCTATGAAGACGTGACGCAGGCCTGCGCCGCCGCCGAGCAAGGCGCCGACATCATCGCGGTGATCCGCTCGACTGGCCAGAGCTTGCTCGACTATGTGCCCTTCGGCGCCACCACCGAAGGCTTCGGCGGCACTTATGCGACGCAGGAGAACTTCCGCCTGATGCGCACGGCGCTGGACGCGGTCGGCAAGAAGTTGAACCGCTACATCCGGCTGACCAATTACTGCTCCGGCCTGTGCATGCCCGAGATCGCCGCCATGGGCGCGATGGAGCGGCTGGACATGATGCTGAACGACTCGATGTACGGCATCATCTTCCGCGACATCAATATGAAGCGCACCTTCATTGACCAGTTCTTCTCGCGCATGGTCAATGCCTACGCCGGCATCATCATCAACACTGGCGAAGACAATTACCTGACCACGGCCGATGCCTATGAGGCCGCTCACACCGTCCTGGCTTCGCAGCTGATCAACGAGCAGTTCGCCTATCTGTCGGGCCTGCAGCCCGATCAGATGGGCCTGGGCCATGCGTTCGAGATTCACCCCGAACTGGAGAACGGCTTTCTGTGGGAGATCGCGCATGCGCAGCTGGTGCGTCAGGTCTTCCCGGATGCCTGCCTGAAGTACATGCCGCCGACCAAACATATGACCGGCAATATCTTCAAGGGCCATGTGCAGGACACCTTGTTCAATGTGGTCAGTACGCTCACCAACCAGAACATCCATCTGCTGGGCATGATGACCGAGGCGATCCATACGCCCTTCATTCAGGACCGCTTCCTGGCCATACAGAATGCACGTTATGTCTTCGGCACCATGAAGGATCTCAATTCCGAGATCGAGTTCAAGCGCGGCGGCAAGATCGAGCTGCGGGCGCAAGAAGTGCTGGCCGAGACCGAAGCCATCCTGGCGCAGATCGAGCAGACGGGCTTGCCCGCCGCGATCAGCAAAGGGACCTTCGCCGAGATCTCGCGCACGCCCACCGGCGGCAAGGGCCTGGACGGCGTGATAGCCAAAGCGGCCGACTACTTCAACCCCTTCCCTGCCAAGATGCTGAAGGGAGGGCTGTGAGATGTCCGAACAAATCATGATCAACGACCAGATTCCCGAGCAATGGGTCAAGCCTTACGGCGACACGCTGGACGACGGCCGCGTACAACTGTCCTTCACTTTGCCGGTGCCGCTGGACGAAACTGCCAAGGAAGGCGCCAAGATGTTGGCGCTGCAGATGGGCCTGGAAGAGCCGGCCGTCGTGCATGCCGAGGCGATGGGCAGCGGCTTCTCCTTCTTCGTCGTTTACGGCCAGAGCAAGCACCGGGTTGATTTGAGCAAGCTCAAGGTTGCCAAACCCGAATTCGAGGTCTTGGACAAGGCCGGCGTCGACGCGTTGATCGCCGAGAAAATGGGCCGCCGCATGGTGGTGGTGGGCGCTTGCATCGAGACCGACGCACACACTGTCGGCATCGACGCGATCATGAATATGAAGGGCTATAACGGCCACAAGGGCTTGGAGAGCTATCACGAGATCCGCGCCATCAACCTGGGCGCGCAAGTCGACTCGGAGGACTTGATCAGCCGCGTGATCGAAGAAAAGGCCGACGTGATCCTGGTCTCGCAGGTGGTCACGCAAAAGAACATCCACCTCGATAACTTGACCAAGCTCAGCGACCTGCTGGAGGCCGAGGGCTTGCGAGATAAGGTCATCTTGATCGTCGGCGGCCCGCGCATCAGCCATGAGTTGGCCAAAGAATTGGGCTATGACGCCGGCTTCGGCACCAAGACCTATGCGGAGGACGTCGCGTCCTTTGCGATTCACGAATGGATCAAGCGAGAAGCAGCATGACTGAAACAATCACCAGCCTCATTCGCCTGCGCATGAGCGCCCACGACGCCCATTACGCCGGCAATTTGGTCGACGGCTCGCGCATGTTGGGCCTGTTCGGCGATGTTGCCACCGAGTTGCTGATCCGCAGCGATGGCGATGAAGGCCTGTTCCTTGCCTACGACAAGGTTGAGTTTTTGGCGCCGGTGTTTGCAGGAGACTTTATCGAAGCCGTCGGGCATATCGTGTCCATGGGTAAGTCCTCGCGCAAGATGGTATTCGAAGCCCGCAAGGTGATCAGCGCCGCTCAAGTCGCGGGTCAAGTGTCGGCCGCCGACGTGTTGGCCGAGCCCATCGTGGTCTGCCGCGCTTCGGGCACTTGTGTGGTGCCGATCGGCTTCCAACGCAAATGAACAAGCTGATCATCACCGCCGCGCTGACCGGCGCCGAGGTCACACGCGAGCAGCAGCCGGCCTTACCCATCACGCCGGACGAGATCGCTGACGCGGCCGCCGAATGCGCGCTCAAGGGCGCGGCTATCGTCCATGTGCACGGCCGGTTGGCCGACGGCAGTTCGACGCAAGACAAAGAGATCTACCGCCAGATCATCGAGAAGACGCGTGAACGCTGCGATGTGATCGTGCAGGTGTCCACCGGCGGCGCGGTCGGCATGACGCCGCAAGAACGGCTGGCTCCGGTAACGCTGCGCCCGGAGATGGCGACGCTGTCGATGGGCACGGTCAACTTCGGCGGCGATGTGTTCATGAACCATCCGGCCGATATGGAAGTGTTTGCGGCCGCGATGAGCGAATACAGCGTCAAGCCCGAGTTCGAGATCTTCGACAGCGGCATGCTGACGACGACGCTGCGTTGGCTCAAAAAAGGCATTGTCCAAGGCCCGCTGCACTTCGACTTCGTACTCGGCATCCCCGGTGGCATGGCCGGCACGCCGGAAGCCTTGATGTATCTGCGCTCGCAATTGCCTCCAGACAGCAGCTGGACGGTGGCCGGCATCGGCGCGGCGCAGCTGCCCTTGGCCACGCTGGCCATCGTGCTGGGCGGCCATGTGCGGGTCGGCTTTGAGGACAATATCTACTTCCGCAAGGGCGAACTGGCCCGCAGCAATGCACAGTTAGTTGAGCGAATCGCGCTGATTGCTCAGCAGCTAGACAGGCCGGTGGCGACGCCGGATGAGGCGCGGGCGATGCTGGGACTTAACGGGCGCTGATCATCAAGCCTTGACGGCCGTGAGCCGCAAATACTTGCCCATCAAGGTTTCCTTGCTTTCCACATGGGCCGGATTGACCGGGATGCAAGCAACCGGGCAGAGTTGCACGCATTGCGGCTCGTCGAAATGGCCGACGCATTCGGTGCATTTGCTGTGGTCGATCTGGTAGAACTCCTCGCCCATCGAGATCGCCTCGTTCGGGCATTCGGGCTCGCAGACATCGCAGTTGATGCATTCGTCGGTAATCATCAGTGCCATATTGTCCCCCTCAGGCCGGCGTCTGCAGTCGCTTCTTCAAGCGATCCAGCACCGAGCTGGACACGAACTTGGAAACATCACCGCCGAGGCTGGCAATCTCGCGCACAAAGGTGCTGCTGATGAATTGATACTGATCCGAGGGCGGCATGAAAATCGTCTCGACGTCGGTCATCAATTGGCGGTTCATGCCGGCCATCTGAAATTCGTAGTCGAAATCACTGGCGGCACGCAGGCCGCGCACCAGCACATTGCCGCCTTGGGCTGCGACAAAGCTGCTCAACAAGCCGCTGAACGGCAGTACCTCGACATTCGGGTATTTGGCCGCCAGCTCCCACCCGATCTCCAAGCGTTCTTCGACCGAGAACATGGTCTTCTTGTGATGGCCGGCCGCCACCGCAATGATCAGCCGCCCAAACAAACGGCTGGCGCGGCGCATCAGGTCTTCATGGCCCAAGGTCATCGGGTCAAAAGTGCCGGGATAGACGGCGGTCAAAGAGGTCACAGCGTTCAGTCGAAAGATGGAATGCTGCGGATTATCCCTGCTGAGGGCTTAGACCTTGCGCAGCAACTGGAATTGCACCGCCCCGGCCTTGCCGGATCGCCAGGCTTCCAGGCCCAATTCCGCCGGGGCCGCGATCAATTCGGGCGCCTCGAGATAGACAAAACCACCCGGCACCAACAAGGGCGCCGCCGCTCGCAAGGCCGGCAAGAACAAGTCTTGCTGAAACGGTGGATCAAGCAAGATCAGCTCAAAGCGCCCCGGCGCACAGCGCCCCATCCAACCCAAGGCATCACTGCATTCAACGCGTAGATGGTCGGCCTTCAATCTGAGCTTGCTGGCGCTCAGACTGCGCGCCAACTCCGCGTCGCGCTCCAGCAGCAAGACCTCGGTGGCGCCGCGCGAGGCAGCCTCAAAGCCCAAAGCGCCGCTGCCGGCGAAGGCATCCAGCACGCGCCAGCCGTCCAGGTCTTGGCCCAGCCAATTGAACAGCGTTTCGCGCACGCGGTCGGGTGTGGGGCGCAGGCCGGGCTTGTCCGCCACCGGCAGTTTGGAGCGTTTCCACTGCCCACCGATGATGCGCACTTCGCGGGAGCCCATGCGCGGAGCGCCGGCAGCCTTCTGCGTTTGCGCCGAGATCGCCTTGGCGGCCACGCTGGAACGGGGCCGATTCACAAGCGCACCGGAATGCCACGCGCCGCCATCAAGGCCTTGGCCTCGGCAACGGTGTGGTGGCCGTAATGAAAAATGCTGGCGGCCAAGACCGCATCGGCGCCGCCGATCTGCACGCCGTCGGCCAAGTCTTCGAGCGAGCCGACGCCGCCCGAGGCGATCACTGGCACCGCCACCGCGTCGCTGACGGCGCGGGTCAATTC
>CAUPEV010000258.1:0-6045 GCA_963510335.1 uncultured Roseateles sp.
TTGAAGCGGGCTTGATTTGCTTACTCGCTGCCCTGCTCGCGCTGACCTGGGTAGTTTTAACCCACAAGGAAACTCATGAAAATTCTGATGGTTCTGACCTCGCATGACCAACTCTGTGACACCGGCCTTAAGACGGGATTTTGTTTGGAAGAATTTGCAGCCCCATACTATGTCTTCAAAGACGCAGGCGCTTTGATTTCATTGGTCTCACCCCTGGGCGGACAGCCGCCGCTGGATCCCAAGAGCGATGATCCAAGCGCTCAGACCCCGGCTACCGAACGGTTCAAGGCCGATGCCGCGGCCCAGGCGCTCTTGGCTTCGACAAGCAAGCTCGCCGACATCAATGCCGCCGACTTCGACGCGGTCTTCTACCCAGGTGGCCACGGCCCCTTGTGGGATTTGGCCGAAGACAAGCACTCGATCGCCCTGATCGAGGCATTTGCCAGTGCCGGCAAGCCAGTGGCTGCGGTATGCCACGCACCTGCTGTGTTGCGCCACACCAAGAATGCTGACGGCACGCCCTTGGTGCAAGGCCGCCAAGTGACTGGTTTCACCAATAGCGAAGAAGCCGCAGTGCAATTGACCGAGATCGTGCCTTTCCTGGTGGAAGACATGCTCAAGGCCAAGGGTGGCAATTACAGCAAGGTGGCCGATTGGCAAAGCTATGCGGTCGTGGACGGCATGTTGGTGACTGGACAAAACCCAGCCTCTTCAGAACTCGCTGCACATCATCTGCTCAAGCTTTTGAGCTGACTCGATCTCGACGCATTCGCGTAGAATCACCTACCGGGCCCAAATATTGGCGCCCGGTTTTTTTTGGCCGCACCATCCTTTGCCGATGGCCTCGCGTCGAATCACCGGACGTCCAAGTCAAGCGCTCGCAGCCCCAGGTGTGCACTGCATGAACGCACACCGAAACTTGCGAACTTGTGATCAATCCATCATGGAAATCTTTGACTACGACAACATCCTGCTGCTGCCACGCAAATGCCGCGTGGAAAGCCGCAGCGAATGCGACACCTCGGTCCAATTCGGACCCCGCCGCTTCAAGCTGCCGGCCGTGCCGGCGAATATGAAGACGGTCGTCGACGAGAACATCACCGAGCATCTGGCCCGCAATGGCTATTTCTATGTAATGCACCGCTTCGACCTCGACACGGTGGCCTACGCCAAATCCATGCGCGACAAAGGTCTGTTTGTTTCGGTCAGCTCGGGCGTGCAGGCGGCCGACTACGCGGTGATCGACCGACTGGCGGCCGAAGGCGTAGGCGCCGACTACATCACCATCGACATCGCGCATGGACACGCCGACAGCGTGCAGCGCATGATTGCCCACATCAAGCAAAAGCTGCCCGAGGCTTTCGTGATCGCGGGCAACGTCGGCACGCCCGAAGGCGTGATCGACCTGGAAAACTGGGGCGCCGACGCGACCAAGGTCGGCATCGGCCCCGGCAAGGTCTGCATTACAAGGCTGAAGACAGGCTTTGGCACCGGCGGTTGGCAGCTCTCAGCCTTGAAGTGGTGTGCCCGCGTGGCCACCAAGCCGATCGTGGCCGACGGCGGCATCCGCCACCACGGCGATATCGCCAAGAGCATGCGTTTCGGCGCTGCGATGGTGATGATAGGCTCGCTGTTTGCAGGCCATGAAGAGTCACCGGGCAACACCGTCGAAGTGGACGGTAAGCTGTTCAAGGAATATTACGGCTCGGCCAGCGACTTCAACAAGGGCGAGTACAAGCATGTCGAGGGGAAACGCATCTTGGAGCCCGTCAAAGGCAAGCTGGCCGACACCTTGCGCGAGATGCAGGAGGACTTGCAAAGTTCGGTCTCGTATTCGGGTGGCAAGACTTTGGCCGATTTGCGCAAGGTGAATTACGTCGTGCTTGGGGGTGAGAACGCGGGGGAACATTTGTTCATGTGATTGACTGGCGCAGCTAGGCAATCACATGAGCGCTAGCGCGAAACCCCGCGTTCCGGCGTAGCCAAAAGGCCGGCGAGCACCTTTTTATGTGACAGAGACAAGGTGGCCTGCGTTTCGGCGCAGCCAGAACGCAGGCGAGCGTTTATTCATGTAGGACAATCGTCCTACTCCCACTTCACGGGGCGCCTCCTTTGCGGGAGACGCCCTTTGCATTTTCAGCGCCATCATGACCGAACTCGCCAAATCGTTTGAACCCGCCGCCCTTGAAGCTCATTGGGGGCCTTTGTGGGAAGCCAAGGGCTTATACAAGCCAACGCTGGATGCCGCCCGCGAGTCGTTCTGCATCCAGTTGCCGCCGCCCAATGTGACCGGCACCCTGCATATGGGACACGCCTTCAACCAGACCATCATGGACTCGTTGACGCGCTACCACCGCATGCTGGGCCACAACACGCTGTGGGTTCCGGGTACCGACCATGCCGGCATCGCGACGCAAATCGTCGTCGAGCGGCAGTTGGCAGACAAGGGAGAGGAAGGCGCCAAGACCCGCCACGACCTGGGACGCAAGAACTTTGTCGCGCGCGTCTGGGAATGGAAAAAAGAGTCCGGCGACACCATCACACGTCAGATGCGCCGCATGGGTGACAGCGTGTCTTGGGAGCACGAATACTTCACGATGGACGCGGGTCTGTCCAAGGTCGTCAGCGAGACCTTTGTGCGCTTGTTCGACGAAGGCCTGATCTACCGCGGCAAACGCCTGGTCAACTGGGACCCGGTGCTGAAGTCGGCGGTGTCTGATCTGGAAGTGAGCAGCGAAGAGGAAGACGGCTTCCTCTGGCATATCCGCTACCCACTGGCCGATGGCAGCGGCGATCTGGTCGTCGCCACCACCCGCCCGGAGACCATGCTGGGCGACGTGGCCGTGATGGTGCACCCGGAAGACGAGCGTTATGCAGCGCTGATCGGCAAACAGGTCCTGCTGCCCTTGTGTGATCGCCATATCCCCGTCATCGCAGACGATTATGTGGACCGCGCCTTCGGCACCGGCGTCGTCAAAGTCACGCCCGCGCATGACACGAATGACTATGCGGTCGGCCAGCGCCATGGCCTGCCCTTGATCTGCGTGCTGACGCTGGATGCCAAGATCAACGAAGCCGCGCCCTTGGTCTATCAAGGCCTGGACCGCTTCGTCGCGCGCAAGAAGATCGTCGCCGATCTGGAGGCCGCCGGCTTCCTGGTCGAGGTCAAGAAACACAAGCTGATGGTGCCGCGCTGCGAGCGCACCGGTCAGGTGATCGAGCCGATGTTGACCGATCAGTGGTTTGTGGCGATGAACAAGCCCGGCGCCGACGGCAAGAGCATTGCCCAGGGCGCGGTCGACGCGGTGGCCTCGGGCGATGTCAAGTTCTACCCCGAGCAATGGGTCAACACTTACAACCACTGGATGGGCAATATCAATGACTGGTGCATCTCGCGCCAGCTTTGGTGGGGCCATCAAATCCCGGCCTGGTACGGCGACGGTGGAGAACTCTTCGTCGCCCGCGATGAGGACGAAGCACGTGCCAAGGCGACTGCAGCGGGCTACGCGGGTGAGCTGACCCGTGATGAGGACGTACTCGACACCTGGTACTCCAGCGCTTTGGTGCCCTTCTCGACCCTGGGTTGGCCCGAGAAAACCTTGGAGCAGGACCTGTTCCTGCCCTCGTCTGTGCTGGTAACGGGTTACGACATCATCTTCTTCTGGGTCGCCCGGATGATCATGATGACCAAGCATTTCACCAAGTCGGAAGCGCATCCGAATGGTCAGGTGCCTTTCAAGCATGTCTATATCCACGGTCTGGTGCGCGACGCACAGGGCCAGAAGATGAGCAAATCTGAAGGCAATGTGCTGGATCCGGTCGACCTGATCGATGGCATCGCCTTGGCGCCCCTGCTGGACAAGCGCTCACATGGCTTGCGCCGCCCGGAGACCGCACCCAAGGTGCGCAAGGCGACCGAGAAGGAATTCCCGGAAGGCATCCCAGCCTTCGGTGCAGACGCGCTGCGCTTCACTTTTGCCTCGCTGGCCTCGCTGGGCCGCAATATCAGCTTCGACACCAAGCGCTGCGAGGGCTATCGCAACTTCTGCAACAAGCTCTGGAACGCGACCCGCTTCGTGCTGATGAACACCGAGGGCCAGGACTGCGGCTTGGCAGAGCACAGCAAGGACCAATGCGCGCCGGGCGCCGAGTTCCACGGCTACTTGTCCTTCAGCCAGGCCGACCGCTGGATCAGCAGCGAGTTGCAAAAGGTTGAACAGACCATGGCCCAGGGCTTTGCCGAATACAGGCTGGACTTTGTTGCCAATGCCATCTACTCCTTCGTCTGGGATGAGTACTGCGACTGGTATTTGGAAATCGCCAAGGTGCAGATTCAGAACGGCTCGGAGGCACAGCAGCGCGCGACGCGCCGCACGCTGATCCGCGTGCTGGAAACCATTCTGCGCCTGTTGCACCCGATCGCGCCCTTCATCACCGAAGAGCTGTGGCAGACAGTGGCGCCGATTGCCGGACGCAAGTCCAGTGACTACATCGTCAACGCGGCCTATCCAATCGCCCAACCCGAGCGCATTGATGCGGCCGCCATTGCCTGGGTCGACAACCTCAAGGCCATCGTCAGCACCTGCCGCAGCCTGCGCAGCGAGATGAACCTGTCGGCCTCGGCCCGCGTGCCGCTGCTGGTGGGCGGCGACACCGGCTTTGTGGCCGAGGCCGCGCCCTTCCTGAAGACGCTGGCCAAACTCAGCGAAGTGCAGTTCATCGCGGATGAAGCAGCTTTTGCAACGGCCAGTGCCAATTCGCCGGTGCTGGTGCATGGCGAGGCGCGCCTGGCCTTGCATGTGGAGATTGACGTCGAAGCCGAGACCGCGCGTCTGAACAAGGAAATCGCCCGCCTGGAGGGCGAGATCGTCAAGATCACGGCCAAACTCGGCACCGAGAGCTTTGTGGCGCGCGCGCCCGCCGCCGTGGTGGAGCAGGAACGTCAGCGCCTGGCTGACTTTAGCGCCACCGTCGTTCGGCTAAAGGATCAGCTAGCGCGCCTGGCCCACTGATCCTGAACTCCGGCGCCGGCTCCGGCGGCGCCGCCAGCAACTCGTCGATGCGCCGCGCCACGCCCCAGGCGGCGCGTGCGCGCGACTCGCGAGTGGTGCTGGCCAGCCTCGGTGTGACCTGGAACGAGGCGACGCCGTGCAAGGGGCTGCCGGGCTCTTGAAGGCCCGGCTCCATGCTGTCGAACCAGGCCGCCAGGATGCGGCCGCTGATGAGCGCGTCGGCCAGCGCCCTATCATCAAAAATCGCTGAATGCGCAATGCTGACCAGCACTTGATCGGGTTTGGCAAAGCCCAGTACCCGCTCGCCCAACAGACCGCGGTAGCGTGGGAAAAAGCCCAGCTGCACGCACACCCCGTCGCTTTGCTCCATCAATTCACGCAGCGGCAAGGGCTCGATACCCCATTGCGCCCACAGCGGGTCGCTTTGATGCAAGCTTGGGTCATAACCGATCACACGCGTGCCAAAAGCGGGCAGCAATTGCGCCAACATGCGCGAAGCCGGCGTCATGCCGATCAAACCCATCGTTGCGCAACCCAATTCACGGCCCACCATCATGCCGTCACTGGCCAGCACCGGTACACGCCGCAGCAAGGCCAGCAAGGCACCGATGGCAAACTCGGCCTCGGCACTGGCGGTGGCGGTCAGGCTGCGGATCACCTCGACACGAGCAGCTCGGCAGGCCTCGAGATCAATGTTCTCACCGCCCGCACTCATGCGCCCGACCACACGCAGGCGCGGCGCCGCTCGCAGCAATGCGGCTTCAACCGCCTCGCTGGGTGGCACGATGAGGGCACGGGTCTGATGCAAGGCCTGCAATAGCTGCGCGGTCTCGCCAACCAACTCGGGCGCAAAACGCACAGTATTGCGCTCCGAAAGCCATTGCATGACTTCGGCTTCGAGCGGTTCTAGGATCAGCAGACTCATGTCATTTTTCGATGTTGTAATCTGGGGCTCGGCGCAAACATCCCATGCAACAATGCGCCCGCAGTCAATAGGAGAGTGTACGGTTATGGCAGTCAATGCAATCACAAA